>NZ_JBLVPT020000020.1:0-54816 GCF_048286795.2 Flavobacterium frigidum
AAACAAGTAGAATTATCAATTAATAACAGACCCATTAGAAAATTCAATTACCTTAGTCCTATTGAAACTCTAAATAATAAGTTTGTTGCACTTATGAGTTGAACACAGCTAATTCTTAAAAGAAGAAAATGAAAAAAATAATAAATAGAAAATCAGTAATTCTAATGTCAAGTGGAATATTCATAATTGCAGTTTCGCAAATCTTTTCTCATTTTGTCGAATTACCTGATTTTACAAAAGGTTTATTTTTTGGAATTGGAATTGGAATATTATTATTGGCAATAATTTTTGGCAAATATAGAACTGCTCAATAAAATTAAGTTTAAATCCAAAGTTAAAATATGAAAATAATATTGTGAGAGCGAAAGAAAATGGATCGAAGCAAAAAGTAAGAACGAACAACAGCGGTTTGCCTCAATGGCTTAATTCTGTGATTCTTTAGAAAACAAACTGATAACGCAAAATCTGGTTTATATTTATGATTGTTTGGTGAGAGGACGCCACTGAGACAAGCTACAGAACGTCAGGCTGTGAAAAAACTATTTAAAAAAAAATTAAAAATATGCAAAAAGAAGAACACTCGAACAAAACGGACAAACAGTTAAAATCTACCTCTAGTTTGTATTACGGACTTTTGATTTTAACTGTTGTGTTACCAATTATTCTTACAATATCTGGTTACTTTTTGACTGGAAAGACCTATTTTAATACTATTATTCACTTTGTTGTCATAATGATATTTCTTTTGCTCTCAAAGAAAAGATTTAATAATTATAACGACTAAACGATATAAAATACAAGTTAAAATCTCAGTGATTGTACACTGCTGAAAAGATAAAGAAGTTAAGTCTCTTATTTTAAAATTACCCACTGGCGCTCGTTTTCCACGAGTGCCAATTTTAATTTAGAGCATAATCGTAGCGTTTGCATCGTGATTATTATATCTTTTAGCATTAATTCCCCACAAATAGGAGAAAATAAAAAAACTAAATGCGATTGCTTCGTTCCTCGCAATGACTTCGATACCGACAGCGCTGATATACAACAATTGGTAGCGCATTTTTGCAAACTGTACCCTTAATGAACAAATAATATAAACAACACAAAAATCATGAATACATTAAAATTAGGATGGACAGGTCTTGGCAATATGGGAAATCCAATGGTGATGAACCTACTCCAAGCAGGTTTTGAAGTATCGGTTTTCAATCGTACTAAAGATAAAGAAGCACCTTTACTGGCTGCAGGAGCAAAATCAGCAAGCAGTTTACAAGAGCTAATGGAAACCTGTGATGTTGTTTTGACCATGTTATCTAATGACGCAGCTGTCAAAGAAGTTTTTGAGGGACCAAAAGGTTTATTGTCTGCAGCATCTGCTGGAAAAACCATTATCAATATGAGTACGGTTGCACCGGAAACCTCGCGTTATTTAAACACCATTTGCAACCAACATCACGTTCATTTCATAGACGCTCCCGTATCTGGAAGCGTAAAACCGGCACAAGACGGAACTTTGGTTATTCTTGTGGGCGCTTCAAATGAAGATTTTGAAGTAGCAAAACCCATATTTGACGTTTTGGGTAAAATTGCCATTCACGTTGGCGAACCAGGTGTGGCAAGTTCGGCTAAATTAGCCATCAATTACTTACTTGGACTAAATCTTCAAGGAATAGCTGAGACGGTTTTATTTGCCGAGAAAAACGGCGTGAGCAAGGAAGACATGCTCAACATCATCAACCAAGGCGCTTGCGGAAACGGAATCACGAATATCAAAACACCTTCTATTTTAAACGATTCTTTCCCTGCCGCATTTGCTTTGAAACATTTAGTGAAAGATTTAAGACTGGCCAAAGAAGCCGGTCTCGATACTCCGCTGATTCATCCATTGTATGACAGTTATGCTGCAGCAGAACAAGAAGGATTGGGCGATCAAGATGTGATGGCGATTATTAGTAGTTTGAAGGACAAATCATTTTAGAATAGCAGTAAATTGAGTTAATAAAACAGTGTATTTAATTGGTTTAAAAAATAAACAAGAAAAGCTTAATCCGCAAAGATTTAGCTTTTTCGTATATAATCGAATTAGAAAACGATACTACTTTGTTTTTACGGGTGGCAAATCAAACGCTGCAGGTTCATGCTCAAAACCATTGCGGTGTGCTCCATCGCAAAAAGGTTTGTTGGCAGATAAACCACAACGGCAAAGACCCAAAGCGGTTCTTCCTTCTAAACCGTAGGTTTGACCATTGCAATCTGTTATTTCAAAATCGCCTTCTATTTTTATCGAACCATTCTTATTAATTGTTAATTTAGTCGTGCTCATAATACTATTGTTTTAGATGTCAAAGGTTATAAATATTTTAAAATCCTAGCGCATCACGCTCCTTTTTTATGATATCAAAGTCTAATTTACATCAATTCTATTTTGTAAGCGGTGTTTTAAACCTCTCTTTTTCTAGTTTATTTTTAAGTAATCCTTTTGTTTTCATAGGGTTGTAAATTACTCCGAAATAAGCAGCTGATATCTATCACAATAGTATAGGGCAAAACCCCATAAATATTTATTAGTTTCTAAATTGTATCTTTGTTACTTTGAGAATTTTTTCGAAGTAGTAGAACTGCTGACAGTTGCTGCCAAAAGAATAAAAACCGATTTAAATTTTAGATCAACACCCATTTCAGTACCATATAGTATCATAAAAGCATGAGCATCTTAAAAACAGTAAATGTTTACCGCAGAATATTAACCAAAAGTCTGACTAAGAATATTGGTAATTCGCATCGCAATCAAACCATAGATTTAAGTCAAAAAATTGAAATCAAAAGGGTTTTAATCTCTAGACCCAATCATCGATTGGGAAACCTCTTGTTGGTTACCCCGCTGGTACAAGATGTAAGTGTTACTTTTCCTGATTGCAAAATTGATTTATTTGTAAAAGGTGGCTTGACACCCATTATTTTTGAAAACTACAAAAACATAGATATCATAATTGAACTTCCCAAAAAACCTTTTAAAAATTTAATTGCTTATTTTAAGGTTTGGGTGCAACTAAAAAGTGCCAAATATGATATTGTAATCAATGTAAATAAAAATTCGTCATCCGGAAGATTATCTGCTCAATTCGCTGATGCCAAGTATAAATTCTTTGGAGCAGAAAATACTACTTTAGAAGCGAAATATAGTGATTATGGTCACATTGCAAAGTACCCGGTATATGAATTTAGACGCTTTTTGACCGAACTGGGTTTTCCTGAAAATGCAAATTCGATTCCATCATTAGATCTAAAATTGAGTACTAATGAATTAGCTATCGGTAAAAAAACGGTAGACGAAATTGTTCCTGCAGCCAAAAAAACAATATCCATTTTTACCTATGCAACAGACGACAAATGCTACTCTACAGCATGGTGGGATGATTTTTACGCAGCATTACTACAAGAATTTCCCAATTACAACATCATCGAAATTTTACCCGTAGAAAATGTTTCGCAAATAGGATTTAAATCCCCTACGTTTTATAGTAAAGACATTCGTGAAATTGGAGCCGTAATTGCAAATACTGAGATTTTTATTGGCGCTGATAGTGGCATTATGCATTTGGCTAGTGCTTCCTTGAAACCTACTGTAGGTTTGTTTTCAAGACCCAATCAAGTTACTTATGCACCTTATAATAATGACAGTACCGCTATAAATACGAATAGCAGTTCAACCGAAACATCCATCAAAATAATAAGAGATATTCTTGCAAAACGGTTATTACAACAGAAATAAAAACAACTCTAAAGTTTACTTACTTTGAATTGCTACTTACTCCATCAAAAAGTCCAATTTCAATTCATTTAAAGTGTAGTAAAAAAATTATAAATTTTTAAATGAACTCCATTAAATTGCTAGTTTTCCAAAAATCTGACGGTCCTTTTGACTGGTTTATCTAACGTATTTCAAATTAAAAACAATTTTTACTTTTCGATCTTTCTAAAGACCGGTTCTTGTAAATTTTCACCACAATACGCTTTAAAACACCTAATGTTACCGTTTTAATACGTGAAAAATGAAACTTTTCTTCTTAATTGTATAATGCGATTCGCACCTTTGTTGACCATCTTTGTAAAACAAAACAGCAAAATTCAATTCAAATAAAACTAGGATTATGAGCGATACAAAAAATGAATATACAGTTGAAGGAGTAGACAAACTTAAGAGCCTTGTTAAAGATATCAATACCTGTCTTTTTTGTACTAATCTAGATAAAAATGATGGAGCGACTGCAAGACCAATGGGTGTAGTTGATGTATGTGACGAGGGAAACATTTGGTTTTTTAGTGAAAAAAATAGCGATAAAAATAAAGAAATAGAACACGATGCTGCTGTTCAACTATTTTTTGCCCATCCCGGAAAAGGGAGTTATATGGTAGTAAATGGTGAAGCCAGCATCAATACTGATCCAGCAAAAATTGAAGAGCTTTGGACTCCTATAGTGAACATTTGGTTTAAAGAAGGAAAAAAAGACCCCAACGTATCCCTCATTAAAGTCAAACCCACTAGTGCCTATTTTTGGGACGTTGATGGCAATCAAATGATCAATTTTCTAAAAATGGCAGCCTCTGTAGTCACGGGCACTAATTTAGTAGGCGGGAATTCAGGTGAAATAAAAATTTAGTAGTAATAAAAAACGCTTCAGTAGTTGAAGCGTTTGCAATAATACGGTAGACAAGGCACCAAATTATTGTAATACTCTATTGATTTGAGAGAAATTTTTCTCGTAATACTTTTCTTTAGTAGATGAAATAATCACACCGTTGCTGACAGAAGAGTGAATGAATTTTATTTCTCCCTCACAAACTTCAACCACCATACCTACGTGATTAATTTGGCTTCGGCCGTTTGTTTTAAAAAATATAAGATCTCCTTTTTGAGCTTCTTCGGTATTAATTCTAGTACCAATACTTGATTGTTCTCTCGATGTCCTTGGTAATTTTATGTCAAAAGCTTCAAAAGTAGAGCACATAAGACCTGAGCAATCAAAGCCTGCTTTTGAAGTTCCTCCAGAGCGGTATCGAGTTCCTATATTTTCTGAAGCCCGCTGAATCAATTGATCCAGAAAATCGTGATTAAATGTTGGTTTTAATCCATTGTTAAAATCAATTTTAGTATTCTCAATAGGAGCGGCATTTATTTGATCTGCGCTAACAATTACATTATTTTGTATGGGCTCATTATTAGCACGAATGCGTAGTTTATCTCCTACACGAAGTCCGTTTTTAACGGTTGGATTTTGATTTTCTAGTTCTTTTACCGTTAGTCCATATTGTTTAGCAATACCGTATTTAGTTTCTTTTGGTAAAACTTCCCGAGTTACAATACCCGAAGGTTCAGTCTCGGTATGTTTTGCATCAGCAATAGCAAGGCTTTTTGGTTGAAACAGTTCTGTTTTTTGTTCTAAAACTACTGCCTCTTCTGATTTTGATACTTCTTTGACTGGTTCAGCAACAACTACCGTTTCTGGAGTTGACACTTCTTTATTTTCTGGAACAGCAACAATTGTTTCACCCGATTGAATTCCATTTCCTGGAATTGTTATTTTTTGACCAACTCGAAGTGCTTTAGTTCCTATTGTTGGGTTGGCTCTATCTAATTCTTTTACTGTAATTCCGTATTTTCTGGCGATTGAATATTTGGATTCTTTAGGCAAAACGGCAATTGTTGTTTGTTCTTCAGTGAAATTTCCTGTTTCAGTAAACTTTGCGGCAACTGCTATTTCAGGTGAAGATTCTTGAGCCGGAAGTATAATTTTTTGACCTATTTTTAATCCAGTGGCTTCTAATGTTGGATTGACTTCGTTTAATTCTTTCAGCGAGATTCCGTATAGTTTAGCAATTCCGTACGGTGTTTCTTTGGCTAAAACTTCGTGCTCTTTGCTGGAATAATTTGTTGCAATTTTAGATTTTACATTGGACTTTTTTGAAGCGGCAACTGGAATTAATAAAATGGAATTGAGTTTTAAAAGATTTTTTGCTTTTGGATTTAATTTAAAAATAGCACTCTGTTTTACGTCATATTTCTCTGCAATACTTGAAATTGTTTCTCCTTTTGCGATAGTGTGTTTAGTGGTTTTCTCCTGTGAAAAAAGAACGATACTATTTAATACAAACAATGTTACAATTAATCTTAAACTCATATTCATCTATTTCAAATTACCTACCCCATTTTTATTCTACACAGCGATTTCGGGATATAATTATTAAATCTCGCTCTGGTTTTGCTTTTTTACTTTTCTTTTTAAAAAATTGTAAAAATGTTCCTCATCTCTTTCAAAAAAAAGAAATTCGGAATGTGTCCATTTTAAATTCTGATTAATTTTCTATTTCAAATTCGTAACAGTTGAAATAATAAAGCACTATTATCCGACCGGATTATTGCTTTTGAAATAAAATTTGAGAGAGAAGATGGGAACAAATTTATCCGATACTCTTCTGACAACTATTTTATTTAAAAAGCTAATATATGTCATTTGTTCAAAAATACCCAGACTTTTTCAAATTTTAACGCTCAAAAAACAAACTTTAACGCTTTTTTTTGACTTTTATCGATGATTTTACGTTCAAAAGCAACTGTAGGCATTGGCTTTTGAGGCCACTCTAAACGTCATTTTTACTCCTTTCTTTTTAGCCCTGATGAAAGTGAAAAGCCTTTTGAAATCCAATTGCTATTTTTTTCCTGTGTATAAAGAGCGACTGAAAAAAGCTCCTTTATGCGCTGGAAAAAAGCAATTGGATGAAAAAGCTTGAAACGCTCAGCAGGAAATAGCTCCTAAGAAAAATAGGAACCATACAAAAAAAACGCCCTAGTTTCCTAAGGCGTTTTGAGTATAAAATAGCAGGCTTGGTTTATGCGTTTCCCGCTGCTGCAATTAGATTTAAGGCAGAACCGGCAACAAACCAACCTATTTGACCTTCGTTATAGGTATGATTTGCCAAAATACTATCTGTAGTCCCATCGGTATGAACGAACTCTAATGTTAGTGGTTTTTCTGGAGCAAAATCGACTAAATCTATAAAATTGATCGTGTCATCTTCTTGAATTTTATCGTAATCAGATTCCGTTACGAACGTCAATCCCAGCAAGCCTTGTTTTTTTAGATTGGTTTCATGGATCCGTGCAAATGACTTGACCAAAACGGCTTTGACACCTAAAAAACGAGGCTCCATAGCAGCATGTTCTCGAGAAGATCCTTCACCATAATTGTGATCGCCAACAACAATAGAAGGAACTCCAGCCGCTTTATAGGCGCGTGCAACAGCAGGAACCGCATCGTACGCCCCCGTTAGTTGATTTTTAACAGAATTTGTTTTTTGATTGAAGGCATTAATGGCTCCGATTAACATATTATTAGAAATATTATCTAAATGCCCACGGAAGCGCAACCACGGACCTGCCATTGAAATGTGATCTGTGGTACATTTCCCAAATGCTTTGATCAGTACTCTAGCTCCCAAAATATTTTTCCCGTCCCAAGGTAAGAATGGCGCTAATAATTGCAAGCGTTCTGACGTGTCACTTACTGAAACTTGAATTCCAGAACCGTCTGCAGCTGGTGCTTGAAATCCTGGATCTTCTACATCAAATCCTTTTGGTGGTAATTCGTCGCCTGATGGTGCATCCAGTTTTACCTCATCCCCATTTTCATTAATTAATGTATCCGTTAATGGATTAAAACTTAAATCTCCTGCTATGGCTAAGGCAGTAACTAGTTCCGGCGAACCCACAAAAGCCAACGTATTGGGGTTCCCATCAGCTCTTTTTGAGAAGTTTCTATTGAATGAATGTACGATTGTATTGCGTTCTTCCTTTTCTGCGCCTTCTCTATCCCACATTCCAATGCATGGTCCACAAGCATTTGCAAAAACAGTTGCTCCCATTTTATCGAAAACATCGATAAATCCGTCACGTTCTATGGTGTAGCGAACCATTTCAGAACCTGGTGTAATGGTAAATTGGGATTTTATTTTTAAATTTTTGTCGGTAACTTGTTTCGCGATAGAAGCCGCTCGTGCAATATCCTCGTAGGATGAATTGGTGCAAGAGCCAATTAAAGCTACTTCGATTTTTAAAGGCCAATTGTTTTTAATGGCTTCCTCTTTTACTTTTGATATTGGCGTTGCCAGATCTGGCGTAAAAGGACCATTTAAATGTGGTTCTAATTCGTCTAAATTGATTTCGATTACTTGATCAAAATACAGCTCCGGGTTTTCATAGACGGCAGCGTCGCCAGTTAAATACGGTGCAATTTTATCTGCAGCATCTGCAACATCAGCTCTATCTGTAGAACGCAAATACCTACTCATAGATGCATCATAGCCAAAAGTAGAAGTCGTTGCGCCAATTTCGGCACCCATATTACAGATTGTTCCTTTTCCTGTGCAAGACATAGCGGTTGCGCCATCGCCAAAATATTCAACAATAGCGCCTGTTCCTCCTTTTACGGTAAGAATTCCAGCAACTTTAAGAATTACATCTTTTGGAGCAGTCCATCCCGATAGTTTACCCGTTAATTTTACTCCAATTAATTTAGGAAACTTTAATTCCCACGCCATTCCTGACATGACATCTACCGCATCAGCACCACCAACACCAATAGCTACCATTCCTAAACCACCTGCATTTACAGTATGTGAGTCGGTACCGATCATCATTCCACCAGGAAAAGCATAATTCTCTAACACCACCTGATGAATAATTCCGGCGCCTGGTTTCCAGAAACCAATTCCGTATTTATTAGAAACGGAAGAAAGGAATTCAAACACTTCATTGCTTTGAGTTTTAGCTCTAGCCAAATCGGTGACTGCATTCACTTTGGCCTGAATCAAGTGATCACAATGCACTGTTGTAGGAACTGCCACTTTAGATTTTCCTGCATGCATAAATTGCAATAAGGCCATTTGAGCCGTTGCATCTTGACACGCCACTCTATCTGGAGCAAAATCTACATAATCTGCACCTCGCGTAAAAGCTTCAGTTGGCATTCCATCCCAAAGGTGGTTGTATAAAATTTTCTCTGTTAGCGTAAGCGGACGCCCAACTATTTCGCGTGCTTTATCTACACGAGTGGTCATGTTGTTGTACACTTTTCGAATCATTTCTATATCAAAAGCCATATCAAATTGTTTTTTGTTGCTACACGTTAGTAATTATTGAATCATTACAAGGTACAAAAAATAGAGAAGGCATACTCATAAAAAAAGCCTAAGTCTTTTATACAGACTTAGGCTTTTAGAATTATTTATTTTACAATTTTGCTAATTTGCCAATAATTTGTGAGAGGGCGCAAACTGAGTTAGGTTAATTCCTTTCACGGCAGCTTTGTATTCTTCAATCGTTGGCGTTCTCCCTAAAATGGTCGAAAGTACCACAACTGGTGTTGATGAAAGCAAAGATTCTCCTTTTTTACCCTCTGAATCTTCAACGACTCTTCCTTGGAAAAGACGCGTAGAGGTTGCCATCACCGTATCTCCTTTCGCTGCTTTTTCTTGGTTACCCATACATAAATTACAACCAGGACGCTCTAGATACAAAATATTTTCATATCCAGTACGTGCAACGCCTTTTGGAGCATTATCATCAAATTCGAATCCAGAGTATTTTTGTAACACTTCCCAATCTCCCTCTGCTTTCAATTCGTCTACGATGTTGTAGGTTGGCGGTGCTACCACTAGCGGTGCTTTAAACTCTACTTTACCATATTGTTCGTCTATATTTTTTAGCATTTGAGATAATATCTTCAAATCGCCTTTGTGTACCATACAAGATCCTACAAAACCAAGATCTACTTTTTTCACACCTCCGTAAAAAGAAAGCGGACGAATCGTATCATGCGTATAACGCTTAGAAACATCTGCATTGTTTACGTCTGGATCTGCAATCATAGGTTCTGCAACGATATCTAAATCAATAACCACTTCGGCAAAATATTTTGCATTGGCATCAGGAGTCAAAGCTGGTTTAGTACCTGATTTAATTTCTTCAATTCTATTATTGGCAATCGCAATCAATCCTTTTAGAACTTGCTTTTCGTTATCCATACCTTTATCGATCATGATCTGGATTCTTCCTTGCGCAATTTCTAGTGATTTGATTAAAGTATCGTCTTCAGAAATACAAATCGAAGCTTTCGCTTTCATCTCAGCCGTCCAGTCTGTAAAGGTAAAGGCTTGATCTGCGGTAAGTGTACCTAAATGCACCTCGATAATTCGACCCTGAAAAACATTTTCTCCGCCAAATTGTTTCAACATTTGAGATTGCGTAGCATGAACAACATCACGGAAATCCATGTAATTTTTCATGTCGCCTTTAAACGTCACTTTTACTGATTCTGGAATTGGCATAGACGCTTCTCCAGTAGCAAGTGCTAGCGCAACGGTACCGGAATCTGCACCAAACGCAACTCCTTTTGACATTCTAGTATGCGAGTCACCACCAATAATGATAGCCCACTCATCTACAGTAATATCATTTAAAACTTTGTGAATAACATCGGTCATGGCGTGATATTCTCCTTTTGGATCCCGAGCCGTAATTAAACCAAAATCATTCATAAACTTCATCAATCTTGGAATATTCGCTTTCGATTTATTGTCCCAAACTGATGCAGTATGACAACCGGATTGGTAAGCTCCATCAACAATTGGTGAAATCACAGTAGCCGCCATCGACTCTAATTCTTGAGAAGTCATTAAACCAGTCGTGTCTTGAGACCCTACGATGTTTACAGTAACACGAACGTCAGAACCTGCATGAAGCACTTTTCCTGGCGTATTACCCACCGCATTTTTATTAAATATTTTTTCAACTGCCGTTAATCCTTGTCCTTCAACAGAAACTTCTTTTGATGGAGCAAAAACGGGAACAATTGCGATTCCTAATGTTCTAGAAGCAAAAGTTTGTAATTTTTTTCCAAAAACAATCGCATACGATCCTCCAGCTTTAATGAACTCCATTTTTTGAGGAGTAAATGCTTTAGCAATATCGATTAATTCTGTATCGCCATTGTATAATTTTTTTGTTTTGGTATTGATGGTTAATACCGTTCCAGTACCAACCGAATAGGCTTCTTCCAGCACAACATCGCCACTTTCGTTACGAATTGGATCTCCATTTTGATCTAACTTTTTTACCCAGTTTTTAAGATCTAGACCAATACCACCCGTTACATCAACAGTAGTAAGGAATATTGGTGAAATTCCGTTTGTTCCTGCTACAATAGGCGCAATATTTATAAATGGAACGTACGGACTTGCTTTTTTACCGGTCCAAAGCGCCACATTATTAACACCTGACATTCTTGATGACCCTACACCCATAGTTCCTTTTTCAGCGATAAGCATCACACTTTTATCTGGATGTTGCGCTTGCAAGGCTTGGATTTCGTCTTGTGCTGCTGGAGAAATCAAGCATTTACCATGAAGTTCACGATCTGATCTAGAGTGTGCTTGGTTTCCAGGCGACAATAAATCTGTTGAAATATCTCCTTCGCCAGCAATATATGTTACCACTTTTATTTCTTCAACTACTTCTGGAAGCTTTGTAAAAAACTCCGCTTTAGCATAACTTTCTAAAATAGCTATAGCAATTGTATTTCCATTTTTATAGGCTTCTTCTAAGCGATTCGTATCTGCTTCATATAGAAAAAACTGTGTTTTCAGTACCTCAGCAGCCTGCGTGGCAATTTCGATATGGTCTCCTAAAGCTAAATCTAATAAAACTTTAATAGAAGGCCCCCCTTTCATGTGTGATAATAATTCAAATGCAAAAGCGGGAGTAATTTCATTAACTACTGCTATTCCTTGAATAATTTCCTTTAAAAAAACAGCTTTTGCACCAGCTGCAGGCGTAGTACCCGGCACGGTATTGTAAATGAAAAAATGTAATGATTCGGCACGATCGGCGTTTTCAATATCTTTTATTTGTGTAATGATTTCGCTTAGTAATTCAGCACCATCAATAGGTTTTGGATGTAATCCCTGCCCTTTTCTTTCTTCGATTTCTCTTAAATAATCGCTATAAATGCTCATAATAGATTTTTTTCAATGTTAGTGGCTAATTGCTTTGATTCACACAAAATTAAAAGCCAAAATAGCTCAATTTTTATTTATCTCGCAAATTTAGTTATTTCAAATGATATTTAAAAAAATTTAGGGGATGCAGTGATTTGAAAACATATTATTACCTAATACTGATTTTTGATGCGTATAATTGATAAAATTTTAAAAAATTAACATTATACTGTTTAATCCATACTGAATTATTTACAACAGCTTCATTTTTGAAAAACAAAAAGAACGACGACTAAGAAATCGTTATAGTTGAGACAAAAAACGTGTGAAAAGCAAGTCGAAATTTTTAAAACAATTTTTCAATAATCATTTCTTCAGTAATGCCTTCAGCATCTGCTTTGTAGTTTTTTATGATTCTGTGACGCAATATTCCAATGGCTACCGCTTTCACATCTTCGATATCTGGTGAAAATTTACCTTTAAAAGCAGCATTGGCTTTGGCAGCTAAAATTAAATTTTGAGAAGCACGAGGTCCCGCTCCCCAATCTAAATAATTTTTTACAAACTCATTAGACAACGGATTATCCGGACGGGTTTTACTAACCAATGTTACCGCGTATTCAATTACATTATCTGCAACTGGGATTCTACGAATTAACTGTTGAAAATCAATTATTTCCTGAGCGGTAAACAATGGGTTTATTGTATTTTTTATATCCGAAGTGGTTTGCTTTACCACTTGAACTTCCTCTAAAAACGAAGGATATCCTAGTTTTATAGCAAACATAAATCGATCTAATTGTGCTTCTGGCAAAGGATACGTTCCTTCTTGCTCAATAGGATTTTGAGTAGCTAGCACAAAATACGGCAAGTCTAGTTTATGGTTTTCACCCGCAATTGTTACTGACCGTTCCTGCATAGCTTCCAGCAGTGCGGCTTGTGTTTTTGGTGGTGTTCTATTGATCTCATCTGCAAGAATAATATTTGAAAAAATAGGTCCTTTTATAAATTTAAAATGACGATTTTCATCCAATATTTCACTTCCAAGAATATCCGACGGCATCAAATCTGGCGTAAATTGGATTCGCTTGAAATTAAGTCCTAATGCCTGCGAAAGTGTATTTACCAATAGTGTTTTGGCCAATCCTGGAACTCCAACTAATAATGCATGACCTCCAGAAAAGATGCAAAGCAAAATTTGGTCTACAACCGCATCTTGACCCACAATGATTTTGGCTATTTCTGTCTTTAATTCGTTTCGTTTTTGAACTAAGTTATGAATTGCTGCTACGTCTGACATGTAATGAGTATGTTTAAAATTAAAAAGAGTTAGCTTTATGAAAACATAAAACTAACTCTTTTATTTGTTTATCGAAAATATTTTATCCTTAATTCTAAGCTCGAAAACGATTTGCGAATCTATTTTTTTAACCAATTGTTAGTAAACGTACAATCTCTATATTCTCCGATGATTTTGATGTATGTTTCTTTAATTTTTTCGTCAAACCATTTTCCAATAGCATTAATTCGTTTACTTTTTAAAGCCAAGTCTTTGATCTTGATGTAATCCTTTGCGTAGTCCGCTGCATGTTCGTCAATTCGATTAGTTACAGTAACAATTTTAAATTTTTTCTTTCCTTCTTCACCTTGATCCAATATTGGAGCCGAAACTTCACCCTCTTTCAAATTGGAAACTTGGCTGTAAAAAGTAGGATCCATTTTGGTCAATTCAAAACGCGTGTCTTGGGTTTGTGGATTGATTAATGCTCCACCATTTGCTCTTGTTTCTTTTTCATCCGATAAGGTTCTTGCTGCTTCTGCAAAAGTGATTTCCTTATCTTCAATTCTTTTTTTGATTAACGCAATTTTCTCTTTAGCCTCACTCAACGACTCTTCGGTAACTGTTGGACTCAACAATATATGACGTAATTCTATTTCTTGCCCTTTGATTTTTTCAACTAAAATGATATGATAACCAAAAATTGTTTCAAATGGCGCCGAAATTTCTCCTTCTGCAAGACTGAAAGCGACATCTTTAAATTCCTTTACAAAAGGTGTCTTGCGATTCATCTTGTAGAAACCTCCATTTGACCTTGAGGCAGGATCCTGGGTATACAAAACTGCTTTTGTAGAAAAGCTAGAACCTTCCTCAATTTCCTTTTTGAAACCATTTAGTTTATCAATTACTTTTTGCTTGTCGGCATCGGAAACTTTTGGAGTAACCACAATTTGAGCTACTTCTAATTCAACACCAAAAAACGGTAAATCTGCTGCTGGTATTTTTTTGAAATAATTTCGAACTTCTTCTGGAGTGATTTCTACACCGTCTACAATTTTCTTTTGCATTTCTGAACTCAACTTCCCTTCTTTTAAAATATCAGAGAAGTACGTTCTAAATTCCTCTTCAGAATCCTTCTTGTAATACTTCACAACTTTATCTAAAGAACCAATTTGCTCTACCATATAACTCAGTCGGTCTTCCATCATACCCTTCACTTCTGCATCAGTGACTACAATACTGTCCTGAATGGCTTGATGTGCATACAATTTGTCTTCTAATAACTTCCCTAACATTTGGCATCTTGTAATATCTTTTACAGATCCGCCTCCCGCTGAAATTTCAAGATACGATTTGTCAATATCTGAATCTAATATGATGTAATCTCCAACAGTAGCAATGACACCATCTATTTTTTGTTTACCAGTTGATTGTATTTTCTTGATTGGAACAATCACAGAGTCCTTAATAATTTCTTGGGCACTTATTGTAACACATGTAAAAAGTAAAAGAAAAAAAGTAAATACAATTCTATTATTAATGGATTTCATTTCTGTTTTATTTATTGGCATTATTCTAATTTATATTTGTCGTAAAAAGGTAGTTATTCTATTGTTCTTAAACTTTTTGATAGCTGCCTGATTAATTTTGGCAAATATACACTTTAAGAATCAACAACTGAATTGAAATTTTACAATACAATTCTTAAGTATTCTTTAAATTTAAAACGAACAAAAATAGCAATTCAATTACATAATACAAGTTTCCATCTTACTATTAACAAAAAATTATAAACGCATTTGTTTATTCGAATATTCGATTGTTAAAGTATAAACAAAATGAATATTGGAAAAAAAATCAAAATCTAAAATACTAACGGTTACTTTCATTTCTTATTTAAAAGTGTGTACTATTGATAGTCTATTTGGTCAATCAATATGTAACAAGTAAAGATCATCGAGGCTGTCTGAAAAGACGGCCTTCTTTTTTATCATTTATTAAATCATCACATTTCTAATATTGAACTATAATCCTATGAATTGCAACTTCAAAACCATCCCACTCCAATTAGCGGATACAATTTTTTTAATTGGCATATATAAATAGTACTTTTGCAAACTATTTATACAAATATGGGCTTTTTAGAAGAAATACAACGCAGAAGAACTTTCGGGATTATCTCACATCCTGATGCCGGAAAAACAACACTTACAGAGAAACTCCTCCTTTTTGGTGGTGCAATTCAAGAAGCAGGTGCTGTAAAGAATAATAAAATTAAAAAAGGTGCTACCAGTGACTTTATGGAAATTGAACGCCAGAGAGGTATTTCGGTTTCCACTTCGGTTTTAGCATTCAATTATAAAGACAAAAAAATAAATATTCTCGATACACCGGGACATAAAGATTTTGCCGAGGATACTTTTAGAACCTTAACTGCTGTCGATAGCGTTATTGTTGTAATTGATGTGGCCAAAGGTGTCGAGGAACAAACAGAGAAATTAGTTGCGGTTTGTAGAATGCGAAAAATCCCAATTATTGTATTCATTAACAAATTAGACCGAGAAGGAAAAGACGCTTTTGACTTGATGGACGAAGTGGAACAAAAACTGGGTTTAACAGTTACTCCATTGAGTTTCCCAATAGGAATGGGGTATGACTTTCAAGGAATTTATAACCTTTGGGAACAAAACATAAACTTATTTAGTGGCGACAGCCGTAAAAATATTGAAGAAACGATTGCTTTCTCCGATGTTCAAAATCCTGAATTAGAGAAAATAATTGGTCAAAAACCAGCCGATCGATTGCGTGAAGAATTAGAATTGATAGATGAAGTATATCCAAAATTTGATCGTCAGGATTATTTAGACGGAAAACTACAACCTGTATTTTTTGGTTCTGCATTGAACAATTTTGGAGTCAGAGAATTATTGGATTGTTTTGTTCAAATTGCTCCTTCACCAAGACCCAAAGATTCAGAAACACGATTGGTAGATCCTAAAGAGGAGAAAATGTCTGGATTTGTTTTTAAAATCCACGCCAATATGGATCCTAAACACCGAGATCGTTTGGCCTTTATAAAAATTGTTTCTGGAACGTTTGAAAGAAACAAACCGTATTATCACGTGCGTCAAAAGAAAAACTTAAAATTTTCTAGTCCAAATGCTTTTTTTGCTGAAAAGAAAGAAATTGTAGATATATCGTATCCTGGTGATATTGTTGGCCTACATGACACTGGGAATTTCAAAATTGGAGATACGTTGACCGAAGGGGAAATCATGAGTTTCAAAGGAATTCCAAGTTTTTCTCCAGAACATTTCCGATACATCAATAATGCCGATCCAATGAAAGCCAAGCAATTGGATAAAGGTGTAGATCAGTTGATGGATGAAGGTGTTGCTCAGTTATTTACTTTGGAAATGAACAACAGAAAAATCATTGGAACGGTTGGTGCACTTCAATATGAGGTAATTCAGTACCGTTTAGAGCATGAATATGGCGCAAAATGTACCTATGAAAATTTTCCTGTTCACAAGGCTTGCTGGGTAAAGCCAAATGATTTAAAAAGTGAGGAATTTAAAGAATTTAGACGAATAAAACAAAAATTCTTAGCTCATGATAAGTACGGACAATTAGTATTTCTAGCTGATTCTGACTTTACAATCCAGATGACACAAAATAAATATCCGAATGTGAAATTATTTTTTACTTCAGAATTTGAGTAAATCACATTTTTTTGAAATAGTTACAAAAAAAACGCTAATTTTTCAATTAGCGTTTTTTTATATCCCTTTTAAAATAAATTTCTACTTAAGAAACCATACTGCCTGTATCAACCGCTTTCTTTAAAAAAGCTTTGATTAACAAACGGTTTGGAGCAGAACCAGATGTTATAACCTGTATTTTTGCACTTGAACTTTCTTTAGATATTGTACTGTTTGGATCTTGTTTAGTACCCATAAACCATAAAACAAAATTCATACTGTTTGATTGAGTGGAAACTGCTGAGACATTTTCTTTTTTTGCATTACTGTTAACTTCAATCGTACTATCATCTACTAATTTTTGTGCAGACTGACCAAATACAGATACGTTTGACAGTAATATAAAAACAAACAGTATCAAGAGATTTGAAATCCCTTTAGTGTTAGCTTTTAAAGTAAAATATTTCATAACAATTCGTTTTTTTTTTGGATAGATGGTGTTTAATTCCCTATCTCGAGAACGAAAGTATATCATTTATTTACCAGCAAAAAATATTTTCGATGAAGCACCTTAATAATCGTTTAAAACACAAAATTGTTATTAAACACCTGAATTTAAAGATTTCATAATGTCTATTTATCAAATAAAGAGTAATGTATAATTTTTATAGAAATTGAACATTCAGGAACGAATAATAGAGAAATATTGAAGTGATACTTATATGAATCTTAAAATTAAAAAAACACAAAGCTAAAAGTCACATTACAGAAGAAAGATTTAATCCATAAAAAAAGGCTCCATTTCTGGAGCCTTTTAAAAATATTATGCTTGTCCTGCCGGACCAAAATTAAGCGGTATTGGTGCCTGTTCAGTGTCTTTTATTTCGCCATGAGCGACTTCAAAACGATGAATATTTTCTCCTATTGCTTTTAACAGCCTTTTAGCATGTTGCGGCGTCAAGACAATTCTTGATTTCACCTTAGCTTTAAGAATACCTGGCATAATGCTTACAAAATCTAAAACAAACTCTGATGAAGAGTGATTTATTATTGCCAAATTGGAATAAATTCCTTCAGCGATTTTTTCATCTAGCTCAATATTAATTTGCTCTTGTTGTTGATTAGAATTACTCATATCTTAATAAATATATTCTTCTTTGTTAGCCATCATATCATTATAATCTTCTTTCGAACCTACAATTGTATTGTCATATTCTCTCATACCTGTTCCAGCAGGGATTCTATGTCCTACAATTACATTTTCTTTCAATCCTTCTAAGTAGTCAATTTTACCTGCAACAGCAGCTTCATTCAATACTTTAGTGGTTTCTTGGAAAGATGCAGCAGAAATAAACGATTTAGTTTGAAGCGATGCTCTTGTAATACCTTGTAAAACTGGCGTTGCTGTTGCAGTAACAACATCACGAGCTACAACAAGATTTTTATCTGTACGTTTCAATAAAGAGTTTTCATCACGCAACTCACGAGGCGTAATAATTTGTCCTTCTTTTAATGCACTAGAATCTCCAGCATCTTCAACTACTTTCATACCGTATAATTTATCATTTTGAACGATAAAATCTTTAGTGTGAATTAATTGATCTTCTAAGAATAAAGTATCACCTGGATCCTGAACTCTTACTTTACGCATCATTTGACGTATTACTACTTCAAAGTGTTTGTCATTGATTTTTACCCCTTGTAAACGGTATACTTCTTGAATTTCATTTACCAAATACTGTTGAACAGCTGCTGGTCCTTGGATTCTTAAAATATCATCTGGAGTAATTGCACCATCAGATAAAGGTACCCCTGCTCTTACAAAGTCATTTTCTTGAACTAG
This sequence comes from Flavobacterium frigidum, assembly GCF_048286795.2. NCBI lineage: Bacteria > Pseudomonadati > Bacteroidota > Flavobacteriia > Flavobacteriales > Flavobacteriaceae > Flavobacterium > Flavobacterium frigidum. Next base: position 18,875 of record NZ_JBLVPT020000020.1, read on the forward strand.
AATTTGGCTTGATAATTTAACCAAGTATTTTCTAACGTCACCAAATTTAGATTCGATAACAATCTCACGGTTTCCTCTTTTGATTTTTCCAAAAGAAACAACACCATCGATTTCAGAAACAACAGCTGGGTTTGAAGGATTACGAGCTTCTAACAACTCTGTAATTCTAGGTAAACCTCCAGTAATATCTCCTGATTTAGAAGAACGACGTGGAATTTTTACCAATACTTTACCTGCTTTAATTTTCTCACCGTTTTCAACCATCAAGTGGGCTCCAACTGGTAAGTTATAAGAACGAATAAGTTCTCCTTCTTTACCGTAAACCAATAAAGTAGGAATTAATTTTTTAGCTCTAGATTCAGAAATTACTTTTTCTTGGAAACCAGTTTGCTCATCAATTTCAACCATGAATGATTGACCTTGCTCTAAATCTTCGTAAGCAATTTTACCAGTAAACTCAGAAACGATAACTCCATTATATGGATCCCATTTACAAATTACATCTCCTTTAGCAACAGATTGACCGTCTTTAACGAAAATACTAGAACCGTAAGGAATATTATTTGTACTTAATAAGATACCTGTTCTTTCATCAATTAATTTCAATTCCGTAGAACGAGATACAACAATATCAACCGAATTTCCTTCGCTATCTTCACCTTTTACAGTTTTCAAATCTTCGATTTCAAGCTTACCAGCAAATTTGGTAATGATACTTGATTCCTCAGAAATACCACCCGCAACACCACCAACGTGGAATGTACGTAGTGTTAACTGTGTACCTGGTTCTCCAATAGATTGTGCTGCGATAACACCAACTGCTTCTCCTCTTTGTGTCATTTTACCAGTAGCTAAATTTCTACCGTAACATTTTGCACAAATACCTTTTAACGCTTCACAAGTTAATGGTGAACGCACTTCCACTTTCTCGATTGGAGAAGCGTCAATTGCTTTCATTATAACTTCAGTGATTTGTTGTCCAGATTGAATCAAAACTTCATTATTCAAAGGATTAATTACGTCTTGTAAAACAACACGTCCTAAAATTCTTTCTCCTAATGATTCAACAATTTCCTCATTTTTCTTCAATGCCGAAACTTCAACACCTCTTAAAGTACCACAATCTTCGATGTTAACAATAACATCTTGAGATACATCATGCAATCTTCTTGTTAAATATCCTGCATCGGCAGTTTTCAATGCCGTATCCGCAAGACCTTTACGCGCACCGTGAGTAGAAATAAAGTACTCAAGGATAGAAAGACCTTCTTTAAAGTTAGAAAGAATCGGATTTTCAATAATTTCACCACCACCAGCAGTAGATTTTTTTGGCTTAGCCATCAAACCACGCATACCGGTTAACTGACGAATTTGTTCTTTGGAACCCCTTGCTCCAGAATCAAGCATCATATACACTGAGTTGAAACCTTGTTGGTCTTCTCTAATGTTTTTCATTGCTAACTCTGTCAATTGAGCATTTGCTGAAGTCCATACATCAATAACTTGGTTGTAACGCTCGTTATTGGTAATAAGACCCATGTTATAATTTGCAGAAATACCTCCTACTTGCTCTCTTGCGTCGGCAATTAATTTAGGTTTCTGATCTGGAATTCTAATATCCCCAAGAGAGAATGACAAACCACCTTTGAAGGCAAATTTGTACCCCATGTCTTTCATGTTATCCAAGAAAGCCGCTGTTGTAGGTACATCAGTTGAACTTAAAACATGTCCGATAATGTCTCTAAGGTTTTTCTTAGTCAATACATCATTGATATATCCAGCTGCTTCTGGTACTACTTCATTAAATAATACACGACCCGCAGTAGTTTTAATGATTTGGTAAACCAACTCACCTGCTTCATTAAAATCTTTTGCTCTAATTTTCACAGAAGCATTCAATTCTAATCTACCTTCATTCAAAGCAATATTTACTTCTTCAGCAGAATAAAAAGTGATTCCTTCTCCTAAAATTTTAAGCTCTGGAGTAGATAAACGTTCTTTGGTCATATAATATAGACCCAAAACCATATCCTGAGAAGGTACCGTGATAGGAGCTCCATTTGCAGGATTCAAGATATTGTGAGAACCCAACATTAATAGTTGTGCTTCCAAAATTGCTTCTGGTCCTAACGGTAGGTGAACTGCCATTTGATCCCCATCAAAATCCGCATTAAATGCCGTACAAACTAAAGGGTGCAATTGGATTGCTTTTCCTTCAATTAATTTTGGTTGAAATGCTTGAATACCTAGTCTGTGCAAAGTAGGAGCACGATTCAGTAATATTGGATGACCCTTAATTACATTTTCAAGGATATCCCAAACCACAGGCTCTTTCTTATCTATTATTTTCTTAGCTGATTTAACCGTTTTTACAATTCCTCTTTCGATCAATTTACGGATAACGAAAGGTTTGTACAATTCTGCTGCCATATCTTTTGGGATACCACATTCAGACAATTTCAATTCAGGTCCAACAACAATTACCGAACGAGCAGAATAATCCACACGTTTTCCAAGTAAATTTTGACGGAAACGTCCTTGTTTACCTTTAAGGGAATCAGATAATGATTTTAATGGTCTGTTTGATTCCGTTTTTACTGCAGATGCTTTACGCGTATTATCGAAAAGTGAATCTACAGATTCTTGCAACATACGTTTTTCGTTTCTCAAGATAACTTCTGGAGCTTTAATCTCCATTAATCTTTTCAAACGGTTGTTACGGATGATTACACGACGGTATAAATCATTTAAATCCGAAGTTGCAAAACGACCTCCATCAAGAGGCACAAGCGGACGCAATTCTGGTGGGATAACTGGTACCACTTTCATAATCATCCATTCAGGACGATTCTCACGGTTCAGGTTAGACTCACGGAAAGATTCCACAACTTGTAATCTTTTTAAAGCTTCCGTTTTACGTTGTTTAGACGTTTCATTGTTAGCATTATGTCTTAATTGGTAAGACAAGGCATCAAGATCTATTCTTGCTAATAAATCCATAATACATTCTGCTCCCATTTTGGCAACAAATTTATTTGGATCAAAATCATCAAGATATTGGTTGTCAGCTGGAAGCGTATCTAAAATATTTAAATATTCTTCTTCTGTCAAAAAGTCAAGTCTTTGTAATGATTCTCCTTCTGCATTTTTAGCAATACCAGCTTGGATTACTACGTATCTCTCGTAGTAAATAATCATATCTAATTTCTTAGATGGAAGACCAAGGATATAACCGATTTTATTTGGAAGAGAACGGAAATACCAAATATGAGCAATTGGCACAACAAGATTGATGTGACCTACTCTGTCTCTACGAACTTTTTTCTCAGTTACTTCTACACCACAACGGTCACAGATGATCCCTTTGTAACGTATTCTTTTATACTTACCACAAGCACATTCAAAATCTTTTACTGGTCCGAAAATACGTTCACAGAAAAGACCATCACGCTCAGGCTTGTGCGTTCTGTAGTTGATAGTTTCCGGCTTCAATACTTCACCTCTTGATTCTTTCAAGATCGATTCAGGAGAAGCAAGTCCTATTGAGATTTTATTAAACCTTTTTACAGGGTTTTTATCTTTATTGTTATTATTTCTATTATTCATCATAGTTTTTACTATTGATTTATTTGCAATTAAAAAATTAATTTTATTTCAGTCTTAAAGTCAAATGTCATAAAGTTTTTAAAGCCACGGATGACTTTAGACTTTAGACTTTCAAACTTTTGACTTAAACATTACCTCGAGTTACTTCTCTAAACTTCAAATACAATTTTTGAAGTGCTAATTACAAAACCTATCAGGTCTTAGTAAAAAATCGGAACGAGTTACGGGTATAAATCCTAAAAACTTATATAAATGCCAAAGTAGAGACGTTACAATGAACCTCTCTACCAGTGACAAATTATTATTTATTCTTCTAAACGAATGTCTAGTCCAAGACCTTTCAATTCATGCATCAATACATTGAATGATTCTGGTAATCCTGGTTCTGGCATTGATTCACCTTTTACGATTGCTTCGTAAGTTTTTGCTCTACCAATAACATCATCAGACTTCACAGTCAAGATTTCTCTAAGAGTACTTGATGCCCCATAAGCTTCAAGTGCCCAAACCTCCATCTCTCCAAAACGTTGACCTCCAAATTGAGCTTTACCTCCAAGTGGTTGTTGTGTAATCAACGAGTATGGACCTATAGAACGTGCGTGCATTTTATCGTCAACCATGTGTCCAAGTTTCAACATGTAGATAACTCCTACTGTTGCCGCTTGATGGAAACGTTCTCCTGTACCACCATCATATAAATGTGTATGTCCAAAACGTGGTATTCCAGCTTCGTCAGTTAATTCATTGATTTGATCCAATGTTGCTCCGTCAAAAATTGGTGTAGCAAATTTTCTACCCAAGTTCATACCAGCCCAACCAAGTACCGTTTCATAAATTTGACCAATGTTCATACGTGAAGGTACCCCTAATGGGTTCAATACGATATCAACTGGAGTTCCATCTTCAAGGAAAGGCATATCTTCATGACGAACGATACGAGCAACAATACCTTTGTTACCGTGACGTCCCGCCATTTTATCCCCAACTTTCAATTTACGTTTTTTGGCAATATATACTTTCGCTAATTTCAAGATTCCTGCTGGCAATTCATCTCCAACAGTAATAGTGAATTTCTCTCTACGTAATGCACCTTGTAAATCGTTCAATTTAATTTTATAGTTATGAATTAAATCATTAACCATTTTATTAGTTGCATCATCAGCAACCCATTGACCTTTACTTAAGTGAGCAAAATCTTCAACAGCATAAAGCATTTTTTGAGTGTATTTTTTACCTTTTGGTAAAACTTCTTCACCCAAATCATTCATTACACCTTGAGATGTTTTTCCGTTTACGATCAAGAAAAGTTTTTCTACTAATTTGTCTTTTAATTCAACAAATTTAACTTCAAACTCCATTTCAAGTGCTCCTAAAGCATCTTTATCTTGCGTACGTTTACGTTTATCTTTTACTGCTCTTGCAAACAATTTTTTATCTAAAACAACACCATGTAAAGAAGGAGATGCTTTTAATGAGGCATCTTTTACATCACCTGCTTTATCCCCGAAGATTGCACGAAGCAATTTCTCTTCTGGAGTAGGATCTGATTCTCCTTTTGGAGTAATTTTTCCGATCAGAATGTCGCCAGGTTTAACCTCTGCTCCAATTCTAATCATACCATTTTCATCTAAATCTTTAGTAGCTTCTTCAGAAACGTTCGGTATATCGTTCGTTAATTCTTCGTTACCTAATTTAGTATCTCTAACTTCTAATGAATAATCATCCACGTGAATAGAAGTAAAAATATCGTCACGAACTACTTTTTCAGAAATTACAATCGCATCCTCAAAGTTGTACCCTTTCCATGGCATAAATGCAACTTTTAGGTTTCTACCTAAAGCCAATTCACCATTTTGAGTCGCATATCCTTCAGATAATACTTGTCCAGGAACCACTCTATCCCCTTTTCTTACGATAGGTTTAAGGTTGATACTTGTACCTTGATTGGTTTTTCTAAATTTAATTAGATTGTATGTTTTCTCATCTGGCTCAAAACTCACCATTCTTTCTTCTTCAGAACGATCGTATTTGATAGTGATGATATTGGCATCTACATATTCTATAACTCCATCTCCCTCAGCATTAATCAATACTCTAGAATCAGAAGCAACTTGACGCTCTAAACCAGTTCCAACAATAGGAGCTTCAGGACGAATTAATGGTACGGCCTGACGCATCATGTTAGATCCCATCAAGGCTCTATTCGCATCATCGTGTTCCAAGAAAGGAATCAAAGACGCTGATATAGAAGCAATCTGGTTTGGCGCAACATCGGTATAATCTACTCTTGTTGGTTCAATTACAGGGAAATCACCTTCTTGACGTGCAATTACGTCTTCGGCAGTAATTTTTCCAGTGGCATCCATTTGAATGTTTGCCTGAGCAATCATCATTCCTTCTTCTTCTTCTGCGCTTAAGTACACTGGAGTAGACACTAAATCTACAGTTCCATTGGTTACTTTACGGTATGGTGTTTCAATGAAACCCATTCCGTTTACTTTAGCATAAACCCCAAGAGATGAAATCAAACCAATGTTTGGTCCCTCAGGAGTTTCAATTGGACATAAACGTCCGTAATGCGTATAGTGAACGTCACGTACTTCAAATCCGGCTCTTTCTCTCGAAAGTCCACCTGGTCCTAGTGCAGATAGTCTTCTCTTGTGCGTAATCTCGGCAAGTGGATTCGTTTGATCCATAAACTGAGACAACTGGTTTGTTCCAAAGAAAGAGTTGATAACAGAAGATAATGTTTTTGCATTAATCAAATCTATTGGTGTAAACACCTCGTTATCTCTAACGTTCATTCTCTCACGAATGGTTCTAGCCATACGCGCTAAACCAACACCGAATTGTTGAGACAATTGTTCTCCAACTGTTCTAACACGACGGTTTGATAAGTGATCAATATCATCAATCTCTGCTTTAGAGTTAATCAATTCGATCAAATATTTTACAATAGTTATGATATCTTCTTTGGTCAAGACTTGCTTTTCCATAGGAGTATCTAAACCTAATTTTTTATTTATTCTATAACGACCTACCTCACCTAAGTTGTAACGTTGGTCAGAAAAGAACAATTTATCTATAATACCACGAGCCGTTTCTTCATCAGGCGGTTCAGCGTTACGTAATTGTCTATAAATATGTTCAACAGCCTCTTTTTCAGAGTTTGTTGGATCTTTTTGCAATGTATTATGAATGATAGCATAATCACCTTGATTAGCATCTTCTTTGTGTAACAAAATAGATTTAACGTTAGAATCAATGATTTCCTCAACATTATCTTTGTCGATAATTGTATCTCTATCAAGGATTATTTCGTTACGTTCGATAGAAACTACCTCACCAGTATCTTCATCAACGAAATCTTCATGCCATGTATTCAATACACGTGCAGCTAATTTTCTACCGATGTATTTTTTAAGTCCTGTTTTAGAAACTTTAATTTCCTCTGCAAGATCAAAAATCTCAAGAATATCCTTATCTCTTTCGAATCCAATAGCACGGAATAAAGTAGTAACAGGTAACTTTTTCTTTCTGTCGATATAAGCGTACATTACACTATTAATATCTGTTGAAAATTCTATCCAAGAACCTTTAAAAGGAATTACTCTGGCAGAATACAATTTTGTTCCATTTGCATGGAATGATTGACCAAAGAAAACACCCGGAGATCTGTGTAATTGAGAAACAACTACACGCTCAGCACCATTAATAACAAAGGTACCACTCGGTGTCATGTAAGGAATTGTACCAAGATAAACATCTTGAACAATAGTTTCAAAATCTTCGTGTTCTGGGTCTGTACAATATAGTTTTAACCTTGCTTTTAAAGGCACACTATAAGTAAGACCTCTTTCTATACATTCTTGAATTGTATAACGTGGTGGGTCTACAAAATAATCAAGGAATTCTAATACAAAGTTATTTCTTGTATCAGTAATTGGGAAGTTTTCCATGAAGGTGTTGTAAAGCCCTTCGTCACCTCTTTCGTCAGATTTAGTTTCTAATTGAAAAAAATCTTTAAACGATTTAACCTGAACATCTAGAAAATCTGGATAGTCAGGAATATTTTTTGTGGAGGCAAAATTCAATCTTTCAGTCTGATTTGTTAGCATCAATGGACAAAATTTTGATTAAAAAAGTAATTTTTGGTGTAAATAAAAATTTATTTACGTTTAAATTTTACAACCATTACATCTTTAAAAAATCAATTTAAGATAACTACTTTCTTATTATCTATTGATTTATTTTCTCGTAATGGATAAAATTATTGTATTAAAAGTATAAATTGTAATAATACAAGCTAGACTTTTGTTATACGAAAAATGGTTTAGGTCATTGGGTGACTAAACCCAAGACCTAAACCTTATTCTTCAAACTGAGTTTAACTATTTAAGCTCAACAACAGCTCCAGCTTCTTCTAAAGATTTTTTAAGACCTTCAGCCTCTTCTTTAGAAACACCTTCTTTTACATTACTTGGTGCGCTATCAACTACGTCTTTAGCTTCTTTCAAACCTAAACCTGTAAGTTCTTTAACTAATTTTACAACTGCTAATTTAGAAGCACCAGCTTCTTTCAATACAACTGTAAATTCTGTTTGAACCTCTTCAGCAGCAGCTTCACCACCACCTGAAACTACTACAGCTGCAGCAGCTGGTTCGATTCCGTACTCATCTTTTAATATTGTTGCTAATTCGTTAACTTCTTTTACCGTTAGGTTAACTAATTGTTCTGCGAATTGTTTCAAATCTGCCATTTTTTCTATCGTTTTAAAATGATTTGTAAAAATATAATTTATTTATTGTGCGCTTTTTAAAATAAAACTTAGACTATAAAGTCGTTTTTATTATGCTTCCACTTCTTCTGTAGCCTCTTCGCTTTTAGCGAATTGGTTTTGAAGAGCAGAAATAACTCTTTGAGCTGGTGATTGAAGCAATCCAATGATTTCGCCGATAAGCTCTTCTTTAGATTTAATAGTTGCTAATGCATCTAATTGATCGTCTCCAATATAAATTTCAGCATTTATGTAAGCTCCCTTTAATACAGGTTTAGCTGATTTTTTTCTGAAATCTTTAATTATTTTTCCAGGTGCATTTGCAACATCTGAAATAAATATAGCACTATTACCTGTCAATACAGATGGTAAATCACCATAATCATTATCAGAAGCTTCCATTGCTTTTGCAAGCAAAGTGTTTTTTACAACCTCTAATTTTATACCTGCTTTAAAACAAGCTCTTCTCAAGCTTGAAGTAGTCTCTGCATTAAGTCCTGAAATATCAGATATGTATATGATATTTGTACCAGCTAACTGTGCAGTTAATTCTTCAATCGCGATTGATTTTTCTTCTCTAGTCATACTAAAAATTATTAACTACCAATTATACTGCTTTTGGATCCAATGCAATTGCAGGACTCATAGTGCTTGTAAGGTGAATACCTTTAATATAGGTACCTTTAGCAGCAGTTGGCTTAAGTTTGATTAATGTTTGAATAATTTCGTGTGCATTGTCATAAATTTGCTCAGCTCCAAAAGAAACTTTACCAATTCCTGCATGTACGATACCAGTTTTGTCAACTTTAAAGTCAATTTTACCAGCTTTAACCTCTTGAACAGCCTTAGCAACATCCATAGTTACTGTACCTGTTTTCGGGTTTGGCATTAAACCTCTAGGTCCTAAAATACGACCTAATGGACCTAATTTACCCATAACAGCAGGCATAGTGATGATAACATCAACATCTGTCCAACCGTCTTTAATTTTTTGAAGGTAATCGTCAAGACCTACATAGTCAGCACCAGCAGCCAAAGCTTCCGCTTCTTTATCTGGAGTAACTAATGCTAATACTTTTACATCTTTACCAGTTCCATGAGGTAATGTTACTACACCTCTTACCATTTGATTCGCTTTTCTTGGATCTACACCCAATCGAACAGCGATATCAACAGACTCATCAAATTTTGCAGAAGCAATAACCTTTATCAATGCAGCTGCATCTTTTAAAGAGTATAATTTGTTCTTTTCAATTTTTGAAGCAGCCTCTTTTTGCTTTTTTGTCAATTTTGCCATGTCTTTCTCTTAATTAAAAAGGAGAATCTCCTGATACAGTTATACCCATAGATCTAGCTGTTCCAGCAATCATGCTCATAGCAGATTCGATTGTGAATGCATTTAAATCTACCATTTTATCTTCAGCAATTGCTTTGATAACATCCCAAGTAACGCTTGCTACTTTTTTACGATTTGGTTCACCAGATCCTGACTTTAGCTTTGCAGCTTCCAATAACTGGACAGCCGCTGGAGGAGTTTTTACAACAAAATCAAATGATTTGTCTTTATACACAGTAATTTGTACTGGGCATATTTTGCCGGGTTTATCCTGAGTTCTAGCATTAAACTGCTTACAGAATTCCATGATGTTTACCCCAGCAGCTCCTAAAGCAGGTCCAACCGGTGGCGACGGGTTCGCAGCACCTCCCTTAACTTGTAGTTTAACTACCTTACTAATTTCTTTAGCCATTTTTTAAAAAATTTAACATTACAATCAATGGAAGCGATTATAATGGTTATTATAGATGTAACAAAAAATTATACTTTTTCAACTTGCATAAAACTAAGCTCTAATGGTGTTTTTCTTCCGAAAATTTTAACCATTACTTCTAGTTTACGCTTTTCTTCATTGATTTTTTCAACAGTTCCATTGAAACCATTAAAAGGGCCATCAACAACCTTAATTGTTTCTCCAATATTAAAGGGAATAGAACGAGTATCTGTATTTACAGCTAACTCATCTACTTTACCCAACATTCTATTGACTTCAGACATTCTTAACGGGACAGGTTCTCCACCTTTGATTTCACCTAAAAAACCAATAACGCTTGTTATAGACTTGATAATATGAGGTATTTCACCAACAAGATTAGCTTCAATCATAACATAACCCGGAAAATAAACTTTGTCTTTGACTATTTTTTTCCCCTCTTTTACTGTAACTACTTTCTCAGTAGGAACTAAAACTTGAGATACATAATCTTCCATTCCAAGTCTTGCTATTTCAGTCTCAATATAAGCTTTTACCTTATTCTCTTGACCACTGACCGCTCTAACGACATACCACTTCTTAATATTATTATCTGCCATAACGAGGGAATTACGCTTTAATCCAGTTAAAAAATCCAGCCAAAGCTTTCGCAAAAATTTCATCTACTCCCCAAGTTGCCAAAGCGAATAAAACTGAAAAAACAGCAACAACAATCGTAAGACGTTGCACCTCAGACCAAGCAGGCCAAGTTACATTTGACTTTAATTCCTCAAATGCTTCTGATATGTAATTAACAACTTTTGTCATTATGATTTATTTTTTTGCACGGGCGGAGGGATTCGAACCCCCATCAACGGTTTTGGAGACCGCTATTCTACCCTTGAACTACGCCCGTAGAATAATAAGTAGTGTCATCGTTAAACGACACTACTTTTTTGAATATATTTAATGGATTAACCTACTATCTCAGTAACTTGTCCAGCACCTACAGTTCTACCACCTTCACGGATAGCGAAACGTAAACCAACGCTCATTGCGATTGGGCTTAACAAAGATACATTGATCGTTAAGTTGTCTCCTGGCATTACCATCTCTACACCTTCTGGTAAAGTAATAACTCCTGTTACGTCAGTTGTACGTACGTAGAACTGTGGACGGTAGTTATTATGGAAAGGAGTATGACGTCCACCTTCTTCTTTTTTCAAGATATAAACCTCAGCTTTGAAAGTAGCGTGTGGTTTTACTGAACCTGGCTTAATGATAACCATTCCTCTTTTGATAGATTCTTTATCAACACCTCTTAACAATAAACCTACGTTATCTCCAGCTTCACCTCTATCAAGGATTTTACGGAACATCTCAACTCCTGTAATTGTAGAAGTTAATTTTTCAGCTCCCATACCAATGATTTCAACAGCATCACCTGTATTAGCAATACCAGTTTCGATACGACCTGTAGCTACAGTTCCACGACCAGTAATAGTAAATACATCCTCAACTGGCATCAAAAATGGTTTTGCAGTATCACGAATTGGCTCTTCAATCCATGAATCACAGGCAGCCATTAATTCAATGATTTTTGGAGTCCAAACTGGATCATTGTTTAATCCACCAAGAGCTGACCCTTGAATAACTGGACAATTATCTCCATCATATTCATAAAAAGACAATAAGTCTCTAATTTCCATTTCAACAAGTTCTAATAATTCCTCGTCATCAACCATATCCACTTTGTTCATGAATACAACCATTCTAGGAATACCAACCTGACGACCTAAAAGAATGTGCTCACGTGTTTGTGGCATTGGACCATCAGTTGCAGCTACTACAAGAATAGCACCATCCATTTGCGCAGCTCCAGTAACCATGTTCTTTACGTAATCCGCGTGACCTGGACAGTCAACGTGAGCGTAATGACGATTAGCAGTTTCGTACTCAACGTGAGATGTATTAATTGTAATACCTCTTTCTTTTTCTTCAGGAGCATTATCAATTTGATCAAATGATTTTGCTTGACAGTAACCAGCATCAGATAACACTTTAGTTATTGCTGCAGTTAATGTAGTTTTTCCGTGATCTACGTGCCCAATTGTACCAATGTTTAAGTGGGGCTTGTTACGGTTAAAGGTTTCTTTTGCCATTTTACTTAATTTTTAATCTAGTTTATATATTTATTTCAATTTCCTACTTAATTGAGCCAACTACGGGAATTGAACCCGTGACCTCTTCCTTACCAAGGAAGCACTCTACCTCTGAGCTAAGTCGGCAGAACCTCTTATCAAAGAGTTTAAATCACAGTTTTGGATTTTTCAATTCAATTACCACAATTTAATTTTCCTAGTGGGGAGAGCAGGATTCGAACCTGCGAAGTTTACACAGCAGATTTACAGTCTGCCCTCGTTGGCCGCTTGAGTATCTCCCCTACTTTTTCTATTACTAACCTTTACATTTTTGAGCCGGCGGAGGGACTCGAACCCACGACCTGCTGATTACAAATCAGCTGCTCTAGCCAACTGAGCTACGCTGGCAAATCAATAAAAAAAGTCCGCTATTTCTAACGGACTGCAAATGTAGAGATTTTATCTCTCATTCAAAACATTTTTTAAAAAAAAATAATTTTAAATGTGTGAACTTATTTTTTCTTTTCTTTTTATTAACATTCTCTCTAAGGATTCCGCCGAGAGCTCAACAGCTTCTTCAAAAGTTTTACATTGTTTTTTAACTAAAAAATCATCGCCAGGAACATTGATTTTTACTTCGGCAATTTTGTTTTCCTTATCACTTGTTTTTTCAACCTTCAAAAAAACATCTGCTGATACCACTTTATCATAGTACTTTTCCAACTTGTCCATTCTATCCTGAACAAAATCTACCAGTTTTTTGTCAACAGTAAAGTTAACCGCATGAACACTTACCTTCATAATTTTTTTTTTAATAGTTAAACATTTCTCCAAATTACTTTCGCATTCTAGGATGCGCTCCTTCGTATACACTTTTAAGCTCTGATAAACTATTGTGCGTGTATATTTGCGTTGACGCTAAACTAGAATGACCTAATAACTCTTTGAGTGAATTTAAATCTGCTCCATTATTTAACAAATGCGTTGCAAAAGTATGCCTCAAGATATGGGGACTCTTTTTTACTTTTTCAGAGACTCCACTAAAGTAAGAATTTATTAATCGATACACAAAGGATTCATTTAATTTTAACCCTTTTTTTGTTAGAAATAAATAATCACAATCAACAATGGAAATCAAGCGGTCTCGCTCTTCTAGGAACAGAAAAAACTGCTCTTTTATAATAGGTAAAATGGGTAAAATACGTTCCTTATTGCGCTTTCCCAATACTTTTATAGTACCACCAGCCAGATCTAAATTGACTATTTTCAAACCTATCAACTCTGCCCGACGCATCCCAGTAGTATAAAACAAATCTATGATAAGCTTATTTCGAATACCCTCAAAACCTGTAGTGTTATTCATTACATCTAAAACATCTACAACTTCTTTTTCTGAAAAGGGAATCTGAAGGATTTTTTGCGACTTTAAAGCTTTGTGTTTGAGTAGCGGACTTGCCTCTAACTGCTTGATTTTTAATAAAAACCTATAAAATGCTTTCAAGGAAGCCATTTTTCTATTGACGGAAGTATTGGACAAACCAGCATTAACAAGAAATACAATCCAAGTCCTTATTTGATTGTAATTGGCCTGATCTATATTTTTTTGGTCAAAATGTATTGTATTGTAGGATTCGAAAGAAGAAATGTCATTGCAATACGCTATTATGGTATGTGGAGAATATTTTTTCTCCAATTGCAGGTAATTCCGAAATGCATCTATATTTGTAGTCATAAAAAAAACCGTTAGCATCAAAGTTATAAAACTTCTGATGACTAACGGTATTTTATTTTGAATAGATATTGACTAACTCTCTAAGTTATCTCTCATATTTTGGATATAAGCCGCTTTTTGAATTTTGATTCTATTCGTTACTGAAGGTTTAATAAAAGCTGTACGCGCTCTTAATTGACGAACAGTTCCTGTTTTATCAAATTTTCTTTTGTAACGTTTTAACGCTCTATCGATATTTTCTCCGTCTTTAATTGGTATAATTAACATAATATAGACACCCCCTTTCTTTAGTTTGCAAAAGTAGGATAATAAAGTGAACTAACAAGTATTTGCATAATTTTATTTAATTTTACCAACAAAATAAAGTTTATGTGGTTTATCATAATTTCTACTCTATTACTTATTGCAAGTTTTTTACCCTATATGCCACTTACACATTGGTTCTATAGATTTTTTGAGTTTGGAAAAATTCAAATACTTATTTTACAGATTACGGCTTTAGTCTTTAGCTTTATCTTAATAAATGAATCAGATGTTTGGATACCGATTCTTCAATTTTTGACTTTATTAAGTATTATAAGTCATCTTGCAGCCCTTTACAAGTATACTTCTTTTCACAAGTCAGTACAAAGAGAACCTTGTGATGTTTCTTCAGAAATAATCACAGTACTTTCAGCCAACGTATTTCAAGAAAATTTAGAATACGCAAAATTTACAGCTTTAGTTCACAAATACAATCCAGATATTGTTTTAACCATGGAATCTGATGAAAATTGGGAAAAAGCACTCTCAGTTTTGGATCAAAAATACAAATACAATATCAAAGTAGCCTTAGATAACACCTACGGGATGCATTTATATTCTAAATTAAAAATAACAAAACACAGTGTTCATTATTTTGTGGCGGATGACCTGCCCAGTATTGAGGCAAAAATAACAACAGCTGACAATTTTAAATTCACTTTTTTTGCCGTTCATCCGCCACCACCAAGTCCTACTGAAGAAGAAAATTCTAAAGAGCGTGATGGAGAACTTTTGAGTATTGCAAAAAAAATAAAACAAAACTCCGATACCTGTATCGTAGTTGGAGATTTCAATAATGTAGCTTGGGCAAAATCCTCTATACTTTTTAGAAAAACCAGCGAGACTATCGACGGAAGAATTGGTCGAGGATTCATTTCAAGTTTTCATACCAAATATTGGTTTTTAAGATTTCCAATTGATTTAATGTTTCACACACCAGATGTGTTTATTGATGAATTAAGAAGTTTAGAATATTTCGGATCTGATCATTTTCCGATATATGCAAAGTTTTTCATCAACAAAAATACTTCAAAACAAGAGCATCTAAAAGAAAAGCTTGAAGAGGGAGAACATGAGATTGTTCAAGAAATAATAGCAGACGGAATAAATGAAAAAAGCGATAATCGAAATTGATTATCGCTTTTTTTAAGCTTGTCTATAAAATAATTCACTAAAAAGTCGCGAAATATTTCATGCTTGTTACCCTGTATTTGAGATGTTATTTAACTGCTGGCTCGTAATTTTGTTGATCAATGATCATTTTTCCTAATATCTCTTTGAGGATTTCTGATGTTCCACCACCAATAGGCCCTAAACGGCTGTCTCTCGACAAACGCGCTAGAGGATATTCTTCCATGTAACCATAACCTCCTAGCATTTGTAAACAACTGTATATAGTTTCATCAGAAACTTTGGTAGATTTTAATTTAGCCATTGTAGCCTCCTTAACTACGTACTCGCCTTTGTCTAATCTTGCCACGGCCGCATAATTAAACACTTTGCAATGTTCTACTTCTGTGGCATGCTCGACCATAGTATGTCTCAATGCCTGAAACTTGCTGATTTTTTTTCCAAAAGCCTCTCGTTGCGACATGTATTCGATAGTATAATCAATTGCGTACTCTGCTCTAGCATGAGCATTAATAGCCATGATCAAACGCTCTAAAGCAAAATGCTGCATAATATAAGGAAACCCTTTACCCGCTTCACCCATCAAATTTTCTACTGGAATTTCTACATCATCAAATGCTAACTCTGCAGTATCTGAAGCTCTCCAACCTAATTTATCCAATTTGTTAGCAGTAATACCTTTCAAGTTGCTATCCATCAAAAAGATGCTAATTCCCTTATTCCCAAGTTCAGGACTTGTTTTTGCAGCCACAATGTAGTAATCTGCATACACCCCATTTGTAATAAAAGTTTTTGAGCCATTTATTACGTACTTATCGCCCTTTAACACCGCATTAGTTCGCATACCCGCTACGTCACTACCACCAAAAGGCTCTGATATACACAAAGCACCTATTTTTTCACCAGCAATACTTGGCGCTAAATAATCTTGTTTAATTCGTTCATCGCCTTCGGCGTTCAAATGGGTCATTGCTAAATATGAATGTGCCCACATCGCAGCTGCAAAACCAGATGATTTAATTTTTTGAAGTTCTTCAAGAAAAATAACGGTGTAAAACAAGTCTAAGTTTAATCCTCCGTATGCCTCAGGATAAGCAATACCAAAATAGCCCATTTCACCAAATTTCTTCCAAATAAAGCGTTCAATAGTGCCAGTTTTTTCCCATTTCTCAATATGTGGCACAACTTCTTTTTGTAAAAAATCTTTTAAACTTTCTCTAAATGATTGGTGTTCTTCTGTAAAATAAATTGAATTCATATAACTAATACTTTTTTTTTAACAAATTGAATGCGTTGAAACAAAACAAATTGATTTATGTTTAGAGGTTAGATTTTTGATCGCTAGATAATAAAATGATAATTTAAAAAATAGATGGTAATAATACAGTCATTTTTTAAAAAAATCAAATGAATTTAAAGCCGCAAGTTACCGAATTTTAATTAAAGTCCAAATATAACCCGATTAAATTTGCTTTATCAACAGGAAATCCCTTGATTTTTGTTAAATCCTCAATATTGTTGATTTTTCCTTTCATACTTCTATAAGTAACTATTTGTTTTGCCAAAGCGTATCTAAAATAATAAAACTGAGTAAGCTCTTTTAAAGATGCGTTATTAATATCTATTTTCTTAAAGTCAGGAAGTACAGAAACTTTAAAATGGGTATTCAAATTTTCTATTACTTCTGGAGATAATCTCCACACATCATTCATTTGCTCCATGGAAACAAATCCTCCCAAAAGTTCTTTTTGTTTTAAAATCCGAAGAGAAATAGCATCGCCAATTCCATAGATTTTTACTAAATCCTCTTTCGTAGCCTTATTTATATCAATTAGAACAATATTTTCCTTTTTGGCGAAAGCCGGATTTGAA
Source organism: Flavobacterium frigidum (assembly GCF_048286795.2). NCBI lineage: Bacteria > Pseudomonadati > Bacteroidota > Flavobacteriia > Flavobacteriales > Flavobacteriaceae > Flavobacterium > Flavobacterium frigidum. The sequence goes on from NZ_JBLVPT020000020.1 coordinate 36,186, forward strand.
TACTTTTTATACTGTCTTGGCGCATTTTTTTGGTTTACCCAATCTGGAAATTTGAAATAAGGAGCCATGACATTTAATAAAGAATCTGACACCTTTGTCACATTTTGAAATTCTTTTGCTGAATTCACATACTTATTTTCTTTTCGAAACGCAAAAAGCCGATCAATCTCTGATATTGACATTCCTAACTTATACCCTTTATAATCGGTTATAAAATTAGGGTTAAAGAGATACATCTTATTAGTTTCCCCATTTGCATCTTTTTTTAAAGCATCAACCTGAGATTGAAGGGAAAGCCATTTCTGTTTCTCAGGATTATCTTTTGGCTCAGAATAAAAGGGTGCAAAAAAATAAATAATTTGCAACACAATAATAATTCCGAACAATATAAAAATACCGCTTCGCTGTTCGCGAGTAAAATTAAAATAAGACTGAATAACTTTTGAACTCATTGGTTACGTTTGCGAGCTTAATACATAATAATTATAAAAGTAAAGAATAAATATGAAATGTCTAAATGCTCACAACAAAACATTTTTAATATGAGCTTAATCAAATATATTTTATTTACGTAAACACTGATAAATTGATAAAAATAAGTTGTTCACACATTTTTTAGTACTTAAACTTAAATAATAATTTTTATTTTTTACAAAAAAGAATACATTTGAAGCTTAATAACAAACAAAACCATATAACCCATGTCAATTTGGAAAACTAAACCACTGTCGGTATTGCTAAATGAAGCATCAGAATCTGAAAAAGGATTAAAAAGGACTTTGTCTTCTCGTTCATTAGTAGCACTTGGAGTTGGAGCAATTATTGGAGCAGGATTATTCTCGTTAACGGGTATTGCTGCTGCTGAACATGCTGGTCCAGCAGTTACACTTTCATTTATTTTAGCCGCTGTAGGATGTGCTTTTGCAGGACTTTGCTATGCTGAGTTTGCTTCCATGATACCTGTAGCAGGAAGCGCTTACACATACTCATATGCAACAATGGGAGAATTTATGGCTTGGATTATAGGCTGGGATTTAGTACTTGAATATGCACTAGGAGCTGCTACAGTTGGTGTAAGTTGGTCTCGTTATTTACTTGAATTATTAAATAAGTATGGGATTCATCTCCCCCATAATTTAATATGTTCGCCCTGGGAAACATTAAAATTAAGCGATGGAACTATTATAGAGGGTGGTATGATTAATCTTCCAGCAATTTTTATTGTTTCAATGCTATCTTTATTATTGATAAGAGGAACCAAAGAATCTGCATCTATAAATAACTTTTTAGTTGTTGTTAAAGTAGTTGTAGTGATCATGTTTATCGTTTTAGGGTGGAGTTTTATTGACACAGCAAATTACACGCCATATATACCTGAAAACACAGGAGTTTTTGGAGAATTTGGATGGTCAGGAATTGCCGCAGGAGCCGGAACTGTATTTTTTGCATTCATTGGTTTTGATGCTGTTTCTACAGCTGCTCAAGAAGCAAAAAATCCACAAAAAGGAATGCCAATTGGTATTTTAGGGTCATTAATAATTTGCACCATACTTTATGTCTTGTTTGCACACGTAATGACTGGACTTGTACCTTACGGTGAATTTGCCGGAGATGCTAAACCAGCAGCTACAGCATTTGCCAAAACTGGATATACCTTTTTACAAACTGGTTTAATTGTTGCTATTTTAGCAGGATATACCTCTGTAATGTTGGTTATGTTAATGGGACAAAGTCGTGTTTTCTACACGATGAGTAAAGATGGTTTATTACCTTCATTCTTTAGTGACATTCATTCAAAATTTAGAACTCCATGGAAAACGAATCTTTTCTTCATGGTATTTGTAAGCCTTTTTGCAGGTTTTGTACCCGTAAGTGATTTAGGTCACATGGTAAGTATTGGAACGTTATTAGCGTTTGTATTAGTATGTATCGGAGTTTTGGTAATGCGTAAAAAAATGCCCGATGCACCAAGATCATTCAAAACACCATTAGTTCCTTATGTTCCAATTGCAGGTATTTTAATTTGTTTAGCTTTAATGTATTCATTACCAAATGAGAGTTGGGCAAGACTTGTTATCTGGATGGCATTAGGAGTTGCTATTTATTTCATCTATGGAAAGAAAAATAGCAAGTTGAACAATCCTGACAAATAAATTCATATCAAAATAAAAAAGGGATTATAAAGTATTTCAAGTACTTTATAATCCCTTTTTCAATTTAAAAATTTTTATAAGTCGAAAACTGAGGTACGCTTGGCACGTATTAGGTCTTTTAAACGCATCCAAAAAGCAAGCGTTAAATAAACTGCAAACCATAATCCTGCGGTAACGAATGATAAATAAATAAAAAATAATCGGACGCTACTGGCTCTCATACCTAAAGTATCAGCCAAACGCGAGGAAACATGAAAACCGTGTTTTTCAAAAAAAAACTTGAGTTTTATAATTGCAGACATCTTAAAGAATTATTATTTAGGTACAAAAATACAAAATTATCCAGTTGATGCCTTTACTAAACCACTACTTGTTTTTTAAGCAGCTCTATTCCTATACGGCATTCTAAACATTTACTTTTATTACAATATTCATTTTTGAGTTGAATCAATGATTGCGAATCAAACGCGCTTTTTGAACCAATTCCGAAAGAATTAAACTTATCAATAATTGCATTTTTTTCTGGTGATATTTCCTTTAAGAGTTGAATTAAATTCTCCGAAATTTCTTTTCCCTGACTTTTTGCATAAGCGAATTGTAACGGAATTATCGTGTTTATAACAATTAAATCGACAAAGGATTTAGAAAGTGATTTCTTTTTCTTTGGACTTTCTTTATCAAATTGATAATGATTCAGCCAATACTCAGAAACTGATATCTGAAACAAATCATAGATACTTTTTAAAGAATTTAGCGTGCTGATTTTCGAGAATAAATTCTGCTGATTATGATATAAATTGGCCAACTGAGACAGTCGAATCGTTGGAAAATTATCGGGACGATGCTTAAAAAATTGAACTGGCTCACTACAACTTTTTTCTAGTTGATATTTATGCAATAAATAGAAATGCCTGAATTTTAAATCTTTAAAATAATTATCTTCCTTTTCAGAATCCAATAATCCTGCAGTTCCAAAAACTAAAGCTTCCAGATTTTCGACCTCAAAACTTTCTTTTCTAACAATTGAAAAAGGAATATTTTGCGCTATTTCTAAAAAGATTTCACCATTCGTATTTAGTCCAAAATTCTTCGCCAAAAGACAAAACAATACTGCTTCCCAATCGTGATTGGTTTGTTCTAATAAATCAAATATCGGTTTTGATTTTCTTTCCAAACGTTCAAAAAATAAACGTTCCTGCCAATTTTTGAATGCAAATTCATCAATTTCTTGAATTTGCTTCTCACAGAAAATCCACGATTTAGGGGAAATTAAAGATTGATAATTGGATATTGTTGCAGCATCTACATATTTTTTAAGTTCTAAAACAGGAATCTCGGTATTGTTTTTTCTAAAAATTTCCGAGTCGTGTTCCCATACTACATGAAGAATTACGTTTTCGTAGGCTTCATCTCTTTCGTGATGATGCACATACCAATCTGAAGATTTAAGATGAATTTCGACATTTCCAGCCCATTTTTGATTCCCAATGGTTATTTGGGCATTGAAAAAATCAGGACCTGCAAGTTCTAAATATTGACCAACATTGATTATTGTGATTTCCTCTCCATTGAAGGTTTTCAAATTTAAGACATCAAACTTCTTAAATTTCCACAGATAATGAAGGAAATCTTCTTTCATATTAAACATATTAGATTGAAGACTAATGTAGTAAAAAAAGAAATAGCAAAATATCTAAATTAAAAATTTAAGAAATTTCACTAAAAAAAGAGAATGATAATTGAAAAATATAGACGTTTTTATCTCAACAAATATAACTTGGCACAAGCTCGAGCATCAGATAATGCTTCGTGATGATTTAAGGCGATATTCATTTCTCGGCAGCAATCACTTAATTTGGTTGGCTTTAACCCTTTGGCTTTATAAATTTTCACGGTACATTCCCAACGGGATGCAATATTCAAATCAGCATAATCAAAACCATAAAGCGCCATTGATTTAGCAAGTACATTTCTATCAAAACTCTCATTATGAGCCACAACCACTCTATTTTTCAGGCGTTTTTGAATTTCAGGAAATACTTGTGCAAATGATTTTGCATTCACCGTATCTCGAGGATATATTCCATGAACTTGAATTGTAAAAGGAGAATATAAATTATTTGGTGGCTTAATTAAACTAACAAACTCATCTGTAATTATCCCGTTTTCTACGGTAACAATACCAACGGAACATGGATGGAATGCAGTTGCAGTTTCAAAATCTATTGCAGTGAAGGTCATATTTTAGAATTTCGATAAACGAGTAAAGCTGTACGCAGAAGAAAATATATTCTTCAAATTAAAAGCCACAAACCAAATAAACGGATCCAGACTATGGAAGTGTACTTGATTTGTGGCAAAAAAAATTATTTTATCGACCCAATAATATCATATTTAGTTATTATATGGTGCTTTCCATTTTCTAATTCCACCAAAACAGCCTCGTTTTCTTTAGTGAATAATTTAGACACTTCTTCAATAGTTGTCCCGTGTTTTACGATTGGAAACGGTTTACCCATTACTTCTTTAATCGGTTTATCGGCTACATCTTTATCAGCAACGTAACTTTGAAACAAATCACTTTCATCCACAGAACCCACAAAACCATTAATATCAATAACAGGAATTTGAGAGATTTTGTATTTACGCATTCTTTCTATTGCATGCGAAACTAACTCTTCCGTACGAACCACGATTAATGGTTTATCGATATGATCTTTTATAACATCCTCCGCTTTTGTAATTTCTTCTTCTAGAAAACCACGTTCGCGCATCCAATCATCGTTGAACATTTTACCTACGTAACGACTGCCTGAATCATGAAACAAAACAACCACAACATCTTCAGGTTTAAAATGATCCTTAAGTTGCAACAACCCTTTAATTGCTGCTCCAGCTGAATTTCCTACAAAAATACCTTCTTCAAGTGCAATTTTACGAGTATAAACCGCAGCATCTTTATCAGTTACTTTTGTAAAACCATCAATTAAAGAGAAATCAACGTTTTTTGGAAGAATATCTTCTCCAATTCCTTCTGTTATATAGGAATAAATTTCATTCTCGTCAAAAATACCAGTTTCGTGGTATTTTTTAAATACAGAACCATAGGTGTCAATTCCCCAAATTTTGATGTTTGGATTTCTCTCCTTTAAGTATTTGGCAACACCAGAAATTGTACCTCCAGTTCCAACTCCCACAACAAAATGAGTGATCTTACCTTCCGTTTGTTCCCAAATTTCAGGACCCGTTTGCTCGTAGTGCGCTATAGCATTAGAAGGATTATCGTATTGGTTTACATACCAAGAATTTGGAGTTTCATCGGCTAATCTTTTTGAAACTGAGTAGTAAGATCTTGGATCAGTAGGTTCTACATCCGTAGGACAAACCACTACTTTTGCGCCAACGGCACGAAGAATATCCATTTTCTCCTTAGATTGTTTATCCGAAATTACGCAGATTAACTTATATCCCTTAATTATGGCAACTAATGCCAATCCCATTCCAGTATTACCTGACGTTCCCTCAATTATTGTTCCTCCTGGTTGTAAACGACCATCTGCTTCGGCATCCTCGATCATTTTTACTGCCATTCTATCCTTAACGGAATTACCTGGATTGAAAGTCTCAACTTTAGCAAGTACCAAGGCATTGACTTCAGCAGTTACTTTATTCAATTTTACTAATGGCGTATTTCCAATGGTGCCTAATATATTTTCTGCGTAGCGCATTTTATTATGAATTTAAGATTTTGATTTGTTGTAAATAATGTTGCAAAGATAGCATTTTGTTACAAAATATTCTTTCTTGCAGGATTTTGCGTTCGTGATAAAAGCGGCATCCTTTGCTTGCTTTCTTTAAGCAAGGAAAGATAGAGCGGATAGCACGGTACAACGCGCTAAAAAAAACTTTAAAATTTAAAATCTGAAAAGTTTTTAGTTAAAAAAGTTCCAAATTAATCCAAAACGAATTGTGAAATCTCTCGATGGATTATTGGGTGATGCATAGAAATTATTCCCTGTGAATGAAGAGTTAAAATGCTCCGCTTTAAAATAAATTCGGGTTCTTTGAACCTTTGCATTTATAAAAAAATCAAAATTAGGATGATTCCCAATTTTCTTATCATTTTGCACAAAAAACTCTCCAATTACTGGATTGTATTCATTTGCGTAATACTTTGAGAAATAGTTTAATACAATTCCTGTTTGTAAATACAATGCATTTTTAAACAAGTAATTAGAATAATAAAACGAATTTCGAGATACAATTTCAGGTACATTTAAAACTGCATTCTGCTGAATTACTTTTTGATACAATACGCTGTTGTCTAAAGCAAATTTTCCGAAAATAAATTCTCTACTAATTTTAGCAGAAAAGTAATTGATCGTTCCATCGTATTGAGAAGGAGCTACAATTTGAGTTTTAGCTAGAGCTTGTGCATCACTAGAAACATCATTGAAATACAAATGATCCTTTAAAATTGAATAGTGTACCTGCGCATTTAGCCAGGGAGTAATTGCATTTGCGCTTAATGAATTTATCTTTTCATTCTTGAATTCATTTGACCAATTGTATTGCACGTAGCTACTTTGATATAAATTATAGTTACTGTTGGGCAATTTATTCACATTTTGATACCTAAACGTAAATTGAATATCATCATTAAAATCATACCCTAATTTTGCATCAAGATTAGACAATGATTGGGCGGTGACTGATCTCGAATATAAAAAACTACCGTTCCAGTTCTTTTTTTGAAGCTCATACCGGCCTCCAACACTATTAATATTTTGACTGAACGCACTTGGAATAACATTCTGATTATCGAAAATTAAAATTTGGTTATAGTAATAATTAGACCTAAAATCATCTGCAAAAAATTGAAACCTACCTAAAGTAAAATTCTCATAAACGAGACCAACTTTATTATACATTTTGTTGTAACGAGTTTGATCGTTGATATCACTATTTTTAAAGGACTCACCAAATCTGAATACAATTGTACTACCTACCGAAGAAGGTACAGTAGCCTGATTGTACTCAAAAAATTTATTTTCATAATTAAATTGATGTGTGAGATACAAGTTGTTGCTTCCTTTTTTTGAATTTATTCTAAAATTATGATCTAGAAAAATTATTTTACCTTTCAAAAAAGACTTTGCATCAGTAAAATAAACTTCAAATCGTTGCCTATTGTCAAAATTAGGATTTTCACTTTCAAAATCATTTGTTGTAGTTATACCGCCATTTTCTTCATTTAAGATATCTTGAAACGTATAATGTGCTTTTGCGAAATAGCGTTTGTTTTTAGTATTGTAACTGGTCGTAAACCTAAAATTACCCGTACTTGATAATTGATTGAGGTATTCACCTTCAGATCGCAAACCTTTGTACGCAATTGAAAAATTAAAATTTTCAGCCGTGTTTAAAGTAATAAACGCATCTACAGATTGTCCTTTACTGATCGTTGTTTTAAAATATAATTCTGTAACTGGAGTGGCAACAGAATAATACCTAATTTGATTGGCTTCTAAAAAATTAAAATGCTTGGCTTTAAATCCAAATTCAGGATACGGATTAAACTCATTCAAACTGTATTGCAGTGTATTGTAGGTTTGTCCATCATTGGCAAACGGCAGTAAACCAAAAATATCTTTACGCAAATAATTGTGACTGTACTCTTTTTGAATAGTTAGAGAAGTATCAATATATGTTGTATCGTTTTCTACAGAAATTACTTTGTAAAGATCGATAGATGCGACTTTTTTATTTTTAAGTGTATCAACAACTCTAATTGATTTCCGTTGCTGTACACTAGTTTCATTATTTACTTGAGCAAAAAATAAAAAAGGGCATATTACTATAATATAAAAAAATAAAAGTCGCTGTTGCATGGAGGAGAGTATAAATTAAAACCTGTCATGCTACAAATGTAGATTATAAAAAAGAAGAAAAAAAAAAAAGGCTTCCTAATTAAAGGAAGCCTTAAAAGAATATTACTAATACCCACTATTTTGCGCTAGATTGGGATTATTATCCCTTTCTCTTTGAGGAATAGGAAATACAACTTTATCAGATGTTGGCGTAGATACAGCAGCACTAGGCATTCCAGCTGATCTTAAAGGAAGATTGTTTCTTAATAAATCCATTCTTCTTAAACCTTCAAAACAAAGCTCTTTTCTTCTTTCTACCAAAATATCATTTATCGAAGATATCGAAACCAACGGAGCTAAACCAGCCCTAACTCTTGTGCGATTTACATCAGACACTGGAGTTGCACCTATAGCAGAACCTGCTCTAAAATTTGCCTCAGCTCTAATTAAATACATTTCTGAAACACGTAGAACGTTGGGATCATCTTGATTACTTGTTCCATTAGGATATTTAGTTGTAAAAACAGAAGTTCTATTTTTAGCATCTACACCTGATCTTGTTAGGGTACTATAACGTAAATCCCCTGGTTCAGCAGCAAAAGCAGCTATTAAATTAGTTGAGAAAGGAGTATCACCTCTACCTCCAAAAGCTGTAGGGCTGTATAATTTTGAGAATGACTCTCCAGCACCAGCATCTCCTGCAACATTTTGCACTTGAAAAATATGTTCAGTACTTGGATTGTTGTAAAAAGTATAATTAGCAGCAAGTGATATACCCGCTGTACCAATTACAGTATTAGCAGCAGCAGCAGCTTCCGGGAAGCGCTCTTGGTACAAATACAATCTAGCCAACAGCGCATTAGCCGCAGCCACACTGGCTCTAGATTTTGCAGTGTTGGTAATTGAAGTTTTTGCAAACAATAAGTCATCTTCAATAGAAGCATACACTTCTTTCAACGTATTTCTTACTGGTCTTTGAACAACACCATTATACGGTTCAAGAACTAAAGGAATAGATAAACTATTACCTGTAGGATCTTGCTTCAACTGCTTTCCAAACAATTGCGAGAGTTTGAAGTGCATTAGCGCTCTTACAAATCTTGCTTGACCAATAAAATCATTTTTTTCCGCGTCAGTAAAAGTTGAACCTGGAACGGAAGGCACATTTTTTATAATCATATTAGCTTGATTAAGCGTAAAATAATGAGCGTTCCATACATTTAAAATAGAAGTGTTATCCGACAAGGTATTAAATGTGTAAATCTCATCAAACGTAGGGAATGACCCTACAAATTCTACATTATCTGCTTGCCATTCAGACATAGTATCTGGAATACCTGACAATGTATTTGAACTCTGTAAAGTACTGTACATACCCGTTACAGCATTACCTGTTAGTGCTTCTGTAGAAAAAATGACAGATGGCAGAAGTGAATCCTCAGGAACTAATTCTAAGGAATTATCACAACTTGCTACTGCAAACACAGACAAAACTAAGAGGATGTTTTTTATATTTTTCATAATATTTAGTATTTTAGAAAGTTAATTTTACACCTAGTAAATAAGATTTTGATTGCGGTGGTGTAAAGAAAGCTTCACCTTGAACTTGATTACCAATTGAATTTGTAGTCTCCGGATCAACACCCTTTAACTCTTTCTTTTTTAAGGTATAAACATTTGTTGTAGTAGCGAAAATTCTAGCCGAGGTAAAGAATTTAGAATCCTTAAAAATAGCTGAACTTAAATTGTATCCTAAAGTAACATTATTGATCCTTAAAAAAGAACCATCTTTTAATTGAGCAGTCGATCTACGATTGAATATTGCTCTTGTTGTACTAGTCAAAGATGGAGCATATGCAATTTGACCTGGAGTAGTCCAATAATCTAAAACAGCAGTAGATTTATTAAAATCACCATTTAAATTATCTGTAAATGCCTGACCACCATCATAAATCAGGTTACCAACACTAAAGTTTGCTAAAACATTCAAATCAAAATTCTTGTAATTAAAAGTATTGGTTATACCCCCTGTAAAATCAGGATTAGCAGTTCCTACACGTACTCTATCAGAATCTGTTGGGGCTGTAGTCACGTTTCCGTTTACATCTAACCATTCTGCATTACCTGTTTGTGGATTAACACCAACATATCTAACTAAGAAAAATTCATTTATGGATGCACCTTCGATTGCTCTTTGATTTGTTAACCCAATAAATCTTTTTCCATCGGCACCAAAAGAAGCCCCTGGTAATTCTAGAACTTTATTTTTGTTGATTCCTACGTTAATAGATGTTTTCCATTTGAAATTCTTTGTATCTATATTTACAGTAGCAAGATCAAATTCTAAACCTTTATTTTCCATAGAACCTGCGTTAGCAGCAAGTACTGTAAAACCATTTGTTCCAGGAATTGGAACGTTCAAAATCAAGTCTGTAGTTTTTTTAATATATGCATCTACAGATAATCTAATTCTATTGTTAAGGAAAGCAACATCCAAACCTAAGTTAGTGGTTTTAGATTGCTCCCATCTGTATTCACTATTTTCAGGTTGAGTGTAATTAAAACCGGGAGTACCATTATACGCTCCACCAGTACCTCCAGTGTACAATGGAAAAAATGCGAAATCATTCACACGGTCATTACCAGTAGTTCCGATAGAAGCTCTTAACTTTAATTCAGAAAATAATTTTACATTACTCATGAATTCTTCATTAGAAATGTTCCAACCTCCTGATACGGCCCAAAACTCTCCATACTTTCTGTTTTCTGCAAATCTAGAAGAACCATCTCTTCTACCTGAAACCTCCACTAGATATTTAGAATCAAAATCATACGCTAATCTTGCAAAATATCCGTTTAATCTAGAGTTAAAAGTTCTAGAATCGGTTGTTGTTTTGGTAGCACCCGACAACACGTTTAACTGCAAATCTGATGCGAAACCAGTAGCTTCAACTGTTGCAGATATTATATCATTTTGCTCGTACGTTGAACCTAAAACTCCTGATACATTATGTTTTCCAAAAGCTTTCTCATAACTCAAAGTATTGGTAACAACATATTTACTTTGAAAAACAGTATTGTAGTACCCATAACCCGTAGGAGAATTGATATCTAGAGAACGCTCTTTTTGCTGCAGCGTTAATCTATCGATACCAAAATCAGCTTTGTATTTCAATCCTTTTAAAAGTTGAACTTCTCCAAATATGTTACCAAAAGCTCTTGATGTTTTAGACTCGTTAGTGTCTAATGCCTCAATAGCGACAACGTTTGGAATAAAACCAGGAAGCCTTACAAAATTACCCGTTGCATCATAAGGAGAAACCCAAGGACTTAGTAGGTAAGCAGCAGTTAATGGAGCAAAAACACTGTTTTCAGAACCTACTCTATCATTAATAACCTCACTGTACGAAAGATTACCACCAATTTTAATTCTTTCATTAACCTCTGTATTCAAAGATAATTTTGCATTCGTACTACTCAGATTATTTCCAACCATAAAACCCTGCAAGTCAGATCTTCCAAATCCAGCATAATAAGTAGTTTTATCGCTACCACCAGAAACAGAAACATTAGTTCCTCTTGAAACACCATCTCTTAGTACACCTGCTTGCCAGTCATAATCATTATTCAAAAAATTAACAGGATTGTCTCCTCTTAAAGTCTTAAATTTTCTGTACTGTGTACCATCCATCATCGACAATAAATCAGTTGCTTTGCTAACTGAAAGTGTCTGTTCGAAAGTAACTCGAGCTTGTTGATTTTTTTTACCGGTTTTAGTAGTAATTAAAATTACACCATTAGAACCTCTAGAACCATAAATAGCAGTTGCAGCAGCATCTTTCAAAACGGTTTGAGTTTCGATATCATTTGCATTGATCTCTAACAATGGGTTTAAAGCCTGCCCTCCTTGAGCATTTGTAAATAAACCATCACTCATAGGTACACCATCAATTACATATAATGGTCTACCACCTGCTGTAATAGATGCATTACCTCTAATTTTAACAACAGTAGCAGCACCAAGAACTCCAGATGATTGAACCACCTGAACACCGGCAGCTTGCCCCTGAAGCATTTGCTGTGGAGACAAAACAGTAAGATTGTCCATCGAAGCATTTTCTATTACTTTTTGTGATTGCGTTACTTTTTTTCTTTTCTGAACACCATATCCAACTACTACAACCTCGGTTAAGGCCTTAGCTTCGTCCTGCATGGTAACATTCATAGAACTTGTAGCACCTACAGTTCTAGTAATTTCATTCATTCCTACAAAAGAATAAACTAACACATCACCCGTTTTAGCTTTAATAGAATATTTACCATCAAAGCCTGTTTGCACTCCAACTTTAGTGCCTTTTACTTGAACATTTACACCAGGAACTGGTCCAGCACCATCAGAAACTGTACCCGTGATCGTTCTTTCTTGTGCAAACGCAAATTGCATGGACAAAGCCATTAGCAATGAAAAAATCCATTTGAATTTTGATCTCATATTAAATAATTTGAATTAGTTATTTGACAAAAATCCTAATAATATCTTAAAGAAACAAGACTTTTAGATAATTTAACAAAATATAATCAATAACAGATTTACATAAAAAAAACACATACTTCAATACTTTAATCTTACTACACTTATTAATGTAAGTATTTAAATATATAATCATATTTTTGTCAAAATTAATTTAATGTTAACATCCTTTTATTTAACACCAAATTTAGAAGCCGGAACTGATGAAGCGGGCCGCGGTTGTCTTGCTGGACCTGTTACTGCAGCAGCGGTGATACTTCCTGACTATTTTTTAAACAGCACACTAAACGACAGCAAACAGTTATCTGAAAAGGCACGTGAAAAACTAAGACCTATTATAGAACAACAATGCATTTCATTTGCTGTTACCCATCTTGAGCCTTTACTAATTGATGAAATAAATATTTTAAACGCCTCTGTAAAAGCAATGCAAGAATGTATATTAAAATTAGATCCTAGACCTGTCTCTATTATTGTAGACGGAAATAGTCCTTTTATAGCAAAAGGTGGCATAAAAAATCGTGGTGGTCGAATTTTTACAGCTGCTGAAATAGAAATTTTAAATTCAATACCAAATGCAAGTATTATTAAAGGAGATTCAAAATTTATGAGTATTGCTGCTGCTTCTGTATTAGCCAAGACCTATCGTGATGAATATATGAATACAATTCATGAAGAATTCCCCATGTACAATTGGAAACAGAATAAAGGGTACCCTACTAAGGAACATCGTGAGGCCATTAGAAAATATGGAGTAACAAAATACCACCGAATGACTTTCCGATTATTGCCAGAACAATATTCTTTTGATTTTTGATTGCTGATTTACGATTTTGATTTAAGATTTCTCGAATGTAGCTTCGAACAAATGAGTGAGATGTTTCAGGATTTTATCTTTCACTTCTATTTCATTTACTTTTTCGGCTCCAAGTTCCACATTCAATGAAGTTACTGCTTTGCCTCGAATGCCACACGGAATGATATTATCGAAGTAACCTAAATCGGCATTTACGTTTAATGCAAATCCGTGCATAGTTACCCAGCGGGAAGCACGAACGCCCATGGCACAAATTTTTCTGGCAAATGGCGTACCTGCTCCTAACCAAACTCCAGTTTCGCCCTCGCTCCTACCGCAAATGATTCCGTATTCTTGCAACGTAAGAATAATAGCTTCCTCCAGAAAGCGCAAGTATTTGTGAATATCCGTAAAAAAATTTTCTAAGTCTAGAATAGGATAACCCACAATTTGTCCTGGTCCGTGATAGGTGATATCACCGCCACGATTGATTTTGTAAAAAGTTGCTCCTTTGGTTTCTAGTTGCTTTTCGGATAAAAGTAAATTACTTAAATCACCGCTTTTCCCTAAGGTATATACGTGCGGATGCTCCACAAAAAGAAAATAATTTGGAGTTGGTAATTCAAGATCTTCTCTTCGATTTCGAATTTTTAAATCGACGATTCCTTTGAACAATTCTTCTTGGTATTCCCAAGTTTCCTTGTAATCTTTTGTTCCTAAATCTTGAAGTTGGATGATTTTATTCATTTGTCATTACGAGGAACGAAGCAATCTCATTTCGTTCACTTATTTTTGAAGTACAAAGGTACAAAGGTTTGAAATACGAATGTTGAATAATGAATTAGGAATTTTTAAATTATGAAAATTAAACCCCAAATTATATTTTACCAGAACAAAAAAATGGATAATTATAATCCACTTGTATAGAATTATTATTATCCATTTAATTACTAACTAACACGGCACGAAACAAACACTTAAATCGGTAGAATATGTTGTGCAAAATCTTCAAAACATTTAAAATTTATTTTTTAGCATTTATCATCTCTGGTTTCAGTAACACCTTCGTCCATCCTTTATCGCGGGCATCGAAATGCTTGTAAGCATCTGGAGCCTCGTCTAATGAAAGTTCATGCGAGACAATTAATGATGGCCTTGCTTTACCAGCAGAAATCAAGGTAGAAAGCTGACGGTTATAGGATTTGACATTTGCCTGCCCTGTTGCTATTCGCTGTCCTTTCATCCAGAATTGACCAAAATCAAAATCCATGTGGCCTTCTTTTTGTAATTCCTCTTTAGATTTAGGATCTTTAGGAACAAAGACCCCTACAACACCTATGGAACCAGTTGCTTTTACGGCCTGTACAAGTTCGTTCATGGTTACATTTGAATGTTCCTTACCATGTTTATCACAACACTGGTACCCTACACATTCGCAACCTCTGTCGGCACCCATACCGTTGGTGAGTTCCAACACTTGCTCTACTGCTGACCCTTTTGAGAAATCAATTGCAATAGCGCCCAATTCTTCTGCAAGCTTCAACCGATCAGGATGATTGTCTACCACCATAATCTTACTGGCACCTTTGATACTTGCCGAATGTGCTGCCATTAGTCCAACGGGACCTGCACCATAAATCACCACAGAGTCACCAGGTTTTACACCAGCCAATTCCGTCGCATGATATCCTGTTGGAAAAATATCCGATAACATCACATAATCATTTTCCTTCTCTACGGCATCTTCTGGCAATTTGAGGCAATTAAAATCACCATGAGGCACCCGAAGGTATTCGGCCTGACCACCGCTGTAAGGACCCATCCCCGCAAATCCATAGGCAGCACCCGCGGTTCCCGGATTCATTGTAAGACAAAAACCCGTTAAGCCGCTTTCGCAATTTTGACAATGACCGCATCCAATATTAAATGGAAGACAGACCATGTCCCCTACTTTAATCTGAGTTACGGCTTTTCCAATTTCGACTACCCTACCCATATTTTCATGTCCTAAAATTTTGCCGGCTTCCATATCGGTTCTTCCTTCGTACATGTGAAGGTCGGATCCGCAAATATTTGTCGTCGTTATTTTAACCAGTACGTCCGTCGGCTGCTCAATTTTGGCATCCGGCATTTCTACGACCCTCACATCGCGGGGACCGAAATAAACAAGTGCTTTCATAAGATCATTATTTAAATTATTTTCTATTTACCTGATTTTGAACCATTACGATTTGAAAATTTGCTCTTTATCAAATATAGATTATATATTCGCCATCGTTTTTATAGAATTATTAATGATCTTTACATAATTATTACTATTAAATCACGCTACTTCTTCATGCCTCAATAGGATTAGATTTAATTACTAGATATTTCATATTTTTTTAAATAAAGTTTTAATTGACTTCATTTGTTTCCAAAACCACCTCCAGATTGGTGCTTTCGGGATTTTGCAGACAATCTGATAAAAGAAATTGCAATTCCAGTGATTTTTTGTCTTCGCTAATTTTTGCTTTTAGATTTGAAAACGACTTTATTTTTCTAGGGAAATGGTATTTCAAAATATAAGGCTGAATGATTTTAAATTTTGAAAAGCGAGTTTTCAATCCTTCGATTTCTTCTTGCTGCTTTTTTAATTCTACTGCATCTGTAATTTTGACAATTCTTTTAAATGTAGTGCCGTCAAAAGTAAAGCTGACACTGTAATAATGTTCTTCGGCAACCAATGCGTAATTATTCTCGATGTCATCTGCGTATTCCTCGGTTTTGTATAAATCAGCTACTTCGGATATTGTAGTGAAATTTTGAGTTATAGTTGTGCGGAATTCTTTGTCGAATGAGCTTTTCTTATTGTGTACTTTTACCTTATTGAATTTTTGAAAAATGGCTTTTTCAAGTGCTGGCAATCTGGAAAACGTTTCGTAATGCTTTGCTATCAATTCCTGAAAAACGTAGGTGGTATCCTTAAAAATTTCTTCCTTAGAATATTCTTCACCCATAAGCTGCATGTAACTTTGTTCTTCACGAAGTCTACTAATTTCAATTTTTCCAGTTCCGTCTTGGTTCAAATGGATGGTTTCTGTTACTTGGCAACTGTTTAGAAAGATGAATAGAAATAACACACTATATTTTTTCATTTGAATATTTGCAAAATGATTTGGTTTCAAATATACATTATTTGTACTATTTTTCATGTTCTTTTGAAAATAAAAATTGTACCATAGCCCCGATTACTTCACTATACATTTATTTTAATCGGAGTTCAGTGAACTTCGTTTGCAGCGGCATCCTTTTTTTCTTGTTTTTTTTTGAACAAGAAAAAAAGATAGAGCTAATAGCGGGACAAATCGTCTTGAAAAAACGAAATATTATGCTTCAAAAAACGATACATTTTAAACTTTAAATTTAAAAACTTATATAGTATCTTTGCGCTCTTAAAATCAGCATAAAATGGCATTATCCGAACAAGAAATATTACGCAGAGAAGCACTTACCGAATTACGCAATTTAGGCATTGAGCCTTATCCCGCAGCCGAATTTATTACAACCGCGTATTCTAGCGAAATCCTAGCCGATTTTGAAAAATATGAGGGGAAAGAAGTTGTTTTAGCTGGCCGATTGATGGGAAAACGCATCATGGGAAAAGCTTCGTTTGCTGAATTGAAAGATGCTGAAGGCCGAATTCAGGTGTATGTTTCTAGAGATGATATTTCAACTGATGAGGAAAAAACAATGTATAATGTGGTTTTCAAAAAACTATTGGATATTGGCGATTTTATTGGAGTTCGCGGAACGGTTTTCAAAACGCAAGTAGGAGAAATATCGGTTCATGTTTATGGATTGACGGTTTTGGCAAAAGCCTTGAAACCGCTTCCAGTAGTAAAAACAGATGCCGATGGAAAAACCTATGATGCCTTTGCCGATCCGGAACAACGTTACCGCAGACGTTATGTAGATTTAACGGTAAACGATCACGTAAAAGAAACGTTTATTAAACGCACCAAATTATTTAATGCCATGCGTAGTTTCTTTAATGATGCGGGATATCTAGAGGTAGAAACACCTGTTTTACAGCCTATTCCTGGTGGTGCTGCGGCGCGACCTTTTATTACACATCACAATTCGCTTGATATGCCTTTGTATATGCGTATTGCGAATGAGTTGTATTTAAAAAGATTGATTGTTGGCGGATTTGATGGCGTGTATGAATTTTCGAAAAACTTCAGGAATGAAGGAATGGATCGTACGCACAACCCTGAATTTACTGCCATGGAAATATATGTAGCCTATAAAGACTACAACTGGATGATGAAATTCACGGAAAACTTACTCGAACATTGCGCTGTTAGTGTAAATGGAACGAGCGAAGCTACTTTTGGCGAACATAAAGTAGACTTTAAAGCACCTTATGCCCGCGTAACAATGACTGATTCTATCAAGCACTTTACTGGCTTTGATATTTCTGGAAAAGATGAAACCGAATTGTTTGAAGCGGCAAGAGGTATGGGAATTGACGTGGATAAGACCATGGGGAAAGGAAAATTGATTGATGAGATTTTTGGTGCTAAATGCGAGGGCAATTATATTCAGCCCACTTTTATTACTGATTATCCAAAAGAGATGTCACCACTTTGCAAGCAACACCGCGATAATCCCGAGCTTACAGAACGTTTTGAATTAATGGTTTGTGGAAAAGAAGTAGCCAATGCCTACTCTGAATTAAACGACCCTATTGACCAAAGAGAACGATTTGAAGAGCAAATGCGTTTGTCTGAAAAAGGAGATGATGAAGCAAACGGAATTATTGATGAAGATTTCTTGAGAGCATTAGAGTACGGAATGCCACCAACTTCTGGATTAGGAATAGGAATGGATCGTTTGATGATGTATTTGACAAACAACTCCTCTATTCAGGAAGTGTTATTATTCCCTCAAATGCGTCCTGAGAAAAAACAGGTTAAAATTGAATTAGAAGAAGATGAGAAATTGATTGTTGTTTTATTACAAAACAACAACAACCAAATGGAGTTTGGCGCACTAAAAATGGCCTCTGGATTGAGCGGTAAAAAATGGGACAAAGCTATGAAAAACTTATCATCTATGGGATTGACTGAAGTAGTTGTTGAAGGAGATGTTAAGGCCTGTCGATTGAAAGAGT
This sequence comes from Flavobacterium frigidum, assembly GCF_048286795.2. NCBI lineage: Bacteria > Pseudomonadati > Bacteroidota > Flavobacteriia > Flavobacteriales > Flavobacteriaceae > Flavobacterium > Flavobacterium frigidum. The sequence goes on from NZ_JBLVPT020000020.1 coordinate 54,694, forward strand.
AATTTATTTTATTGTCTTGTCCTGAATAACCGATACAGATTATTAGATAAAAATATTTAATTAAACACTTGCAAAAACGTTTTTGCAAGTGTTTTTTGTTTTATATGTCCTCATTTTAATTTG
>NZ_JBLVPT020000021.1:0-41728 GCF_048286795.2 Flavobacterium frigidum
ACTCGAAAAAACATCTATAAATGAACTACTTATGAAATCAGATTACAATAATGTCAATGAACATAATACTAACCAGCTGGTTTTCAACTTATTTTAATTGGACACTAGTGAAAATGAATCACTAATTACTCCCGTATTAAAAATAATGTAACCAGTAGGCATCATTGATTTTTATGTATTTACTTCAAAAAACAATGCGCTAAGACATTAAAAATTAAAAATTTACAGTGAAAAACTGGATTTAAAAAAGCCTTAAAATAATTTGAATAACCCTATTGATTTACACATTAATTTTAACTACTTTTGCAATCCGATTAAGTGGTCAAAATCAGAATTTATTTTTTTTTGAAAATCTGATTTATAGATCCAATTTTTAATAATTCAAAACTGGTTTACCTTTGTTTTAAATAAAAATATTCGGATTTATGTGGCATCTCAAGCAACATAACTGTACATCACAATTACCCTTATAGTAACAAAGCACTTAAAAAAAGAGAAAGACGTTTATGACAGATCAAAACATGAATGAAGTTAGTTTTGAAATTGAGTTATTAGATAAGCACAAAGAATATGGAACCCAATACCAATCGAATGATTTTTATTGGGGAGTAGGTATCGAAAATGAGTGCTACTTGGAGTTTGACTTGCAGCGCAAGGTGGATAAAAATTTCTTTTTAACTAATGGAATTCGTGAAAAGTATAGCATAAACCATTTTAGTAATTATAAAGAAAACGTATTTGAGAATTCGTTACAAAAAATATTAACTGATAAGAGTTACAGCATTCCTGTTTTGATGAATTCTCATTCCTTCACAAAAACAGATGTAAACAATCAACATAAAACGCTGGATACAATTGACAATATACCAAATCCGGAGTATATTGGGGAAAGCATTTTTGAATTATTACAAAAACACAACCGTTATTTTATTGACGAACATCAAAAAAAATTCATTTTTGATGGTGATACCATTGAATTTGTAACGCAAGATTTTTATAAGAAAGATGTAGATAGTGTAATTGCAGAATTAAATACCATTAAGAAAGAATTTACAGAAAACTTGCAGCAACTGTTGTACAAAGAAAATATATTTTCACAATTTGGGAACATAAAAATATGTTCTGAAAATCATCCTTTTGCAATATTTGTTTCTAATAATGAAAACTATTCTGTCTTCAATAATATGACGTATCATTTTAATTTAACCATTCCTACGGAGTTAAATAAGGATGGCGAAATTAAAGATAAAGTAGATTTTATAAAAAAACACCAACGTACAATACGCTTATTCCAGTGGTTGAGTCCATTATTTATGGTCAAGTTTGGATCTTCAGATTACCTTTCGCACAATGACACTACCGTAAACTTAACAAAAGCATCGCAGCGTTGTGCTATGTCCAGATACATTGGTGTGGGCACATACGATACCGATGTAATGAAAACCGGAAAGCTTGTTCAAATGAATTTTAATGCGCATCCGATGCATGAAAATCCGTTGTGGTGGGTCAATCGTTACGCTGAAATTTCTGATTACGAAAAAATTGATAAAATTGGTCTAGATGTCAATTTTCACAAGCATAAAAATCATGGGATTGAGTTTAGAATATTTGACTATTTTGATGAAAAACATTTAAAAGAAGTTTTGAATTTTTTAATTTTCATCATGGATCATGCGATATTAAATGAGATTGACAACCCAATATGTGACTTAGAGTGGAATAATTTTGTTTATGAATCTATAATCAACGGGAAAGAAACCGTTGTGCCTGCAAATTATATTGCTTTGTTAGAAAAAATACTAGCTACAAAATTAGATGCTACAGATCCTATTGCAATTTACAACCAAATCTATAAAGGTTTACACGACAGGTATTATGAAAATGGTTTTTGCAGCTCGTTATTAATTTCAAAATAAGTAGATCCAGTTGAAGTGCAGTTTTAAACAAATAAAACTGCTTATTCTACTTAATGCATTTAATCCTTATTTTTTAAGAGCACTATTCGTGATAAAAAAAGATCGCTGATGAATATCCTTTTTCAGGATCTTTATTGTCCCACCATGCTCCTCTAATTTCCGAAAAATAATTGTAATTATTCATTCCTGCTTGCGACTGTAATGGATAAATCACTTTCCCATTAACTCTAAATGCTTTTTCTGTTTCGGTTTCAGGAACAACCACAACCACGTGACCTGATTTATTTAAAATGAATCTTTTGGCACAAATGATTCCTACTCCTCCATTTTCGTTTACTTTGGTTTGCAAAGCATCTACATCATCTATTTTTTCCCATCCAAAAATATCTGAGGATTGCTCAAACCAGTCGTAGATATAATTAGAATAAAAAGGCCGCACAGTATCATCAAAAACTAAGGGTACTTCATTTCCTTTTTCGAGCAGATCAATAGCTTTATCGGTCCATCGTAATCTTGGAATATAAACCTTTGCAAAAAAACAAAAATCAAACGTATAAATGTTACAATAGGTATCGGCCTCGTCTTTTTGAAATCTAAAACTTTTTTCAACATTTAGTTTTTCTATGATGGCAGTGATTGTTGCTTTTTTTGAAGCTACAGTAGTCAAATCTCTAAATGGAATAGTTGATTCACCAAGAGGTTTGTATGTATCAACCTTATTATCTAAAGTACCATTAGAACTAGGTTCGAAATTAGGGATTTCTATATCAGAAACTTTTTGTGAGGTTTCATCAATAGGTTCGATTTCATTAGAACACATAAAACCTTCTTTATCCGTATTCAATAACCTTACTTTCCACCAATCAGCTGTTGTTTTATCTACTAAGTCGAAAGTAAGTCGAAAAGGTATTTCTGCTAAAATTGTAGAATTATCATTCGCAGACGGTAAATCTCTGAGATTTGCTGACGAAGTTGCTACTCTATATTTCATGTTATGCAATTTTATTGTAGAATTGTTTTGATGGCAAAATACTAAAAACAACCAACACAGCATCACAGTATGTTACTATTTTTATCAAAAAAAGCAATAAAAATTTAAATAATCAATTATCTACTACCTATTCGTTGATTCTGTCTTTCTTAAGCGCTACACTAAACGGACTCAATTGCAAACAAAAAGCAATTATAGTTTTCTTTTTTTACCTTTGGAAAAATAAAAACTACTGAATTCTTTTTAATGATAACAACAGCAAGCCTACAAGACGTTTCTTTTTTGAATCAATTAATCAATTCGGCATATCGTGGTGAATCCTCTAAAAAAGGTTGGACCACTGAAGCCAATATACTTGAAGGACTCCGCACAACAGAAGAAGAATTAACCGAAACGATACTGAATCCTAAAAATACCATTTTAAAATTTGCTCAAAACGACCAGATAATAGGTTGCGTGTTGTTAGTTCAAAAAGAACAACAGTTGTATTTAGGAATGCTTACCGTTTCACCCGAATTACAAAACAGTGGCGTTGGAAAAAAATTATTACAACACGCCGAAATCCATGCAAAAGACTTAGGATTACCAAAAATTGTGATGACAGTAATTTCGGTTCGCGACGAATTGATTGCTTGGTACAAACGAAACGGTTATGAAGATACAGGAGAACGAGAGCCTTTTCCTGCAAGTGATGTACATATTCCTATTGCTGCAGAACCGCTAGAATTCATAGTGATGGAAAAAAGAATAGGATAGGTTTCAATATATTTTGATGCTTTACGAAAGGTATCGTCCAAAAGCTTAGAGAGAAAAATTTTCTTTCTTAAATGAATACTTTCAAAAGCCCTACCATAAAGTAGTAGAAACATCAATAAAATGAGAATTTCCTACTTTCGAGTTATGCTCAAGCAATAAGATAAAAGTCCTTTTAGAGTAAAACAGCTAAAACAAAACCTACTTTTATAACGTGAAAAAATCAGTTTCGATTATTGGAGGAGGTCCCGCAGCACTTATACTTGCAGCATTATTGGATTATAAAAAATTCAAGGTTACTGTTTACGAGAAAAACAAAACACTGGGAAGGAAATTTCTTGTAGCTGGAAAAGGAGGATTTAACCTCACTCATTCAGAACCCATTGCTGAATTGATTGCGCGCTACACTCCGCCTCATTTTCTGGAAAAAGCACTCCTCGAATTTGACAACACCGATTTTAGGAATTGGATGGATTCCATAGGTATTCCAACGTTCATCGGGAGTAGCAATCGCGTATATCCTGAAAGTGGTATCAAGCCTATTGCGGTTCTCAACTCAATTCTAGATGTTCTGAATAAGCAGGGAGTTACCATTCTATACCAACAGACTTGGACGGGCTGGACGAGCAACAATGATCTTGTTTTCAATACAGAAACAGTAATAAAATCGGACTATACCATTTTTGCTATGGGCGGAGGCAGCTGGAAAGTAACCGGTTCTGATGGTTCTTGGCTTGATTTATTTGAAAAGGAAAATGTTCCAATCGTTCCTTTTCAGTCTTCGAATTGCGCGTATAGTGTGAACTGGCCAGAAGATTTTATCTTGGAATATGAAGGAAGTCCGCTTAAAAATATTGCAATTAGCTGTTTGAACAAAAGACAAAAAGGTGAAGCGGTAATTACCCGTTTTGGTTTAGAAGGCAATGCTATTTATGCGTTGAGTCCACAAATTCGGGAGGAATTAGATCGCCAACAACAAGCCACACTATTTCTGGACATGAAACCAACTATGCGTTATGAAGATTTGCTTGACAAAATTAGAAAATCGACTTTTAAAAAAACGAGCGAAACATTGTTAAAAGACGTAAAACTTAGTTTAGTACAAGTTGGACTTTTAAAAAAATATCTAAATAAAGAAACGTACCTCAATCCAGAATTACTAGCTCACCAGATAAAAAATTTATCCATACTAGTAACTGGTTCTGGTTTGCTAAATGATGCCATATCTACAACAGGCGGTATACAGCTGCATGCAGTGGATGAAAATTTTCAATTGAAAAATAAAAAACAACAGTATTGTATTGGCGAAATGCTCGACTGGGATGCACCCACTGGTGGATATCTTCTCCAGGCTTGCTTTAGTATGGGGATGCATCTTGCGCGCCATCTGAATAAGGTTCCTTAAATTTTTGATTTTCTGTCGTTGACTGTAGAAGAATTCTATTTATAAAAATGACTTTCTAACAGTTTTAAAATTTATTTACAATACCATTTCTTCAAACAAGTGTTGCGTAGTTTGTTCCAAATCATCGCATAACCCCGGATGAGGTCTCGAAGTTTGAATGGCAGAACTGCGAAGAGCAGTCAACCAACGGAAACGCGATGGAATATCAAATTGTCCAATTGGTCCGCCTGATTTTTCGCCATGTGCCACTTTTGCAAATGCTTGTACATTTAAATGCAGTTGTTCTACATCCAAATCATATGAAAAAAGTTGGAGTTTGGCTTCGTTTACCGAATATAAAACTTTGATAAATTTAGCTTTTTTACAAAAAAGAATAATACCCACATTGAGGAATTCTTCGCGTTCTACCCTAGGCACAACACGGATTACGGCATACTCATATAAGTGCTTCTCTTGCATTTTGTGCTTCGTTTATAAAAATTTCGGAATGGTTTAAACGTATCGATAAAAACTGAAAATAGACTTCCCGAATAGCTTCGGGAGTTTCATCGGTATCTTCCCAATTGAGCCATACTTCCGGAATAAGATTCACTATACTCTGTATTACCTCTTTCGTCAATATTTTTTTGAATATTTCATCTGTTTCTGGCAATAAGGAAGCTTGAGGCAACAATACATGGTCTTTTATCAGTGCAAAAGGACTTTGAGCATGCTTTTCCCAATTGGTCCACGAATGATGAAAATATAGACTTGCACCGTGATCAATCAACCACAATTCTTTATGCCATATCAACATATTGGTGTTTCTAAACGTTCTGTCCACGTTTGTAATAAAAGCATCTAACCAAACAATTTGGGAAGCCAGTTTTGGGTCAACCAAAGTTACAACAGGATCAAAATTGATAGCTCCTGATAAATAATGAAGCGCCAAATTCAGTCCCTGACTGCCTTGAAGCAAATCCTGAATTTCTTCGTCGGCTTCACTGCGTCCGAAAGCTTCATCGAGATTAGCATAAACGAGTTCCGGCATTTTTAGATTTAAAATACGAGCAATTTCTCCACCAATTAACTCGGCAATTAAGGCTTTTACGCCATGCCCGGCACCTATGAATTTCAGTACATATTTAAAATCATCATCGGCTTCAGCGAGCGCGGGCAAAGAACCGCCTTCCCGCAGCGGAGTGATGTATCGCGTAACATTTACGGTTCTAAGATGGGGTGTTTTTTCCATAATCGAATTGGATAAAGCAACTTTGTTTGGATACAAACTTACAAATAAGTAGGGTAAAATTCATTTATGAGCCCTATTTACTCCTATTTTTCTAAACTCAAAAAGGCTTTCCCAATATTAGCAATTACATCTGAAGCGATAAAGGATTGATAACCTGTTTTAGGTAAAGCTATATCGGCAGTTAATCCGTGAAGGTAAACACCCACAATTGCGGCACTAACAGGTTCATAGGATTGCGCCAATAAACTGGTAATCATTCCCGTCAAAACATCGCCAGTTCCCGCAGTTGCGAGAGCGGCATTTCCAGTAGTATTTTCATAGACAGTTTCGCCATCAATGATTTGGGTTGGTGCACCTTTCATAATTATTATAAGTTGATATTGTTTAGAGAAGGAGATTGCTTTACTCCTTCTCTCTTCTTCGGAATCCCATTTACCTATTAATCGTTCCAATTCTTTGGGGTGTGGCGTTACAATTGTTTTGGGCGGTACTAAAGAAAACCATTCTTTATTTTTGGATAAAATATTCAATGCATCGGCATCGATTACCAAAGGCGTTTTATTCGTTTTTAAAAATTGATACAACGCATTTTGAGTTTCTACCGCCTGACCTAATCCGGGACCAATTCCAATGGCTTGCGGCGTTATATCAAAAGTGATATTAGAGATTATTTCTTCGTTGATATCTGTCAAAACCATGACTTCGGGAATGGCCGTTTGCAGAATAGTATAACCACATTTTGGAATAAAAACAGTAACTAATCCGCAACCAGTTTTCAAACATACTTTAGAGGATAAGCTCATTGCTCCTATTTTGCCATAACTTCCGCCAATGAGTAAAGCGTGTCCCTGCTTTCCTTTATGGGTATGTTTGTCTGGTTGTTTGTAGCGTTTCAGGATTTCTTTTTGGCCGATGTAAATAGTATTTTTCATTGAAAGTTATTTGTTTAAAATTACGAATTTAATAGGAAACAAATTCGTTCATTGAACCGAAATTCCCTAGCCCTGATAAAAGCGACATCTCCCGCTTTAGAAAAACAAGGCTTTTTAGCCGTAGTTTTTGTTAAGCGGGAATACAGCGAATAGCAGGAAATAGCTCCTAAAAATACTTATTATAAATCCTACAGTATAGATTATTCCGAAAACGTTTGAAACTTTAAACTTTGCTTCGCTCTGCCTTTGTCACCCGAAATAAAATCAATAAATTAGCGACTTCAAATTTTATAGAAAAACACAATGAAAAATACTGCGCTTACGCACATACACGAGAGTTTGGGAGCAAAAATGCTTCCGTTTGCTGGATACAATATGCCCATCTTATATGAAGGAGTAAATGCAGAACATGAAACGGTGCGAAGTGCTGTGGGTGTTTTTGACGTTTCTCACATGGGTGAATTCCTGCTTACGGGTCCAAATGCATTGGCTTTGATTCAAAAAATAACTTCGAATGATGCTTCTACTTTGACTATTGGTAGAGCGCAATATTCTTGCTTGCCAAATAGCGATGGTGGAATTGTAGACGATTTGCTGGTTTATAAAATGAAAGAGGAGCAGTATTTATTAGTCGTAAATGCGTCGAATATTGACAAAGATTGGGATTGGATTTCGGCTCAAAATGACTTGGGTGTGGAGATGAAAAACTTATCGGATGATTATTCGTTATTGGCAATTCAAGGACCTAAAGCCGTTGAAACGATGCAATCCTTGACTTCAAAAGATTTATCTGCGATTCCGTATTACCATTTTGAAGTGGGAGATTTTGCCGGTATCGAAAACGTAATTATTTCGGCTACAGGATATACTGGTTCTGGAGGTTTTGAGATTTATTGTAAAAATTCAGAAGTAGAACAAGTATGGAATAAAGTTTTTGAAGCGGGTGCGGCTTTTGGTATTAAACCGATTGGTCTTGCGGCTCGTGACACGTTGCGATTGGAAATGGGTTTCTGTTTGTACGGAAATGACATCAATGACACTACATCGCCGCTAGAAGCTGGTTTGGGATGGATTACGAAGTTCACTAAAGAATTTACCAATTCAGAAAACCTAAAAAAACAAAAAGAAGCAGGAGTTACTAAAAAATTAGTCGCTTTTGAAATGCAAGAACGTGCGGTGCCAAGACACGATTATGAAATTGTGGATGGTACAGGAACTGTTATTGGAATTGTAACATCGGGAACCATGTCGCCATCGATGAATAAAGGAATTGGTATGGGTTATGTAACTGTTGAAAACAGTGCTTTGGAGAGTGATATCTTTATCCGAATCCGTAAAAATGATGTGCCGGCCAAAGTGGTAAAATTACCTTTTTATAAGAAATAAAATCATTGCATAAAATTTAGAATAACTGTAATTTTACAGGCCAAAATAAGAAATAGAAATGGGAAGAGCGTTTGAGTTTAGAAAAGGAAGAAAAATGAAACGTTGGTCGGCAATGGCCAAAGCATTTACTAGAATAGGAAAAGATATTGTAATGGCCGTAAAAGAAGGCGGTCCAAATCCTGAAGCCAATTCTAGATTAAGAGCCGTTATTCAAAATTCTAAGGCAGTGAACATGCCAAAAGAAAATGTAGAACGTGCCATAAAGAAAGCTACTGACAAAGACACAGCTAACTATAAAGAAGTTTTATTTGAAGGATATGCACCTCATGGAATTGCCATTCTAGTTGAAACTGCTACTGACAATAACAATAGAACTGTTGCCAATGTGAGAAGTTATTTTAATAAATGCAATGGAACTATGGGAACTCAAGGTTCAGTTGAATTTATGTTTGACCATACCTGTAACTTTAGAATTCCAGCAAACGGAATCGATCCTGAAGAATTAGAATTAGAGCTAATCGATTTTGGTGCCGAAGAAGTTTTTGAAGACGAAGACGGTATATTGATTTATGCTCCTTTTGGAAGTTTTGGTACGATTCAAAAAGAATTAGAAAATAGAGGCTTAGAAATTCTTTCTTCTGGATTTGAAAGAATTCCTCAAATCACAAAGAAACTGACTGAAGCACAAGTAGCCGATGTAGAAAAATTGATTGAAAAATTAGAGGAAGATGATGACGTTATGAACGTGTATCACACTATGGAAGAAGAATAGAATTCTTTGGTTGTTAGATTCTTAGACTTTTTTGAAAGAAAAAGGATATATAGTAAAGACTTCAAGGCGCTGCTTTGGAGTCTTTTTTTGTTTCAATTTTGTCCTTTACTTTGTCTGTCCGACGAAGGAGGAATCTTACAAAAAGTAAACCATCCTACTGAGATTCCTCCTTCGTCGGAATGACAAATAAACGCAACGACCTTGTTTAAAATGAAAAAACTCCATCAACTAATGCTGATGGAGTTTTTTTTATATCTAAAAATCTAAGAAGTCTAAAAGATCTATTTGATAAATTCTATTTTTTGAGCTTCTTCTTCGTTGATGCTGTCAAAGAAACCTTGTTCATTCATCCAATCATCGCTAAATACTTTACTCATGTAACGAGAACCGTGATCTGGAAAAATAGCGATTACGTTACTTTTCTCATCAAATTCTCCTTCTTCAGCATATTGTCGAATGGCTTGCATTACTGCACCTGAGGTGTAGCCTACAAACAATCCTTCTTTTTTAACAATTTCTCTGGCTGAGTGCGCGCTTTCCTCATCAGTTACTTTCATGAACTTATCAATAAGATCAAAATCCGTTGCTGATGGAATTAAGTTTTTACCTAAACCTTCGATTCTGTAAGGATAAATTTCATCATTATCGAATTCTCTTGTTTCATGATATTTTTTCAATACCGAACCAAAAGCATCAACCCCAAGAATCTTGATATTCGGATTTTGTTCTTTTAGAAACTTTGCAGTACCCGAAATTGTTCCACCTGTACCACTACAAGCAACTAAATGAGTAATATTACCATTCGTTTGCTTCCAAATTTCTGGTCCAGTAGATTTATAATGTGCATCAATATTTAATTGATTAAAATATTGATTAATATAAACGGAACCTTTTGTTTCTTCGTGCAATCGTTTGGCTACATTATAATACGATCGTTCATCGTCAGCAGAGACATGCGCCGGGCAAACATATACTTTTGCTCCTAAACTGCGCAACATATCTATTTTATCTTTAGAAGACTTAGAACTCACTGCCAAAATACAATTATATCCTTTTATAATGCTTACCATAGCTAAACTAAAACCAGTATTGCCTGATGTAGTCTCGATAATCGTATCACCTGGAGATAAAATTCCTTTCTTTTCGGCTTCTTCTATAATATATAATGCTATTCTGTCTTTTGAGGAGTGTCCTGGATTAAAAGCTTCTACTTTTGCATAGAAATTACCTTTTAATTCTTCGGTAACTTTATTTAGCTTAATAAGTGGAGTATTACCTATTAATTCTAGGACATTATTGAAAGCGTTTATTTCTTTTTTCATAAAAAAATAGTTAGTCGTGGCTCCGTTTCAACACAACCACGAACGTTGCAAATTTAACAAAAAAAATCTAATTAGTTTTTAATTTCTTCTAAATCTAATAAAAAACTATATTCCTTTGCCAATTCTTTTATCGCTTCAAATCGTCCTGAAGCACCGCCATGACCCGCATCCATATTCGTATTTAGGTACAAAACAGTATCGTTTATTTTGTTTGTTCTCAATTTAGCAACCCATTTTGCTGGCTCCCAATATTGTACCTGCGAATCATGAAGACCTGTAGAAACAAACATATTAGGGTAATTTTGCTCCTTTACGTTATCATAAGGTGAATACGATAACATATAATCATAATATTTTTTTACGTTTGGATTTCCCCATTCATCGTACTCCCCAGTAGTAAGCGGAATAGTATCATCTAGCATCGTAGTAATTACATCTACAAAAGGAACTTGAGCAATCACTCCGTTGTATAATTCCGGTGCCATATTGACTATTGCACCCATTAACAATCCACCAGCTGAACCACCTTCGGCGTATAAATGTTTAGGCGACGTAAATTTTTCATTAATTAAAAACTTAGAGCAATCAATGAAATCTGTAAAAGTATTTTTCTTTTTTAATAATTTCCCGTCTTCATACCATTGTCTTCCTAAATCCTCACCACCACGAATGTGCGCTATTGCAAAAACAAAACCTCTATCTAAAATAGACAAACGTGTCGATGAAAAGTACGTATCCATTGTAACTCCATACGAACCATACGCATAAAGTAACAATGGATTTTTACCGTCTTTTTTTAATCCTTTTTTGTAAACCATAGAAATTGGCACTTTAGTACCATCAGTAGCTGTAGCCCAAACGCGTTCTTCTATATAATTATTTTTATCAAATTTGCCTCCCAGAACTTCCTGCTCTTTCTTGATTTCTTTTTCCTTGGTTTTCATATTAAAATCAATAACCGAAGACGGCGTTGCTAATGATTGATAGCTGTAACGCAGGATATCAGTGTCAAAATCAACATTTGTAGTCGTGTAAGCATTGTACGTTTCACTTCCAAAAGGCAAGTAATACTCTCCTGCTCCACTCCAAGGTATAATTCGAATATGATTTAATCCATTCGAACGTTCCTCAACAACCAAATAATTACTAAAAATCTCAATATCTTCAAGCAAAACCTCTTCTCTATGCGCAATCACATCTTTCCAATTTTCTTTTGCAGTAGCCTCCTCAGGCGTTTTCATTAACTTGAAATTGGTCGCCTTATCTTTATTGGTCAAAATATAAAAGGAATCTCCAAAATGAGAAATACTGTATTCTAAACCACGAACTCTAGGTTGAAAAACCACAAATTCGCCATCTGGAGTATCTGAATTAAGTATTCTATATTCAGTCGTTAATGTACTTCCTGAACCAATTACAATATATTTTTTTGATTTTTCTTTACTCACTGATACGTTGAAGGTATCGTCCTTTTCATTAAAAACTAAAACATCATCCGCAGCATCTGTGGTTAATTTATGTTTGAAAACTTTATCAGATCGCAGCGTAACTTTGTCTTGTCTGGTATAAAAAATGGTTTTATTATCGTTTGCCCAAACGGAGTTTCCAGTAGTGTTTTCAATCTTATCCGAAAGGATTTCTCCAGTTTCAAGATTTTTTATTTGTATCGTGTAAATTCTTCTTCCTACAATGTCTATTCCAAAACTTGCGAATTTATTATCCGGGCTCACACTCAAACCTCCTAATTGAAAGTAGGAATGTCCTTTGGCCAACTCATTACAGTTAAATAAAATTTCTTCATTGGCAGAAAGACTTCCTTTTTTTCTAGAATAAATAGGATAATCCTGTCCTTTTTCAAAACGAGTGATGTAGTAATAGCCATTGTATAAATATGGAACTGATTGATCATCTTCCTTTATTCGGTCTTTCATTTCCTCAAACAATTCTTTTTGAAAATCTTTAGTATGTGCTGTCATAGCATCATAATAGGTGTTCTCTTTATTTAGATAATCAATAACTTCGGGGTTTTCTCTGTCATTTAACCAGAAGTAATTATCAATTCTTGTTTCATTATGTTTTTCTAATGATTTCGGAATTATTTTAGCTACTGGAATTGGACTTTTATTTGACATCTGTTGTGCTTTTGTATTGGTGAATGAAGATGCAAAAATAACACAAAGAGCAGTTCTGACAAGTGTATTTTTCATGAATATTTTATTGAATATGACTATGTAATATACTAATTTTGTATTTTAATAAATGTAAAAAAATGAAAACATGGATTTAATGGGAATGATGGGTAAACTTAAAGAAACCCAACAAAAAATAGAAGATACTAAAAAACGTTTGGATACGGTTCTTGTAGACGAACAAAGCTCAGATGGTCTATTGAAAGTAACACTTACCGCTAATCGTTCTGTTAAATCAATAACTATTGATGATTCTTTATTGGAAGACAAAGAACAATTAGAAGATTACCTAATTTTAGTTTTAAATAAAGCAATCGCAAAAGCTTCAAAAGTAAATGAAGCTGAACTTGATGCTGTTGCAAAAATGGATATGCCTATGATTCCAGGAATGGATAATTTGTTTAAATAAGTATGAATTATAAGTTTTGAATTATGAGTTTTAACAACTTGAAAAACTCATAATTCATAACTCATACCTTTTTAAACCAATTTTTGAAGCGTTTCCAAAACATAAGTATGCATCACTTCTCTATAATCAAGGTGTGTAACCATTCTAAGTTTTCCATGACCCATCGAGCTGATTGAAATGTTCTTTTGTTTTAAGACTTCGATTAAATTCTTTTCATTACAATTTGGTGTCAAAGAAAAAATCAAAATATTTGTTTCTACAGGTTCTACTGAAGCGACCCAACTTAACTTTTTAAGTACCTCGGCAATTTCTTTAGCTCTTCTATGATCTTCAGAAAGTCGTTCTATGTTGTTATCCAAAGCATATATTCCGGCTGCTGCCAAATAACCCACTTGACGCATTCCGCCACCTAAAATTTTTCGAATACGCAACGCTCTGTGAATTGTAGCTTTGTCCGCTAATAAAACTGAGCCAATTGGCGCTCCTAGCCCTTTAGACAAGCAAACAGAAATAGTATCAAATAACTTTCCAAATGCCTTCGGATCTTGCTTTTTAGCTACCAAAGCATTCCAAATTCGGGCACCATCCAAGTGAAATTTTAAATTATTAGCATCGCAAACTTGTTTGATTCTTTGCAAATCATCCAATTCATAACACGCGCCACCCCCTTTATTTGTTGTGTTTTCTACACAAACTAAACTTGTTAATGGACTGTGATAAAACTCGGGATCATTAATTGCTCCCGCCACTTGCTCTGCAGTAATCATTCCGCGAGTTCCATCTAATAAACAGCATGAAACACCACTATTAAATGAAGCTCCTCCACCTTCATAATGATATACATGCGCATATTTATCTGCTATTAATTGTTCCCCTGGTTGTGTATGTAATTTTATCGCAGTTTGATTGGCCATTGTTCCAGAAGGGAAGAAAAGTCCCGCCTCCATGCCAAACATCCCTGCAACTTTTGCTTCAAGTTCAATAACTGTTGGGTCTTGTTTGTACACATCATCACCAACAACTGCTTTAAACATGTATTGCAACATTTCGTTCGTAGGCTTAGTGATCGTATCGCTAATTAAATTTATTTCCATATGTATTTATTATCAGAATGAACAATTTGAAAATTGTCTCTTAGTAAAATTTTTCTATTTTTGTGCCACAAATTTACATAATACCGTTTGTTAATTCAAACTAGTTCAGTTAAAACTAAACTAAATATAGTACACAACGGAATTTTTTATAAATATTGAAAACAGACCTATCAAAATAATATAATTTTATGACAACTACCGAACAAATTAAAGGTATTGTAGAGCGCCTTGGTGCGTTGAGGAGGTATCTTTGACGTTGATGCCAAGCTAATTGAAATTTCAAACGAAGAAGAGAAAACTTTTGCTCCCGATTTTTGGAACAACGCCAAAGAAGCAGAATTGCTGGTGAAAAATCTCCGAAACAAGAAAAAATGGATTGAAGATTATAATAAGGCTGTCGAAATGACGGACGAATTGCAACTCGCCTATGATTTTTATAAAGAAGGAGAACTTACCGCCGAAGAATTAGACGAACAATATTTGCTTACAGCCAATCATATTGAAGCGATTGAATTCAAAAATATGCTTTCGGACGAGGGTGATACTTTAAGTGCTGTTGTCCAAATAACCGCTGGTGCTGGTGGAACCGAAAGTTGTGATTGGGCCGAAATGCTCATGCGCATGTACATGATGTGGGGCGAAAAATATGGCTACAAAATCAAAGAACTGAATTTCCAGAAAGGAGAAGCTGCAGGTATAAAAACCGTAACACTCGAATTTGAAGGCGATTATTCTTTTGGTTACTTAAAAGGTGAAAACGGTGTACATCGATTAGTTAGAATATCTCCTTTTGACAGTAATGCCAAGCGTCATACCTCTTTTGCATCGGTTTATGTGTATCCGCTGGTAGATGACAGTATCGAAATTGACATCAATCCTGCTGATATCGAGATTACGACTTCCCGATCCAGTGGTGCGGGAGGACAAAATGTAAATAAAGTAGAAACTAAAGTACAATTGTTTCATAAACCAACCGGAATACAAATACAATGTTCTGAAACACGTTCGCAACAAGATAACAGGCAACGAGCCATGCAAATGTTACGATCTCAGTTGTACGAAATTGAGTTAAAAAAGAAACAAGCACAGCGCGCTGATATCGAAGCGGGAAAAATGAAAATTGAATGGGGATCGCAAATTAGAAATTATGTGATGCAACCCTATAAATTAGTAAAAGACGTACGAACAGGACATGAAACCAGTAATGTTGATGGTGTAATGAATGGTGAAATTGATGAATTCTTGAAAGCTTATCTAATGATGATGGGACAAAAAGAAGAATAATATTTACATTATTTATTACAATAAAAATAATCACCTCCATCAAATTATTATGTAAAAACCTCTTAACATTTTTTTTTAAAATGTTAAGAGGTTTTTCATCATTAAACAAGTACAGCAATAAATTACATATTTTATCTATAACTATTGTAGAATTGATTATAAAATGATGCACTATGGGCATTTTCTAAAAATTTAAATTCCCTTCACATTCCCTTTGTTCTTTAAAAAAATTACTTCAATTATTTTACTAGACATTTTAGGATCAATTTTTAGTGCATCCGAAATTATTTCAATGAGGTTTTTTTCCTCTTTTTCTAAGATACCATCGGCCAACAAGACTTCTAGTGCAAGCGCAAAAAGCATATTTTTATCCTCTTCTTCTATTCGTTCACAACAAGCTGAAATGAAAGTCGAGTGCCCCAATTGTTTTTTTAATTCAGATGATTTAAAAAAAAGTGGTAAAAGGTCTACTCCAATAAACTTCTGTTTAGAATGGATTATTCTGGTCAGTATTTTTGTTTCATTTGCAGTAATTTGCTTATCTGCTGAAATACAAGAGTACAAAATTCCAAACCAAGCATCAACCTCGTTTGTTACTAAGTTATTGGTATTGTTATCATTAAATACATTCATATTGTTTTTTTTTTATAAAATTAGTTCCTTGTCCTTGAAATTTTACTAGCATTTACCAATAAATTATGATTTTTAACAAATTATGTATGCTTTCTAATGCGAACAAATTAGTACTTGAAGAGTTAGCCAATACAATATGAACCCATATCAACATAAAAAAAGTTGGGGATACAACACATTAAATTTTATAAATCACACCAATATAAAGATTTAAAAAATTTGACAGTTGCCTCATTGAACTATCCAAACTAATCCACACATCACTAAAATCGATTTTAACCATAGCTTTTATCTATTGAAATAAAAATAGCTATGGATATTTTTTAGTAAATTCGTTTTTAGAAAATACTAAAAATAATCAAATATGGAAAATAACTCAAGACCCACATCCTACAATGTAAATGGCGAAAGCAAGTGCCCGTTTTCGGCCGGAGCAAATGCTCCAAAACAAAGTGAGAGAAATGGTAAGACAAACCGCGACTGGTGGCCAAACCAATTAAAATTGAATATTTTGCGCCAAAACTCATTAGAATCTAATCCAATGGGAGCTCATTTTAATTATGCCGAAGAATTCAAATCAGTTGATTTAGAAGCATTAAAAAAAGATATTACTGATGTAATCACCACTTCTCAAGACTGGTGGCCCGCTGACTATGGTAGCTATGGACCTTTTTTCATTCGATTAGCGTGGCATAGTGCAGGAACATACCGTATTGCGGATGGTCGCGGAGGAGCTGGTTTCGGAACCCAACGTTTTGCTCCACTTAACAGTTGGCCAGATAACGCAAACTTAGATAAAGCACGTTTATTATTATGGCCAATCAAACAAAAATATGGTAACAAAGTTTCTTGGGCCGATTTAATGGTTCTCGTTGGGAACTGCGCACTTGAATCTGCTGGTTTTAAAACTTTTGGTTTCGCAGGTGGCCGTGTAGATGTTTGGGAGCCTCAAGAGGATATTTATTGGGGACCTGAAAAAGAATGGTTGTCATTAAGCACAGAGCCACATAGCCGTTATTCTGGTGATCGTGAATTAGAAAATCCATTGGCTGCAGTTCAAATGGGATTAATTTATGTAAATCCAGAAGGTCCTGATGGAAATCCTGATCCACTTTTGGCAGCACGAGATATTAGAGAAACATTCGGTCGTATGGCAATGAATGATGAAGAAACTGTTGCCCTTATTGCAGGTGGTCATACTTTAGGAAAAACCCACGGTGCAGCCGATCCTAATAAGTACATAGGAGCAGAACCAGCAGGCGCTTCAATCGAAGAACAAAGTCTTGGATGGAAAAACACGTATGGAACTGGAAACGGTGCAGATACAATTACAAGCGGACTTGAAGGTGCTTGGACTACTACACCAGTAACTTGGAGTAATAATTATTTCGAAAATCTGTTTGGTTTTGAATGGGAATTGACTAAAAGTCCAGCTGGAGCACACCAATTCAAACCTGTTGGCAATGCTGGTGCTGGAACCGTTCCTGATGCGCATGACCCAACGAAAACACATCAACCTTTCATGCTGGTGACTGATTTATCCTTGAGAATAGATCCTGCATATGAGAAAATCTCTAGACACTTTTTAGCCAATCCAGCAGAGTTTAATGATGCTTTTGCGAGAGCTTGGTTCAAACTTACACATCGTGATATGGGACCAAAAGTTCGCTATTTAGGTCCCGAAGTTCCTGCTGAAGAATTAATTTGGCAAGATCCTGTTCCCGCTGTTAACCACGCATTAATTGATGAGCAAGATGCTGCGCAATTAAAAGCAAGGATCCTTGCCTCGGGATTAACAGTGTCTGAATTAGTAAGTACTGCTTGGGCTTCAGCATCTACTTACCGCGGATCTGACAAACGTGGTGGTGCGAACGGCGCTCGTATACGTTTAGAACCTCAAAAAGATTGGAAAGTAAATAATCCAGCGCAATTAGAACGCGTGCTAAGTATTTTAGAAAATATTAAAAATGAGTTCAATAATGCACAAGCTAGTGGTAAATATGTTTCTATAGCTGATTTGATAGTCTTGGGAGGTAATGCAGGTATTGAAAAAGCTGCAGCAAATGCTGGCCAATTTGTGACTGTTCCTTTTTCTCCAGGACGTACGGATGCATCGCAAGAACAAACAGATGTGGAATCATTTGCAGTTCTTGAACCGCAAGCAGACGGTTTCCGTAATTATGTAAAAACAAAATATACCGTTTCTGCCGAAGAAATGTTAGTAGACAAGGCACAATTATTAACCTTAACAGCTCCAGAAATGACAGTTCTAGTAGGTGGTATGCGTGTATTGAACACCAATTTTGATCAGTCTCAAAATGGAGTTTTCACCAAACGTCCAGAAGCGCTTACGAATGATTTCTTTGTAAACTTACTTGATTTAGGAACAACTTGGAAAGCAGTATCTGAATCTGATGATGCTTTTATAGGAAGCGATCGTATGGCTGGAGGAATCAAATGGGTTGGAACTCGTGTTGACTTAATTTTTGGTTCCAATTCAGAGTTAAGAGCACTCGCTGAGGTATATGGATACAGTACAAGTCAAGAAAAATTTGTGCATGACTTTATTGCTGCATGGACTAAAGTAATGAATCTTGATCGTTTTGATTTAGTATAATTTTAGAATATAGAATTTGTTTTAAAAGGTGATCTGTTAACGGATCGCCTTTTTTGTTTTATAGTTTGATTTTCAGATTAATCAATCTATATAAGTTGCGATTAATTCCTATTTATCATTTTTCCTAATTACTCAACTGGGAGCCATAAAGTGGCACTAATCCTTCCTTTTGGATGGCTTCGTGCCATTTAATGACATCTGTTAATGTATAGATAATTAACCAAAAAATAATCTATATCAACAAATCTATATGATTTCATTTTCATTACTTTACGGGAAACCGTAAAGCAATGAAAATTTTATAATTATAGAAAAAGACTTGATGCATTACATTATTTTTTGAGCACAAAAATCTCGTGGTCAAACTTCAAATCCATAAAAATACCCCCAGATAATGTCTAATTATTTGGGGGAAGTTCAAAACGGACGGCTCAATTTTTTAATTAAAAAAAATTATAAAATATAATCGGTATTAATGAAATTTGATTCTTTACTGTTTAACAACGCTTGTAAAATTTCATTATTGTAGTCGTTATCCTTTGAGGCAACAAAGGTTCTAATGGAAAACGAACGCAAAGCATCATGAATACTTAACGTACCTACAGCAGAATCCTTTCTTCCTGTAAATGGCAGGACATCGGGACCACGTTGACAAGAACTATTTAAATTAACGCGACAAACTAAGTTAATTAGCATATCAATAAGTGGTGCAATGGTTTTAATATCTTTTCCAAACAAACTTACTTGCTGACCGTAATTAGACTCAGCCATATCGTTAAGAGGTTCTTGAATTTCCTTAAAAGGAATAATTGGTACTACAGGTCCAAATTGTTCTTCATGATACACTCTCATTTCCTTGTTTACAGGATATAAAACTGCGGGGAATATGTAGTTAGGAGTGTGCTGTCCTCCTTTTTCATTGATTACTGAAGCACCTTTATTAATGGCATCATCTATCAAATCTTGAATGTATTTCGGTTTTTCCTTTTCTGGTAAGGGAGTAAGAAACGCAGATTTATCCCATGGATTTCCAAAAATAAGAGCATCAACTTTGGCTGTGAAACGCTTATTGAATTCCTCTACAATAGATTCATGCACATACAAAACTTTCAAAGCAGTACAACGCTGTCCATTAAAAGATAGAGATCCAGCTATACATTCTTGAATGGCTAAATCTAAATCAGCGTCAGGCAGGATGATAGCAGGATTTTTGGCTTCTAAGCCTAAAATTAAACGCAATCTATTTTTATTAGGATGTTGATCTTGTAATGCAATTGCTGATTTACTGTTACCAATGAGAGCTAAAATATCAACTTTTCCCGATTTCATGATAGGTGATGCAACGTCACGACCACGACCATAAACGATATTGATTACTCCTTTTGGAAAACTACTTCTAAAAGCTTCTAACAATGGAGAGAGTAATAAAACTCCGTGTTTAGCTGGTTTAAAGATTACAGGATTACCCATTATCAAAGCTGGAATTAGCAATGTAAAAGTTTCATTTAATGGGTAATTATAAGGACCTAGACACAATACAACGCCAAGTGGACTTCTACGAACCATAGCATTAATTCCTTGTACTTTAGAAAAATGGGCGCTACGTGTATTC
The DNA here is from genome assembly GCF_048286795.2 of Flavobacterium frigidum. Lineage (NCBI taxonomy): Bacteria > Pseudomonadati > Bacteroidota > Flavobacteriia > Flavobacteriales > Flavobacteriaceae > Flavobacterium > Flavobacterium frigidum. The sequence goes on from NZ_JBLVPT020000021.1 coordinate 20,547, forward strand.
AATTCCTTTAAACTGGCAATGGTATCATAAATGTACTCCACCGTTCTGTCAAATTCCTTTTCTGAATCGCCTAATGATTTTCCTATTTCCCACATTAATAATTTGACAACATCTTGCCGAGTAGCTTTCATTTGCTTGACAAAATCCTCAACGCATTTTATTCGATCGGTCACTTTCATAGTAGGCCACAATCCCTGACCATTATTAAATGCTGTACTAGCTGATAGAACGACCTCAGCAGCTTCAGCTTCTCCCATTAATGGAACAGAACCTAATATAGTTGGTGCATATTCTGCTGTAGAAGATATGGTCGAAAAAACTGCTGTGGTTTGACCCGTCCATTTTTTTAACTCACCATCTACTAAATACGTATCTTGATTTAATAAAGTATTAATTTGAAATTCTTCTGGTATAGTATTCATATAAAAATTGATTAAGTATTACATTAGATTTTTAAATAAACGAAAAGTACAGGTCAAAGTGATTTATGGAGTAACTACTTCTCCCTCCCATTCTAAAATACCTCCAACTAAGTTATAAGCATTTTCAAAACCCAATTCATTCATGATTTCGCAGGCTTTTGCACTTCGCATTCCAGAACGACAATACACGTAGTAGTTCGTGGTTTTGTCTAATGACTCTATTTCGTTTACAAAACCTTGACCCAAATGAATATCGATATTAATAGCATTGGCTATACTTCCTTCATTAAATTCTACTTCGGTTCTGACGTCTAGTATGACTGCATTTTCATCTGCTTCAAACTGAGAAACCCAATCTTCTTGTGCTAAATTCATAGTGTTGTTTTTTGTAAAAATACGATGTTTTTGCCTAATAATAAACTCATCAATTGTTAATTAGAGATTATTTATAAGAAAACAATTTTGCAAAACAATAACAATCAATAGTGTAAAATTACAGCTTCTATTTTTGCGAAAAATAGTCTATCAAACCTATAGGAATTATATAAATAAAACATAGATAATGAAGGACTTAAATCATTTTTTTAATGAAAATTTCGCCTATAATTTGATATATTTGAATTACTTTTACGAGTTAGTCGGCAAAAAAATAACCACCCGTTAATTACGTTATGATAGAATATTTAGGTTATTTTGCTTCAATTATTATTGGACTCTCCTTAGGATTAATAGGAGGCGGAGGATCGATACTTACTATTCCTATTCTGGTGTATCTTTTTAAAATAGATCCTGAAACTGCCACGAGTTATTCGCTATTTATAGTAGGAATTACCTCTTTATTTGGATGTGTAAGCCACTACAAAATGGGAAATCTCAAAATAAAATCGGCAGTATACTTCGCAGTGCCTTCCGTTTTTTCAATATTAATCATTCGAGAAGTCATTTTTCCAAAAATAGCAGCCACACTTTTCTCTATCGCTTCGTACCAAGTTTCTAAAAGTTTTCTAATCATGATTGTTTTTTCAGTCCTTATGATAGCCGCAGCCATTGCAATGATTCGAAAGAAAAAAACGATCTCAAGCCCAACAAAAACAAATTACACACAACTGGGCATAATAGGATTTCTAGTTGGGATAGTAACGGGATTTCTGGGCGCAGGTGGTGGGTTTTTAATCATTCCTGCTTTATTGTTTTTTGCAAATTTACCCATGAAACAAGCCGTTGGCACCTCATTGTTGATCATCTTTATAAATTCCAGTATTGGTTTTGGCGGTGATTTATACATTGGCACCCCTATTAATTATTCGTTTCTACTAATTATTTCGGGTATGGCATTTATCGGAATGCTTATTGGCATCCAACTTTCAAAAAAAATAGATGGAGCAAAACTAAAACCAATCTTTGGTTGGTTCGTATTAGTAATGGGCATGTACATCATTACAAAGGAAATTTTCTTTTAATAAAATCTTAAAGTAACATTTATCACTGTTTATCCTAAAAAACAGAAGTACATTTGTACTATAAATAAAATACTATCATGAAAATTGAACAAATATATACAGGATGTTTAGCACAAGGTGCCTACTACATTACTTCAAATGGTGAAGCAGCTATTATTGATCCATTACGTGAAACCCAACCTTATCTAGAGCGATTAAAAAGAGATTCGGTACAACTAAAATACATCTTCGAAACCCATTTCCATGCTGATTTTGTTTCTGGACACGTTGATTTAAGCCGAGAAACCGGTGCGCCTATTGTTTTTGGTCCAAATGCTATTTGCGAATTTGACTGTATTAGTGCAACAGATGGGCAGGAATTTACCATTGGAAACATCAAAATAAAAGTATTGCATACTCCGGGACACACGATGGAAAGTTCCACTTATTTGCTAATTGACGAAAACGGAAAAGATCATGCCATTTTCTCTGGGGACACCTTGTTCATAGGTGATGTAGGCAGACCGGATTTAGCACAAAAAGCAGCACACATGACACAAGAGCAATTAGCTGGAATTTTATTTCATTCCTTACGTGACAAAGTAATGACGCTGGCAGATGATGTTATTGTTTATCCAGCACATGGTGCAGGAAGTGCTTGTGGTAAAAATATGAGTAAGGAAACCGTATCTACAATTGGCAATCAAAAAGCTACCAATTATGCCTTGCGAGCTGACATGAACGAAGCCGAATTTATCCAAGAAGTAACCGATGGTTTGTTGCCTCCTCCAGCCTACTTTGGTATGAATGTGGCGATGAATAAAAAAGGGTATGAGAGTTTTGAAAACGTCCTACATTTAGGGATGCGGGCTTTGGCTGTAGTAGAATTTGAAGTGGCTGCAGAAGAAACAGCTGCTTTGATTTTGGATACTAGAAAAAACGGATTATTTGCTAAAGGATTTATTCCTCAATCCATCAATATTGGTATCGATGGTGATTTTGCGCCGTGGGTGGGTGCTTTAATTGCCAATGTAAAACAACCCATTTTAATTGTTTGTGAATTGGGACTAGAGGAAGAAACCGTTACACGATTGAGTCGTGTGGGATTTGATAACTTAATTGGTCATTTAGCAGGAGGTTTTGATGCTTGGGCAAAAGCTGGAAAAGAGGTTGATACCGTAAATAGGATTTCAGCGGAACAATTTGCAACAGATGTAAAAATTGGTGAAAGCAAAATAATCGATATTCGCAAAGAAACAGAGTATAGCGCCGAACACATTGAGGATTCCTACAGCAAACCACTCGCCGCAATTAACGACTGGGTAAAAGACATCAATTCGAAAGAACATTTTTATTTACACTGTGCTGGTGGATATCGCAGCATGATTGCCGCTTCCATTCTAGAGGCGCGAGGTTTTAGAAACTTTACGGAAATTGAAGGTGGTTTCAATGCTATTGCGAAAACTAATGTTCCAAAAACAGATTTTGTTTGCCAAAGTAAAGTTTTGAAATAATAGCAATAGCAATGGCAATGGCAATTTCAAAAAAATCAAATTATGGAAGATAAAAAATGTAATGTAGTTTCAAGCGATATACCACTTGACGTATCGTATTGGGAATCGCAATACAAAGCCAAAAAAACCGGATGGGATTTAGGCACAGTATCGCCGCCTATAAAAGCTTACATAGATACTTTTTCAAAACAAAACGCCCGTATTTTAATTCCGGGTTGTGGTAACAGTTATGAAGCTGAATATCTTATAAAAAAAGGATTTACCAATATTACGGTAATTGACATTGCACCTACACTAGTTGCTGTTTTACAAGAAAAGTTCAAAAATAAACCGGAGATTCAAGTGATTCTTGGAGACTTTTTTAAACATCAAGGCGAATATGATTTAATTATCGAGCAAACTTTTTTCTGTGCTTTGCCTTCAACTATTCGACAAAAATACGTCCTAAAAATGCACCAACTTTTGGCAAAAGACGGAATTCTAGCAGGCGTATTATTTGATCGTTATTTTGAATCTGGACCTCCTTTTGGCGGAAGCCAAACCGAATACAACCTACTTTTTAAAGAGGCATTTGAAAGCCTTAAAATGGAAACCGCGTACAATTCAATTGCACCAAGAGCGAACTCTGAATTGTTTTTCGAGCTAAAGAAAAAGTGAGAGTGTTATTCAACTATTTACAAGCTGTGAGTTCTATACTTTTCAATAAATAGTTTTACTCTTTTTGTAACCATTTATAAAGTATTTTTTCTAGATCAGATTGAATTATCGGTTTTGGCAAATAATCATCCATACCTGCTTCAAAACACTTTTCTTTATCACCAACCATTATTCCTGCAGTTATGGCAATTATAGGAATATTCTTTGCATCTTCAAACTGTCTGATTTCATCGGTAGCTTCATAACCATTTTTATTAGGCATCTGTATGTCCATCAAAATCACATCTGGCTTTTCTTTACTATAAACCTCAACTGCTTCATTACCGTCCTTAGCTTCAAAAATAGTACAATTAGTAATAATTCTTTTGATGAGAGTTTTAGCTAAAAGCATATTAATTTTATTGTCTTCGACCAATAATACTTTGATATCAGTCAAAATATTCTCAGCATCCATTGCGCTACCTACAAGTGTTTGAGTAGATGGAGTACTTATCTTTTTTTTATGATTCGACTTTTTGACTTTTATAATAAAGTAGAAATCACTTCCATCACCATATTTGCTGATGAGTTGTAATTTACTATCCATCAATGCCAACAACTGGTTTGAAATGGATAGTCCCAATCCCGTACCACCAAATTTTCTATTCGTAGAATTATCCTCTTGAACAAATGAATTGAATATTTTTTCGTTGTTGTCTACTTTTATTCCAATTCCAGTATCTTTTACAGAAAATTTTATGGTTGCCTCATTTTTATCTAAAGGACCAACAGCATCTATATCCAAGCGTATTTCTCCGAAATGGGTGAATTTTATGGCATTACTCAATAAATTCATTACTATTTGTTTCAATCGAACAGAGTCGGCCTGAATATATTGCGGAATAGTACTATCAATATTTAGAGTTAATGTTATATTTTTTTTGTTGGCCTGAAATTTAAACAAATTAATAACCTGATTGGTTAATTTGTACAAGTTTACTTTTTCAATATCCAACTCTAATTTACCCGATTCAATTTTGGAGAAATCTAAAACATCGTTTACAATTTCCATCAATGAAGTCGCTGATTCATTAATGGTAGTCATGTATTCTGCTTGATCTTTTTTAAGATTAGACTTCATTAACAAATGCGTAAAGCCAATAATTCCGTTTAATGGAGTACGTATTTCATGACTCATATTAGCCAGAAAATCTGTCTTAGCTTTATTGGCTCCCTCGGCTTGCTGTTTTGCACTTATAAGTTCCATTTCCATTACTTTTTGTTCTGTAATATCCATAAAACTAATTACAATTTCAGTAATGTTGCCGTCTTGGTTTAATTCAGGATAGCCATTTACTAGCAACCAAACAGTATCTTCAAGAGTGGAACGTTGGACTCCTGCAGTATAATTTTTAATCGCTTGTTTTGTAGACACAATTTGGTTAACTGGATAATTTTCAACAGCCATAATGGAACTATCTTCATTCAAAAACTTCCATGTTACATCAATGGCCGTTATGCCTTTCATTTGATCATCAGTTAACCCTAATAATTGTGATGCTTTTTTATTGTTGACAATTATTCCTGTATTCGGTGCATGAACTACAATTCCAGCATCTAAGTTATTTAATAAACCCCTATATCTTTCTTCGCTTTTATAGAGTGCAGAGTCTGCTTCTTTGGCTTTAGTTATATCACGGCATAGACAGATAAAATGCTTCACATCATCCTGGCTATCCAGCATAGGAGCTATTGAGAGCTCAAACCAGTGTATTCCTGTAGCTAGTTGCAAAGTATACTGTCGACCACCAGAAAATCCTTTAAGAGCGGCCTCTTCTATTGCTGCCAAAATAATGCTTGAAACTTCTTGTGGTAAGACCTCGGAAAATCTTTTTCCTATAATAAATTCCGGTGGCATTGTTAAAAGATCAGTGCTTCGAGAGTGATAATTATAAATTTTACCTGTAATATCTAACTCAAACAACAAATCAGGCATGGCACCAAGTATGGCTTCCATTTTTTTATGCATTTTTATAAACTGATCGTTTATTCTTTTTCGCTCTGTTATGTCTCTTACTATAGCTACAATACGCCCATCTGCAATCATTTTTGCAGTAATTTCTGTAGTTATTACAGATCCATTTTTATCAATCATAGTCCGTTCGAGCAATGTTTGCTCCCCGTCTAGCAATTCCTTGAACATTATGGGTCGTATAGAAAGATCATCTTCAAGATATAAATCTCTAACATTCATTGTGCAAAGTTCTTCTTTAGTATAGCCCAACATCTTGCAGGCGCTTTCATTTACTTCCAGAAAATCTCCGTTAATGTCATTTATAAAAATTGCGTCAGAAGCTTGCTCAATTAGACTCTTATATTTTTCTTCACTATTAATTAATTGATTTTTAATATTTTTCAATTCGGTTATCTCGATCATTGCTCCATTTAATCGGATGGCTTTTCCGTTTTTATCTCGAGATATGATTCCTCTGTCATAAAATATCCCGTAGGTACCATCTGCTTTTAGAAAACGAAATTCATCCGACCAAAAAGTAGACGCTCCAGCATAAGAATCCTCTAAATTTTGTATCACTCTATTCCGATCATCAGGGTGCAACCTTGACCGCCACATGATACTATTGTTTTCCCCATTTGGAATAATGCTGCCAAAACCTAAAAGATCAATAAAAGCTTGATTGTTCCAACTTTCGCCAGTGATCAAATCCACTTCGAATACCGCATCATTAGTGGCTGCCGAAATCATTTCAAATCTTTCGTTAGCAATTTTTATTTTTTCTTCTGCTTTTTTTAGGTCAGAAAGATCCAGACCCATTCCTAAAAGACACTTTCTTCCTTCGTATTCAAAAGCATGAGAATTAACATAATAGGGTATTTTATTTTTGTTTTTAGTAAATAATTCTACCTCAATTCCAGGTGACTTTACCTCAAATACAGTTTTTAAACGTTCTCTTATAATCTCTTTAAAATCGGTGTCATAAAAATCAACCGCTTCCATTTGAGCAATTTCATCGGCACTAAACCCGCTTACTCGTTCGAAATTTTTATTCCATTTTACAAAATGTCCAGCGGCATCATAGAGATAAAAAACCCCTGGAAGATTATTGATTATCGTTTCTGATAATCGCTTTTCTCTCAAAATAGTTGCTTCAGCAATTTTACGATCCGTTATATCTGTAATGGTACCAATGTATCCTACAATCTCATTTTTAGTGTTTCGTTCCGGTATTGCTTGCCCCATCACCCAAGCTACAGAGCCGTCTGAGTGAACAAAACGATATTCTGAAAATGATGTTTCTTGCCTATTTAATATTTGATTCCAGCCGTCCATTAACTTTTTTTTATCGTCCTCATGAATTGCCTTAACCCAACCATCACCTAAAGCTTCTTCAAATGATAAGCCTGAAATTTGAGACCAATACGGATTTACATAAGTTGTACTACCTGCTGCATCAGTACGAAAAATACCTACAGGACAAACTTGGGTTAATGTTTGGTACCGCTGCTCACTCTCCAATATTGCTTCCTCTGCCTTTTTACGTAATGCTTCTTTTTCTAAAACATCTATTGCAAAAGCCACATCGTTAGTAGCTCCTACCAGCAATGCGATTTCTTCATTATCAAAAAAGTTTTTCTCAGTTGCGTAAAAAGTAAAAATTCCAATGATTTTATTGAGTTTTTTAATTGGAACCGTCATTAAAGACCTGTAGTCTCTTGCTAATGCTTCCTCTTTCCATGGACGCATTATTGAATCGTTTTCGATATCGTTGCAAACTACATACTTTTTGTTTTTTATGGCTGTAGCACCAGGACCTCTTCCTTGAGGAGAACTATCATCTACGGTAATGGTTTTGATACTTTCAAGATAGCCTTGATTTTCTCCGGCAACCATTACGGCCTCAACATTTTTAGTTTCTTCGTTGATTAAGCCAAACCAAGACATCTTAAATTTTCCAACTTCAACAGCAATAGTACTAGCCTCTCTAAATAAACTTTCTTGATCCGTAACACGAACAATCATTTGATTCATTTGACTAATAAAGGAGTACAGACGATTTGCTTTAATAATTTTCGCTTCTACTTTTTTATTTTCGGTAACGTCCTTGACGAATCCTAAAAATCTAGAATCAGAAAGTTGAACCATATCGACAAAACAAAATATTTCTGATCCATTTTTATGAATGATTTTAATCTCACTTCTCAGTGCATTTGTTTCCCTCAGAGACTGAAAATTTTGTAGTGTCTTTAGAGTGAAATCAGGTGCAGATAAATCGCCAAATTTCTTTTTTAAAAGTTCTGACCTTGAATAACCCGTTAGGTCACAAGCCGCTTGATTTACCTCAATATAATTTCGATCTTGGTCAAATACAAAAACTCCGTCTGGCGCATTTTCAATGTATTGTTTGAACTTGGTTTCACTTTCTTGCTCAATAACTTGTAACTTATATTTAAGTACAGCATTTTCTGTATCAATAATTTCTTGTTCTATTCTTTTTTTATCTGAAATGTCCTGTGTATTGCCCTGCAAGGCATAAACGTTTCCCTCTGTATCAATTAAAGGTTTAACAATAGCGTGCAACCATTTAGAGTTCTTACTTGATAAAATGACTTTTTGAATAACTTCAAACTCTTGTTTATCGCTAATGGCCTGGTACACTTTATTCAGAAAAAAGCTAGAATCTTCTTTTGAAAAAATGTGCAAAAATTCTTGATATAAGTTTTGATGAGGTTTAGCTTCAATTTCATAAATTGAATAAAGCTCTTTTGACCAAATCATTTTATTGTTACTCAAATCAATTTCCCAGCTACCCAGTTTTGCTATTTTTTGTGCATCGTTTAGTAATTTTTCGCTTGCTAGTAAATTTTCCTGATTTTCCCTTATTTCAGTGATATCTTTTCCTATTGCATAAATAAATTGTCCTGTTACATCTACATTAGTTGTCCACTGTATTACAACAATTTCACCAGTTTTTTTTAAAAATCTATTTTCAAAATTTACCGAGGTAATCCTTTTTGACAACCTTTCGATTTCTAAACTAGTTTTATTTACATCTTCAGGATGAAGAAATGAAATCACCAAATTACTAAGTAATTCCTTTTCAGTGTATCCTAATTTTTTTATAAATGCTGGATTTATTTCTTTGAAATAGCCATCAGTGCCAGAGATACATAGCAAATCTTGAGATTCTTTAATATAGAATTCAAAATTGGTTAAGGTATTTCTCTTTTTATCTAAGCGAATTATTTCTGATTCTAGCTCTTTTACTTTAAGAAGTAAAGCATCATAAGATATCTTGGCTTTATCCATACTGTTGATATTCAAATAAGTTTTAAATGTAATAAATAATACTTATAAATGAAAAAAGATTTGTTGTTATAAAAGCACTACAAGACTTTCAATACTATCTTTTTAACACGAATCACTTGCCAGGATTTTATTATTTCATATAACTATTCAAGATATTTAATAATTTCAAAAAATCATTACTAGAAAAAAATGAATATATATTTCACTCCTAATTAAAGACAAATTAAAAAATGTGTTTCGGCTTAGTTTTTGTAAATAGTAAATTAATAGTTAAAATATGAATTTAAACTGCTAAAACATACAATAGTAATTGTTTATGTTTTAACAGAATTTATTTAACAAAAAAATAATACACATTTGTATATACAAGTATAAAATGTGTTACATTTATATCGACAAATAACGTAATACCTAATTATGAAAATTGAAGAAATCTTAAAATCAACTGTACCAATGGATAACTCCAAAAAAGTTATCTTAAACATTATGTACACCCAAAGTGTCATTACAGAGAATTTTAATGATGTCCTTAAACCTTACGAAATTTCAGGAGAACAATACAATGTATTGAGAATATTAAGAGGACAAAAAGGCAATCCCGCAAACATGTGCGTTATACAAGAACGAATGTTAGCCAAAACAAGTAACACGACACGATTAGTCGATAAATTATTACTTAAAGAGTATGTCACTCGAAAAGTTTGCCCAGAAAACAGGCGAAAGATTGAAGTGTTAATCACACAAAAAGGACTAGATGTTTTAGCGGTATTAGATCCTAAGGTGATTGCTCACGAACAGTTTTTTTCAAAAAATTTACATACCGACGAAATCATTCAATTGAACCAATTATTAGAAAAATTTAGAAATCAATAAAAATCAAATACACATGAACGCATTTTTAGAAAATCAAAACTGGAGATATGCTACGAAAAAATTCGATGCTACAAAAAAAATAACAGCTGAAGATTTAGATATTTTAAAAGAGGCAATCCGCTTGAGTTCATCCTCATATGGCTTGCAACCGTACAAAGTAATCCTTGTTGAAAATCCTGAATTAAGAGCAAAAATACAGCCATCAGCTTGGGGACAATCCCAAATTGTTGAGGCATCACACTTAATCGTTTTTGCAAATGAAATTAATTTTGGTACAACAGGAATTGATGATTACATCAAAAACGCAAGCGAAACAAGAGCAATTCCAGCTGAAAGCCTACAAGGTTATGCTGATTTTATGAAAGCTAATATTACAGCGCTTTCTGAGGATAATCGTAATAACTGGACGGCGAAACAAACCTATTTAGCTTTAGGAAATTTACTTAACGCTGCTGCAGAACTAAAAATAGATGTAACTCCAATGGAAGGTTTTGTACCTGTAGAAGTAAATGAAATTCTAGGACTTGAAGCATTAGGCTTAAACGCCACATTGATTGCAACACTTGGTTACAGACATGAAGATGATGCAACTCAGTACTATAAAAAAGTTAGAAAATCAAACGAAGACTTATTCATAACCTTATAATTAGTAATCCAATTCAAACACAAAAACACATGAAAAATTTAAAATTAATTGCTCTAGCATTAGTCGTAGTTTTATCTACCGTTTCCGTAAGCGCTCAAACTAAAAAAGTAGACGCTTCAAAAAGTACCATCAACTGGGTTGGGAAAAAAGTAACAGGATCTCATGAAGGTACAATTAATCTTAAAGATGGTGCCTTAGTATTCAAAGGAAAAAAATTAGTAGGTGGTACATTCGAAGTAGATATGACATCGATGACCGTTACTGACTTAAAAGCAGGTCAAGGAAAAGAAAAATTGGAAGGTCACTTGAAAGCAGATGACTTTTTTGGAACAGATAAATTTGCTACAGCAAGTTTAGTTTTCAAAAAAATAGTGGCAAAAACACCAAATGTATACACCGTAACTGGAGACTTAACTATCAAAGGAATCACTAAACCAGTAACTTTTGATTTGGCTACTACTGCAAACACAGCAACTACAAATGTTGTAATTGATAGAACTAAATTTGATATCAAATACGGATCAGGAAGTTTCTTTGACAGCCTTGGTGACAAAGCAATCAATGATGATTTTACTTTAGCTGTGGCCTTGAAATTCTAATTGTAATTTAAAATACAACTCACAAGCCTATCAAGAAATTGATAGGCTTTTTTTTATGTTAATTCCTGAAAAAAAGGAGGATTACTTTGTACTAATTAGATCTAAAAATAGGAATATAAAGCAACTACTATTTCACTTTATATACTAAAATAATCGAATTAGCACAATCATTAAACTATAATGGCACAAACATAACATCAGTAGGGTATTCGTAATAAACTCATAATATTAGGTAGAAAGTAACTTAACAGTTCGCATGTACTTTTGATAAAAAAAGAAATTTCAAAATCAACAATAAGAACTCAACCTACAAAAATGAATATCATGAAATTAAAACTGACTTTACTTTTAGTACTTTCTTATGCATGTATAAATGCGCAACAACTCAAAGGAATTATAGGACAAGACAACTGGACTAACAACTGGACAAATTTTAAGCCCGCAACTACAGAGTACAATGAGGCAACAACCATACTTACAGGAATAATAAGTAGTGACATGGTTTTGAAACGGACAAATACCTATGTAATGATAGGTGTGGTATATGTTACTAATAAAGCTACATTAACAATTGAGGCCGGAACCGTAATAAGAGGTGATAAACAAACCTGTGGAACCCTCGTAATTACTAAAGGCTCTAAAATTATGGCCGAAGGCAATGAAACAGCACCTATTATTTTTACTTCAAATAGCGTCGCTTTATCAAGAAAACCTGGAGATTGGGGTGGAATTGTAATTCTTGGCGATGCTCCTATTAATAAAATTGGCGGTATCGCTTTTTTAGACTTTAATTTAAATCCAGAAGTTAGCTATTATGGTGGTGCAAATGAAGAGGATAATTCAGGAATTTTAAAATTTGTCCGTATTGAATATTCTGGCAGAAAACTTAAAGAACAAAAAGAACTTAATGGTTTGTCGCTTGCTGGTGTGGGGAATAAAACCACACTTGAAAATATTCAAATTAGTTTTTCTAACGACGATTCTTTTGAATGTTATGGTGGTAAAACAACTTTAAGCAACATTATATCCTACAGATCAACTGATGATGATTTTGATTTTACCCAAGGAGCACAAGCTAAAATTTCTAATAGTATTGCCATTAGAGATCCATTTTCATCTGATGTTGCAGGTTCTAGATGCTTTGAAATAGACAATTATGATAAAATAGAAAACTGCGATGTTACTAAAAAAGCAACTTCGATCACCGCCAATAACATTACCCTTCTCAATACGCAAGAAAACAATCAAGGACTTGTAAAAGAGGCTATTTACATTAAAGACAAATGTTTTTTAACACTTAACAATAGTGTGATACATGGCTTTTCTGCAGTTGCTATTTTAGATTTAAAAATAGGATACATCAGTGAAAATCTTAATCGAGTTAGTTTTAGAGGCGTAATTGCTAATAATTGCACCGCAAAAATTATTAGTGAAGTACCCGAAAACAACGTTGAAATTGCAAATTGGTACAACAATGCATCTTATGGTTTAGAATACATTACTATTCCAGCATTAGACTTTTTCAATCAACCATCGTTAAAAAAAGCACCCGATTTTCGTTTAAGATCTTACACTAGTTTAGCCAGTAAGTAATTAATATTGAATTTAATGCTCGCAAAATCACAACTTTTGCATTTATAACAAATTAAAGTGTAAAATTTATTTAATTTTATTTTAAAATGTATAATAATTGAATTTTCATTTATATATTTGCAATAACAAAATAAACAATGAACACAATTTTAAACAATACTTGGTGGTGGAACAATTTACGTCAGTCGTCGTGAACTAAGCTCCTATAGTATCATTTTAAACTATAAATATAAAAGGCTTGTCATCACGACAAGCCTTTTTTTTTGCATGTACTTATTCGTAAAACCAACATTAAAAAAATAGCAATTGAAATCATTTACATTACATACCCATTACAAACAAATCCTAGCTGATACGATCACTCCAGTGAGTGTGTATTTCAAGATTCGGGATAAATTCCCAAATAGTCTGTTGCTCGAAAGCAGTGATTATCATGGCAATGACAACAGTTTCTCATATATCTGTTGCAATCCTATAGCTTCTATCAAAATTGAAAATGAAATAGTTTATAAAACATTTCCTGATGGAACCAATGAAAAAATTATCATTGATGGGACAACTGATATTCCAGCTTTGATTCAAGAATTTTCAGAACAATTTAAATCGGAGAAAAACAAATTCAAATTCATCAACAATGGGTTGTTTGGTTACATCTCCTATGATGCCGTTCGCTATTTTGAGAAAGTAACTATCGCTAAAAAAGAAAACAGCAACACCATTCCTGATGTGTATTATGCTGTATACCAAAATATCATTGCCATCAATCATTTCAAAAACGAAGCGTATATTTTTTGCCACAGCTTAGATGGTAAAAATAACATTTCAGAAATCGAGCAATTATTACAATCTAGGAATATAGCTTCTTACAAATTTTCGAAAGAAGGAGAAGGATTTTCTAATTTAACTGATGAAGAATTTAAACATAATGTGGCTTTAGCCAAAAAACATTGTTTTCGTGGTGATGTATTTCAATTGGTTTTATCACGAAGGTTTACCCAAGGTTTTAAAGGAGATGAATTTAATGTGTACCGAGCGTTGCGCAGTATAAATCCATCGCCGTATTTATTCTTTTTTGATTATGGTGATTTCAAAATATTTGGCTCTTCGCCAGAAGCGCAAATTATTGTCAAAGATCGTAAGGCTGAAATTCACCCCATAGCAGGAACTTTCAAGCGAACGGGTGATGATGAAAAAGACGCTGTTCTTGCGAAACAATTATCCGAAGACCAGAAAGAAAATAGTGAACATGTTATGCTGGTTGACTTAGCTCGAAATGATTTAAGCCGCAACGGACATGATGTACAAGTAGAAAAATACAGAGAAGTACAATTCTTTTCGCATGTGATTCACTTGGTTTCAAAAGTAACGGGCTATTTACATGAAAAAGCTACAACCATGCAAGTTGTTGCTGATACCTTTCCAGCAGGAACTTTGAGTGGCGCACCAAAACATAGAGCCATGCAATTGATTGAGGAATACGAAAAAACCAATCGTAATTTTTATGGTGGAGCAATTGGTTTCATGGATTTTGAAGGTAACTTTAACCATGCTATAATGATCCGAACTTTCCTGAGCAAAAACCACCAATTACATTGTCAAGCTGGAGCCGGAATAGTCGCTGGTTCTGATGAAGAAAATGAAATGCAAGAAGTGTATAACAAACTAAGGGCGTTGAATGCAGCGTTGGATTTAGCAGAGACGATATAAATCTTGTCCCCTCCCGAAGCTTCGGGACTCCCCGAAGGGAAGGGAGCCAAATCTATAAAAATTAGCAACTTATGAAGTTGTAAATAAAAATAACAATTAAAAAACCTATTTACCCCAATAGGTACTCCCCTCCTTTGGAGGGGTTGGGGGAGGAAAATGAAAAAAATACTAGTCATAGATAATTACGATAGTTTCACGTATAATTTGGTGCATTACCTAGAGGATTTGAATTGTGAAGTTACCGTTTACAGGAACGACGAATTCGAAATTGATGAAATAGCCCATTTTGATAAAATACTACTTTCTCCAGGTCCTGGAATTCCAGAAGAAGCGGGCTTGCTAAAAGAAGTCATAAAAAAATATGGTCCTACTAAAAGTATTTTTGGTGTTTGCTTAGGACAACAAGCCATCGGCGAAGTCTATGGCGGAACACTTTCTAATCTCGACAAAGTGTATCACGGGGTTTCCTCATTGGTGAAAACAGCGGTAATCGATGAGCATTTATTTGAAGGACTAGGAAGTGAATTTGAAGTCGGACGTTATCACTCTTGGGTTGTTGACACCAACTTGCCTGATGTATTAGAAGCGACTTCATTTGATGAAAACGGACAAGTAATGTCCTTACGTCATAAAACATACGATGTGCGCGGCGTACAATTCCATCCTGAAAGTGTATTAACACCAAATGGAAAAAAAATATTAGAAAATTGGGTGAAAAATTAGTCATAAAGTCCAATGTTATAATGTCGAAAGACTTTAAGACTTTAAGACTTTCAACTTTAAGACACATATAAAAATGAAAAATATATTAAACAGACTCATCAATCACGAAATACTTTCGCAAGAAGAAGCAAAAAACGTACTGGTTACCATATCGAACGGAGGGTACAACACGAGTCAAATTGCTTCGTTTCTAACCGTATACATGATGCGTAGCATTAGTATCGATGAGCTGGCAGGATTTCGAGAAGCCTTACTTGAATTGTGCATTCGCATTGATTTATCCGCATATAATGCAATTGATTTATGCGGTACAGGTGGTGATGGAAAAGACACCTTTAATATTTCTACTTTGGCTTCATTTGTAGCTGCAGGAGCAGGAATAAAAGTAGCCAAACACGGAAATTACGGTGTTTCCTCTATTTCAGGATCTAGTAATGTTATGGAAAAAATGGGGATAAAATTTAGTAATGATCCTGATTTCTTAGAAAAATGTATCGACAAGGCGGGAATTTGTGTTCTACATGCACCCCTTTTTCACCCAGCTATGAAAAATGTAGGCCCAATTCGGAAAGAATTAGCAGTGAAAACATTTTTTAATATGTTGGGTCCCATGGTGAATCCTGCCTTTCCAAAAAATCAATTGGTTGGTGTTTTCAACCTTGAATTAGCTAGAATGTATGCCTATTTATATCAAAATACCGATGTGAATTTCACTATTTTACATTCGCTTGACGGGTACGATGAGATTTCCTTGACCAGTCCTACAAAGACAATTACCAGCACCATGGAAGGTATGCTGCTTCCAGAAGACTTTGGTGTTTCACTTTTAAAGCAAAGCGAAATCGAAGGCGGAACAACAATCGAAGATTCGGCTGATATGTTTATCAATATTATTTCGGGAAAAGGAACTGAAGCTCAGAACAATGTAGTTTGTGCCAACGCTGGAATGGCCATTGCGACAGTAACAAAATGCACTCCTTTAGAAGGATTTCAAATAGCGAAAGAAAGTTTATTATCCGGAAAAGGACTTTTATCTTTGAACAAATTGAAAGAATTGAGTAAATAAAAAAGTTTAAAGTTTAAGGTTTAAAGTTGTTGATTTCCCACAACTTTAAACCTTAAACAAAGTAAACTTTAAACAAAAAATTAAGAATGAACATTTTAGATAAAATCATAATTGACAAAAAACGAGAAGTCATTCTCAAGAAATCAATCATACCGGTTGCACAACTGGAATCATCTGTTTTTTTTGAAAAAAAGACAATTTCCTTACGTACTAATTTAATAAACAGCACCTCAGGGATTATTGCCGAACACAAACGTCGTTCACCATCTAAAGCCGAAATCAATTACAGTTTTACTGTGGAAGAGGTGACTAAAGGCTACGAAAATGCTGGTGCTTGCGGAATTTCGGTATTGACAGACGGGAAGTACTTTGGTGGTTCTCTAGACGACTTACTTTTGGCTAGAGCTACAGTAAACATTCCGCTATTGAGAAAAGAATTTATTGTTGATGAATACCAAATTTTAGAAGCCAAAGCCTATGGAGCTGATTTAATTTTGCTAATTGCAGCAGTTTTAACTAGAGAAGAAATCAAATCATTATCTGAATTTGCTAAAAATTTAGGCCTTGAAGTCTTACTAGAGGTACACAACCTTGAAGAACTAGAAAAATCGATAATACCTACTTTAGACCTGATTGGAGTCAATAATAGAAATTTAAAAACATTTGAGGTGAGTTTAGATTTCAGTAAGCAATTAGCAGATCACATTCCAAATGACTTCTTGAAAGTATCAGAAAGCGGAATTTCCTCAATTGAAGCGATTAACGAACTCAGACCTTACGGTTATAAAGGATTTTTAATTGGTGAAAATTTTATGAAAACCAATAATGCCGGTCAAGCAGCTACGGAATTTATTAAACAATTGGCCCTCTAATCTCAAAATAGGAATTAGCAATTAGTACATATATTTAGTTATTATGCAATCAACTTCACAAAACATTTCCACAAAAACTAATCTGGTTTCGGCTCCCTCCCTTTCGGGGAATCCCGAGACTTCGGGAGGGGTGGGGATTAAAATATGTGGTATGAAATATCCCGATAATATTCTCGAAGTAGCCTCGCTCCTACCCGATTATATGGGTTTTATATTTTGGGAAAAATCAGCTCGGTATTTTGACGGCGTAATTCCTGATTTACCGGTATCGATTAAAAAAGTAGGTGTTTTTGTTAACGAAAGCAGCAGCGTAATTTTGGCGAAAGCCCAGAAATATAATTTACAGGCCATCCAGTTACACGGTCACGAATCAGTGGCATTTTGTTCGGATTTAAAGCATGCAATAGGAAATGAAATCGAGATTATAAAAGTATTTTCGGTTGGTGCTGATTTTGATTTTGAGTTGTTAAAACCCTTTGAAGCGGTTTGTGACTATTTCCTTTTTGATACTAAAGGAAAACTGCCTGGTGGAAACGGAAGTACATTCGACTGGAGTGTCTTAAAAAAATATCCTTCAAGTAAACCATTTTTCCTGAGTGGCGGAATTGGAATGGAGGAAATGGATGCAGTGCATGAAATATCAAAAACCAATTTGCCGCTTTACGCCATAGATGTAAACAGTAAATTTGAAATAAAACCAGGATTAAAAGACAAAACAACATTAAAAAAGTTTCAACATAACTTGAAACTTTAAACTTTTTAAACTTTAAACAAAATGAGTTACAACGTCAACGAGAAAGGTTATTACGGAGATTTTGGAGGTGCTTTCATACCTGAAATGTTATATCCAAATGTAGAAGAATTACGTCAGAATTATTTAAAAATCACAGCAGAGCCCTCTTTTCAAGCGGAATTTGATGACTTGCTAAAAGAATATGTGGGCCGACCTACACCGCTGTATTTTGCCAAACGCTTGTCTGAGCAATACAATACTAAAATCTACCTCAAGAGAGAAGATTTGTGTCATACAGGAGCACACAAAGTCAACAATACGATAGGCCAAATTTTATTAGCTAAACGTTTAGGCAAAACCCGTATCATTGCAGAGACTGGCGCTGGACAGCATGGTGTTGCAACCGCAACGGTATGTGCCTTGATGGGGTTAGAATGCATTGTTTACATGGGCGAAGTCGACATTAAGCGTCAGGCGCCAAATGTAGCTCGTATGAAAATGTTGGGAGCCGAAGTTCGTCCTGCTAAATCAGGCTCAAAAACCCTGAAAGATGCAACTAATGAAGCTATTCGCGATTGGATCAACAACCCGATAGACACCTATTATATCATTGGATCTGTTGTAGGACCACATCCATATCCAGATATGGTAGCGCGTTTTCAAAGTGTGATTTCCAAGGAAATTAAAGAGCAATTATTAGAAAAAGAAGGCCGTGAAAATCCTGATTATGTAGTGGCTTGCGTAGGCGGAGGAAGCAATGCTGCAGGTACCTATTATCATTTTCTAGACCATGAGGACGTAAAAATTATTGCAGTTGAAGCTGCTGGATTAGGAGTAGATTCTGGCGAAAGCGCAGCAACATCAGCGCTAGGCAAAGTAGGTGTCATTCACGGAAGCAAAACTTTGTTAATGCAAACTAGTGACGGCCAAATTACCGAGCCATACTCGATTTCTGCTGGTTTAGATTATCCTGGCGTTGGTCCTATGCACGCTAATTTATTTGCCACAGGAAGAGCAAAATTCATATCCATAACTGATGAACAAGCCATGGATTGGGGAATTAAATTATCAAAAATGGAAGGCCTAATTCCCGCAATAGAAAGCGCGCATGCTTTTGCCGTTCTCGATGAAATGAAATTCAAACCAGAAGATATTGTGGTCATCAACCTTTCTGGTCGCGGCGACAAAGATTTAAATACGTATATTGATTATTTCAAATTATAACAAAAGCATCATTAGGGCGTTCCCAAAGGGTCGGGCTGTCCGCTGTATCTTTTTCATGGCAAAAAAGCCATGAAAAAGGATGCCGCTTCTATCCCTAACGCACACCAATAACGATACAAATACATCTTATGGAACAACTATTCTCCTACGGCACATTGCAGTCAAAAGAAATTCAGATGCAGGTTTTTAATAAACTATTAAGCGGAACCGAAGACCAGCTAGTAGGTTACAAATTAAAAGATCTACAAATAGAAGAAGAATTTGGAATGGAAGATTATTTTGTAGCCATGCCTAGTGAAAATCCCTTGGATGCTATTTCTGGTATTGTGTTTACTGTTTCTAGCGAAGATCTTATAAAAGCAGATCAATTTGAATCGAATGCCTACAAAAGAATTCAAATAATATTGCAATCTGGAAAAACAGCTTGGATATATATAGAAAGTTAAGTGTCAAGAAAATAGTTCGCTTAAAACAACTCGAAAAGTAGTTAAATTTCAGTTATTACCTTAAAAATACAAGGATTTAAAACCTTGCAAGAAAATATATAAAAATAATACAATGAACAGAATAAATCAAAAATTACAAGAAACTAAAAAGATACTTTCCATCTATTTCTCAGCGGGATATCCTAGTTTAAATGATACGGTGCAAATCATTCAAGACCTTGAAAAAAATGGTGTAGATATGATTGAAATTGGGTTGCCTTTTAGTGATCCTTTGGCTGACGGACCAACTATTCAAGAGAGTTCTACGCAAGCGTTGCATAACGGAATGACAACACAAGTTCTTTTTGATCAATTAAAAGACATTCGGAAAACAGTTTCTATTCCGCTAATCATCATGGGATATTTCAACCCAATGTTGCAATTTGGTATTGAAAATTTCTGCAAACAGTGCGCTGCCATTGGTATTGATGGATTAATAATTCCTGATCTTCCCGTTGGTGTCTATGCAGATGAATACAAAACAATTTTTGAAAAATATAGCTTAAAAAACATTTTCTTAATCACACCACAAACGTCTGTTGAACGAATTCATTTTATTGATAGTGTTTCAGATGGTTTTATTTATATGGTGAGTTCAGCAAGTGTTACAGGATCACAAACCGGTTTTGGAAGCGCACAAGAAGATTACTTCAAACGTATTGCCGACATGAATCTAAAAAATCCACAAGTAATAGGATTTGGAATCAACAATAAAGAAACTTTTGAGCAAGCCACACAATTTGCCAAAGGTGCTATTATTGGTAGTGCTTTTATTCAGGATTTAACAAAAAATGGAACCGGAAAAATTGACGCTTTCGTTGAAGCGATTCGATAAACTTTTTTTATACTAGCAGGAAAACGGTGTTTAATCGAGATTTAAACACCGTTTTTTTGTAACAACCTGAAATATAGTCTCAATTACTGTTGATTAAAATATCTAAGGTCTATAAAACTAGAGTTAATAGGTACTTAGTTCGCTAACCCGATGGGTCTCAAAATCACACAACAACTACAACCAAAGGTCAATATCAAAAATAGAAACGAATCTCATCAGCTCATCAAAATAGGAACAATGGTCTAAATGCATCAAGTGATACCGCACCTACAGAGAAATTGAAAAATATTTTTTAAGATAGTCATCAAAACCATAACTAGTATTTAGCGTGATTGAATTTAAATTAAAAGAGATGAATCACCTCAAGTACTACTATGTATTTTCACTAGTGTCCACTAAAAAATAAAACAAGTTCTTTGAAATTATTGTAAATCTGTATTTTAAGAGTCATTTTTGAGCGTGACGATTTGAAATGATTATTATGTTCGT
>NZ_JBLVPT020000022.1:0-34530 GCF_048286795.2 Flavobacterium frigidum
GAAATACCTATGATGTGTTGCATGCTTAAAAATACGAAAAATCTTCTTTTAATACAAGTTTTTTACTATATTTGAGCATAATAAAACTGAAGTTTTTTCACAGACTGACGTCAGGCTGCGAAAAAACTTCTTCAAATTCAGAAAGTATTTGGAGGGCTACCAAAGAAAAATCTCAAATATGAGATTCTCAGGCGACTGATTTTAGTTTTTTCACAGACTGACGTTGTAGGATATACGTCCAAAAAACCGCAAAAACCATCGAATTTTTTTAGAATTAGATTATATTGATTAAATTAGCTGAATGGATAAAAATGCAGAAATAGGTTTAGATTTTATAATTGATAAACTAACAAACTCAATTGAAAACGTGATTACTGGAGACAGTTTTCAGACTGAAATTTCTATTCTTCAAAACTCTGATTTAAAATCTGTAACAAAGAAAAATGGTTGGCTTTTTAACTGGAGTGAAGAATTTAAAAATCCAGTTAGAGATATTTATAAACTTACAATTGCTGGAAATTCTAAAATTATTCAAGGACTTGTTAGCTTAGAAGTCAAATCTGACCACGTTTATATGCATCTTGTAGAAAATGCTCCATTTAACAAAGGTCAAACTAAAGTTTATGCTAGTGTTGCTGGTAATTTAGTTGCATATGCTTGTAAATTATCTTTTCAACGTGGACACGATGGAAATGTTTCTTTTCTTTCGAAATCACAATTAGTTGAGCATTATGAAAAAACATTAGGAGCATTTCATTTTGGTGGTAGAATTATGATAATTGAAACAAAATCAGCACTGAAATTAATCAATAAATATTTTCAAAATAAGTAATATGAAAACTAAAAAATTAGATTTAGAAATTGATACTATTGGAGGATTAAGTTCTTTAACATTGTCCGAAGAAAAAGCTTTGAGTGACTTCTTTAAAAAGAAAAAATCAACAAAAAAGACAACGGATAAAAAGAAACTTAATACCTAACAAAGTACATCCTACAACAGATAAGGTTTCGTTGCGGCTGCAAGTCGAACAATGAAACCTGTTTTGAACGGAACCGATTACATGCCGTCAACACTTATGGAGTTGTCGTAAAGTTTAGAGAGAGAATATCAAGAGGATTTAGTGTCCTCTTTTTTTGTGCGGTAAAATCAAGATGGTTTTTACGTGTTTTCCTTTCCCGAAGTTTCGGGATTAGGCACACGTGCCCTTACCCACAAAATTAGCTTTTACAGGGAAAGGAGTTCTGGCCACCGCCAAGATACCATCCCGACGCTTCGGGAGGCGGACCACGCTGGTCAAAAACCGCTATCCGATGTAAATTGCCCACCTGTCCGCCGCGTCAGATACAACACGGACATTTAGGTAAAAAAAGCTTCTTTTCTACTTTTTCTAGCACTTTTACTTGAGTTTCTCTTGTAAAAGCTTCAGTTTTTGCCGTTTCCATAGCCTGTCCCGTTTTTACGGGATGCTGCTCAAAAAACCGTAATGCCATATTTTCGCACCCGAGCCCATAGGGCGAACTGACGAAGTAAAACGTTTAGGCAAAATATGCAACGCAAAACGCCGAATAAATTCCTGATACGTCAGTGTCATCTTCTTTTTTGCACTTGTCATTCGGTAATCCTTGTAATCAAAAGTCACATTTTGCCCGTCAATACTTTTAATTCTCTGGTTGCTAATGGCTATTTTGCGGGTGTATCTGCCTAAATATTCCACCACCGACATTGTATTTCCAAAAGGTTTCTTAGCAAAAACAACCCATGGTTTTTTCCATAAATCCTGCCTGATTTGTTCGTATTGGATAGGTGATTTTGCCTTGAGTTTGGCGCAATATTTAGCCGTAAAAAGTATCGACAAAGCCTTGACTGCAAACAAGAATTTTCCATCGGCTCTGCTATTTTGCCATTGTCCGTTTTGTCCGTGGCTTATCGGCAGGCAGGCACACAACCGCCCAGAACAATTCAATGAAGGTGAGGGTGTAAGCTTAACCTTTTATGATTCTGACAGCTTTTTTCAACTCGCTTTACACCTTGTTTTCTTTTAGGGATCAAAAAGTGACTTTTTGAAAAAAGAATTTAAATTGAAGTTCTAATTATATGCATATTTACTAACCGATTAACTAAATTGAGTTCGTTTGAAGGCTTTTATCCTGAACCTTCAGGAGAACTATCGTTGGCAGTAACTTTTGGACAGAAAACTAAAAAATTTGAATTTAATACCAATTATTGGTATCTTTGGTAAAAAAATTATGGGACGAAATACATCAATACTATTAGGAGAATATTTTGAAAATTTTATTGATGAACAAATTTCCACAGGAAAATATAGTTCAGTAAGTGAAGTTATTAGAACTGCTTTAAGGATTTTTGAGCAAGAAGAAACAAAAAAAAAATCGTTAATCAATGAAATAAAAATTGGTGAAAAGAGTAGCAAAATCATAAATTTTGACCGAAATAAAAATCTTGAAATGCTAAAAGCTAATTTTCAAAAATAATGTCAGAGTATATAATTAGTGAAAAGGCATTAGAAGATATTAGTAACATTTGGTTTTATACAGCAGAAAATTGGTCTGTTGAACAAGCAGATCGATATTATAACTTAATCATTGACGAAATTGAATATATCGTAGAAAATTTTGATATGGCTCTTGACTTTGGAAAAATTAGAAAATCATATAAATATTCAAAAGTAAAATCTCATTCAATTTTCTTTAAAAAAGACAAAACTAATGAAATTGAAGTCGTAAGAGTTCTTCACGAAAGAATGGATATTGAAAACCAATTAGCTGAATAAATAAAACGCTACAGCTAACACCTAGAGATTCGTTGAGTTCACAGCACTAACAATGAATAACCTGTTGAACAGCCTGTCCCGTTTTTACGGGAGAACCGGTCTCTGGCATAAACTATGTACTTATCTTAAAGTTTTGAGAGAGAATGACAAGAGGGGTTTTAGACTTGAGCGTTTTTACTGCAAAATTCAATTTAGAGCGATCAACATACTTAACAAAGGAATCTATAAATCGCTACTTATTATTAGGACTTATGGTATCTCCTAAACTTGAAAAACGCAGTTGTTGACGAGAATTACCTATGATGTGTTTCATACTTAAAAATACGAAAAATCTTCTTTTAATACCAGTTTTTTGCTATATTTGAACATAATAAAACGGAAGTTTTTTCACAGACTGACATTAGTGGTAAGTTTCCAAAACCCACTAAATTTTTAAACAATAATAATATGACAAAATTTTCATTTCTCTCTTTTGTATTTCTTTTTATTTATTCTTTTGGGCAACAAAAATCAAATTCAAACAAAAATAATTTTGATAAATCTGTATACGATTCAATGGATACAGTTGCAGACTCTTTTCTGAAAAAATCAGGAGCTAATTCTGTTTCTATAGCAATTGTTAAAAATAAAAAAACTTATATAAAACACTATGGAGAGTTGGATAAAGGGAAGCGCAATAAAGCAACTAATCAAACACTTTTTGAAATAGGCTCTACAACTAAAGTATTTACAGGAACACTAATGGCTAATGCTGTATTAAAAAATAAAATTGGATTAAATGACGATATTAGAAAATATTTGAATGATGATTTTTCTAATTTAGAGTTTCAAGGCAAGCCAATAAAAATAAAGGATTTACTTGTCCATAGAAGTGGAATACAAACACCTTTTCCTATTACTCAACAAATAAGAGATAAATACCCAGCTGAAAGTTTCCTTTATTATAAAAATAGACTTGATAAAGCGTATACTAAAGAACTTTTCTTAGCTGATTTACGAAAAGTAAAAGTAGATTCACTTCCAGGAACTGGCTATAAGTACGGTGCTTTAGCACCCGAATTGTGTGCTTATATTTTAGAAAATGTATATAAAAAAAGTTACGATGACCTATTAGATGACGAGATTTTTAAAAAAGAAGGAATGAAATCTACAAAACTTAATTTAGGAAATAACGAGATTCTTGCAAATGGCTATAATTCAAAAGGCGATATTATGGAACCTTTAACAATTAGTATTTGGGGAGCATCCAAATTTCTAAAATCAACAATGGATGATTTAAGCAAATATATCAAGTTTGAATTAAATCCAAATAATAAGGTTGTTATTGAATCTCATAGAAAAGTTTATCCAAACATAGATATGGGATATTTCTGGGACACTGTATCAGAAGAAAATGGAAATACAAACTATATAAAAGACGGTGGTTCAAATGGAACTTCGAACATAATAAAAATTTTACCGAAATACAATCTAGGAATATTAATTATTGCAAATCAAAATGATAGAAATACAGGCGCAATCATTGAAGATGCTTTAAATAAATTAGAAATGACTTTAAAAGAGAATTAAAAAAACCTAACTTAACGCTAGAGATTTGTTGCGTGCGCAGCACGAACAATGAAACCCGTGTTGAACGGCTTGTACCGTTTTTACGGGAGAACGGTTTCTGGCATGAACTATGTACTTATCTTAAAGTTTTGAGAGAGAATGACAAGAGGGGTTTTAGTCTTGAGCGTTTTTACTGCAAAATTCAATTTAGAGCGATCAACATGACAAAGGCATCTATAAATCGCACCTGATTATCGGGACTGATTGTATCTTCTAAACTTGAAAAACACAGTTGTTGACGAGAAATACCTATGGTGTGTTGCATGCTTAAAAATACGAAAAATCTTCTTTTAATACAAGTTTTTAGTATATTTGAGCATAATAAAACGGAGGTTTTTTCACAGACTGACGTTGTGAGCAATTTAACTCACGTACACAAGAACAAATGGAGACACAACTAAATTTCGGAAAATTAGACCCTGAAAAAGTCGAGTTTTTAAAAGCTGGTGTAAAGAGGAACTCTTGTAAAACATGCAATAAAAAGGCAGATTTTAAAATTATTGATGGAATTGTAACAGTCGAAAATGTTTGCTGTGGATCATACGCTAAAATAATTGGCGGTGCTTTAACTACGAGAAATATAAATAAATATGCAATAGAATTCAGAGGCAAATTTCTTAATACATTTTGTTTATTAGAAAGTTTTATTGATGATATAATAGATATTCATTGTTTGCATTTTAATGTAGATATTGAAGAAAAGGTTGGAAGAAAAAAATCTGAAATTGGTATTAGAGAAAAAAAGCAACTTTTTAAAATTTGTCTAGATAATTATCAAACTTCAAAGAATATCAGTATTGAAAAAATTTGGGGAAATCTTAACAACATTATAGAAACTCGAAACCACTTGGCTCATTGGATGGTCGACACAAGTGAGGAAAGCATAAATTTAATTGCAAATCATAAAATTAGATTTGTCGACCGAAAGGAAAGACAAGTAATAGCAGAAGATATTTTCGATGCAAAGAAAGTAGCGAAATATGTAATGAAAATTGAAAGCTTGACAACAGAAATGATAGAAATATATAAATTTTATACAGATTATCAAAAATAAACTGCTCACAACAGATAAGGTTTCGTTGCGGCTGCAAGCCGAACAATGAAACCTGTGTTGAACAGCGGTCAGCAGTATTAAAACGCACAAAAGACAATCATTAAAATATGTTTTTAGTCAGTAAAGTTGTATTAAATTTAACTTCAGTAATAGGTTTAATTAACATTTTTTAAAACAAATTAATATATGTTTGCCCTAAACAATAAAACTTATATTATGAAAAAAAAGTACTTAATTATTGCAATGTTATTTTCGTTTTTTGCTGTTAATGCGCAAAATGGCAACTCTCAAAATTATAAAAAAAATGAAGTTCAATTTAATGTATTATTGCCTTTAGCAGGAACGTTTGAAGCTACTTATGAAAGAAACTTAAACAATAAGTCATCAATAGGCGTTACTGGTTTGTATGTGTTTAATAATAAAAATTCAAATGAAGACACAAATTATATGATTACACAATATTACAGAAGATACTTTGGTAAAAAGTACGCTTCAGGTTTTTTTGCAGAAGGATTTGGTATGTTAAGTTCAATAGATGGAAAAAAAATATATGATACAAACGATAATTTGACATTTACTAAAGGTGCTGATGTAATTGATTATTCAATTGGTGTAGGTTTAGGTAGTAAATGGGTTACAAGAGGTGGTCTTATTTTTGAAATTAATGCTGGTTACGGAAAACTTTTATTTAATGCTGATAAAACTGACCATACCATAGTTGCAAGATTTGGTCTTCAATTAGGGTATAGGTTTTAAATACAACTAAATTTGGAATAGACAATTGAAATATATTGGAATGTACATACGGAATAAATAAACTGCCTAAACTCTAACAGCAGAGTTTTCGTTGCGTGCGCATTACCAACAATGAAACCTGCTTTGAACAGCTTGTTCCGTTTATTTCGGGAGAACCGATTACACTCCGTAAATAATTTTGGAGTTATCGAAAAGCTTTTTAAAAGAAAAACAAGAGCCCGCTACTCGGTAATCTTTGTAATCAAAAGTCACATTTTGTCCGTCAATGCTTTTGTTTCTATGGTTACAAATACCGATTTTATGGGTATATCTTCCCAAATATTCCACCACCGATTTGGGACTTCCAAAAGGTTTCTTAGCAAATACGACCTTTCATAATTTTTTAAAATGCGAAAAATCTTCTTTTTACTCTCGTATTTTGTTATATTTGGTATATGTGCAACCGAGGTTTTTGACAGACAGACTTTGGCGATAAGCAGAAAAACTGATTGATAAAATCATCAAAGAACAATAAATGGATATTTTACAAATTTTAGTTGGTCGCTATTTATTATAGCTTATTGGCGCATGTATTAGATACATGTATCTGAACACATGTTGATTAATAGAATTTAACTAATACACAACATTCAGAAAAATTTGGAGTCCAAACAAAAAAGAATATGAAAATAATACGACCAACCACGGAGTTGGAGTGATTGTATTTGGTATAATTATAATCTTGTTAATAATTTTTACTATCTAAATCGTAATAATTTTAGAGTAATGCTGGCTTGCTTAATCAAGAAAAAAAGACCAGCAGAAGTATAAAAATAACAATCACAATGAAAAGAATAACAGTTTTTTGCGGTTCAAGTTCAGGCACCGATGCTATTTTCCTCACACAAGCTATTGTATTAGGGCAAACATTAGCTAAAAAAAATATCGAGTTAGTATATGGTGGTGCCAATGTTGGACTAATGGGAGCTGTAGCTGACGGCGCTCTAAAGCATGGCGGAAAAGTAATTGGTGTCCTTCCTGTTTTTTTGCAATCCAAAGAATTGGCACATAATAACTTAACAGAGCTCATTTTAGTGGACACCATGCACGAAAGAAAAACAAAAATGAACGACTTGTGCGATGGAGTAATTGCTTTGCCTGGCGGCTTTGGTACTTTGGAGGAATTGTTTGAAATGTTGACTTGGGCACAACTTGGACTTCATAAAAAGCCAATAGGGATTTTAAACACAAACGGGTTCTACGATGCATTACTGGTTTTAATTCAGACTATGGTGGACAAAGGATTTTTGAAACCAAGCAACCAAGAGATGCTTTTGATAAGTGATACTATCGATGAATTACTCGATAAAATGGAAAAGTATCAAGCGCCAATAGTTACAAAGTGGATTAACAAAGAAACTCTTTAGTTTGTAAAAAATAGTAAATCTAATAATGCAGGAAACTTAATAATTCTACTGTCTGTTCGAGCACAATCTAAAACCTTTATGAATTTGAATTTAAGTCTACTCTTTGGTTTTTAAATTGTACAAATTGTTATTTAAATTTGTACTTTTAGAATGATTATTTTATAAATATAAAAATATGGAAATTGTTATCATAGGAGGGGGATTCGCAGGATTAAACCTTGCAAAAGAGTTGCTAAATGAAAAAGGAATAACGGTAACGCTAGTTGACAAAAACAACTATAATTTCTTTGCGCCGCTAATTTATCAAGTGGGTACGGCATTTTTGGAACCGTCCAGCATTAGTTATCCTTTTCGAAAATTCTTTTCGGGTAAAAAAAATCTAAAATTCCGACTTGGTAATTTATTAAAAGTAAATCCTTTAGAAAACACCATAATCCTTCATAATGGTGAATTGAAATACGATCATTTGGTTTTTGCTACGGGTGCCGAAACGAGTTATTTTGGAATGGAAAACGTAAAGAAAAATGCTATTCCAATGAAAACGCTCAATGATGCAATTGTGATGCGCAATACTTTATTGAAAAATTTAGAAAAAGCGGCCATTTGCAAAGACATGCGGGAACGCAGAAAACACTTAACTATTGTTGTTGCCGGAGGTGGCCCAACTGGCGTTGAAGTTTCGGGAATGTTTGCTGAGATGCGTAAAAATATTCTTTTGAAAGAATATCCGGAATTAAGTACCACCGCAAGCAATATTTATCTGGTTGATGGTGCCAATGCCGTTTTATCAACAATGAGCAAAGCTTCACAAGAGAATACACTGGAAGCACTAACAAAATTAGGGGTTGTTGTGAAATTAAACACGACCGTTGTCGATTATAAGGATGACATTGTGTATTTTGGTAATGGAGAAACCATTCAAACTAAAAATTTAATTTGGGCGGCTGGAGTTTCCGCCAAAGTTTTCGAAGGAATTCCTTTAGAAAGTTACGGACGTGGAAAAAGGATGGCCACAAACGCTTTTAATAAAGTAATACATACCGAAAATATTTTTGCAATAGGCGATACTTGTATTCAACAAACGGATATGGAGTTTCCTAACGGTCATCCGCAAGTGGCCCAAGTTGCAATTCAGCAAGGAATTAATTTAGCTGAAAATTTTAAGCGAATGAGTGCTAACAAATCATTAAAACCTTTTAAGTATAATGATAAAGGATCGATGGCTATTATTGGAAAAAATAAGGCTGTGGTTGATTTACCAAAACCAAAAATGCATTTCAAAGGATTTTTTGCGTGGATAATATGGTTGTTTATTCACCTGATTTCCTTGATAACATATCGCAACAGAGTCAAAACCTTTTTCAATTGGATGATAGCTTACTTTGCACAAGATCAATCGTTGCGTATGATTATCAGACCTGATAAAAAAGTAAAAACAGAACCTAAACAAGCGTAAACTAAAGCTATATTTAATGAACTGTCACCATTTCTTGATTTAGAGAAGTTGTGATGGTTTTTTTATGTTTCGTTTTCCAAGAATCAAAATAATAAGTGCTAATACGGTTGAAACAGTCATAATTAAAACCATAGGCAACATCGAATTTTTAACAAAAACACCTACTGCAAAAGAAGCCAAAGCACCTAATCCCAATTGAATAGCACCCATTAATGCCGATGCACTTCCTGCATTTTTTGAAAATGGCGCTAGTGTGAGTCCAGCGGTATTGGGATTTGATATTCCTAAACAAGCTAGAAATAAAAATAATAGGGTAATGGTTTCATACAAACCTAAAAGTGAATTCATTGCCAAAGCAAGAAATAAAATGCTGACACAAGTTTGAACAATTAATGACCCAA
The DNA here is from genome assembly GCF_048286795.2 of Flavobacterium frigidum. NCBI lineage: Bacteria > Pseudomonadati > Bacteroidota > Flavobacteriia > Flavobacteriales > Flavobacteriaceae > Flavobacterium > Flavobacterium frigidum. The sequence continues at coordinate 9,474 of NZ_JBLVPT020000022.1, forward strand.
AAATCATTTGTTCACTGCTGTACTTTTTCAACAAAAAAGAATTTAATTGACTCGCACCAATAAAACTTAATGACATAAAAGCAAATATCCAACCGTAGGTTTTGGCATCAACTTTAAAAATATCCATAAATAAAATAGGGGAGGCCGCCACATAGGTAAACAATCCAGAGAACGCAATTGAACCGGCAAAAGCATACGTATAAAATTGTGGTTCTTTGAGGATGGTAAGGAAGTTTGTAATAATAGGTTTAGGTTTTAATGAAATAGAAGTATCCGGCTTGAAAGTAGTAGGTAAACCAATTTCAGCTGCCAAAAGAATTAAAATTCCCATGCACATCAGTATAAAAAAGACCACGTGCCAACCGTAATATTCGGTAACATAACCTCCAACAGTTGGCGCTAACATTGGCGAAAGCCCTACAACCAACATCAATAATGAAAACACTTTTGGAATATCTTTGACAGGAAATAAGTCTCGAACCATAGATACCGATGCAACGGTCGCTGCACAGCTGCCAATAGCTTGAACAAAACGTAATCCTATGAATGTATCGATATCGGTTACGAAAACACAACCTAATGAAGCTAGTATGTAAACTAATAATCCAATAAATAAGGGTTTCTTTCGTCCGAAACGGTCTAGTAAAGGTCCATAGAGTAATTGTCCTGCTGAAATTCCAATAAAATAACTCGACAATGTCATAGAAACATTTGCAACACTTGTATTCAAATCGTTGGCAATTCCTGCAAATCCTGGCAAATACATATCAATAGAGAAAGGACCGAGCGCAGTAAGTGAACCTAAAATTAGAATTAATTTAAAATATTTTGCTTTTGGCATTTCTGCAACTGTCATAAATTTTTTTTTAATTGATGCAAAGGTAAAATTAAAAATACAAATCAGTTGTAGACTATATCAAATTAAAAAACTCAAAAAATGGAACGGTTAAATTCATTAATTTTTAAAAACCAATACCATACCAGAGAGAAATAAAAGCCCTAACATTATTCGCTTTAATATCATTTCATTTAATTTTAAATAGACTTTTTTGCCTAAAACCAAAGCCAATATAAAAAAAGGCAACACATAAAGTGAATTATACAATTGATCAACCGTTAAAATTCCTTCAAAAGCAAGGACTGGAATGCGCATAACTGTTATCAATCCCAATACGCCAAACATGGTGGCGCGCATGATCTTTACATCTGATGTTTCATTTTTTACAATTACCAAATATAATGGGCCACCAGTAGAAAATACACCAGAGAAAAAACCACCTAGGAATCCAAAAAAGAACTTCATTTTAGATACAATTTGTATTTCTTTATTGGACAATATATTATGTAAAACAAAAAGTAAAATAAAGATTCCAAGACCTTTTTTTAATATAGTGGGTTGGCCATACGATAAAACAATAATGCCAATTAAAAGACCAAAAAAAGAGGATAAAGCTAATTTTTTAATGAGTAATTTATCAATATATTTCCATTCTTTATAGACGTGGAAAGGAGTTGATATCATATAAAAAATGGATAAATACCCAATTGCATCGGGCAGTGGCATTACAAACAGTAAAAAAGGTAAAGCGATTAAAGCTCCCGCAAAACCCGTTATTGTTTGAACGAAAAAACCAGTAAAAATTCCAATTGTAAGCAACACTATCATTGTATTCATTTTGCAAAATTAAAATAACATCCAATTATATTAAAACGTATTCAACGGATTTAATGTAGATATTCCATTATATAAATGTAATTTAGCCGTATTTAAAATTTTATTTATGGTAGATATACTAGATTCGAAAATAATTGAAAATCTAAAAATCAATTCAAGAACTTCCTTTGTAGAAATAGGCAAGCAAATTGGTCTGTCGCCATCATCGGTGCGAGAACGCGTCCAAAAACTAGAAGATACTGAAGTTATAAAAGGATATACAGTTCAACTCAATACCAAAAAATTAGGTTTTGGACTTGAAGTATTTATTATGTTCAAATTATTCAGCGGCAAGCTTAAATTTTTTTATGATGATTTAGATCAGTTTCCAGAAATTAATGAAGTTTATAGAATTACAGGAACACATAATATTTTTATGAAAGTAGTTTTAATTGATCAATTGCATCTGCAACAATTCATCGATAGACTTTTGGTGTATGGAGAACCAACAACACATTTAATATTATCTAATTTAAAAGAATTGTAGTCAACCGTGATTATATGATATAATATTCGAATTGGCCTTCTTTTATGTACTAACCAAATGAACTATAATTTATATTATGTAAAATAGAATTTATTGAAATTAGGATGGGTCATTAATTACATGTAATAAAAAAAGCATTACCTCTCAGTAATGCTTCATAACATAAAAAAAAAATATCTATTTAATTGAAATTGGAATATTCCATTTTTCCCAACTTAGAACAACATTTTTCTTATTGATTGTATACACCAATTTCTCCACTACGACTTTAGCAACTTGTGGCCTAACCGTAACGCGCAATTGATCTTCTTTATCTTTATACTTGTAAGCGCCCCATTGTTTGGCTTCTTTATTAAAAATAATAATACATTCTTTTTCATTTGGAATCACAAAAAAAGAATATTTACCTGCTGGTAATTTAGCACCTTCAATAGTTAGGTCTTTATCTGTTTCAAATGTTGTTGCATCATTTGCTCCTGCGCGCCATACTTGATTAAATGGTACTAATGCTCCCCAAATTGGTCTATTATTTACAGAAGGACTCCCATAATTAATGGTAATTGTAGCTTCATTAATTTTTCCCGTAGCAACTTCTTTACTACTGGTTGGTTTTCCTTGAGCAGCAATTAAATTCACAAGGAATAAAGCTATGAACGAAAAATGTACTTTTCTAATCGATTTCATAATGGATGATTTTAAATTCATTTATAAAAGTAAAACAAGAAGTAATTATTTCACTATTAACCGATCTATTTTATGAAAAAATTAAGTTTTGTATAATTTAATTATTTTACAAGAGTATTGCCAACAAAAGTATTTTTAAAATTGTTATTTTTACCAACGATACATATCTATCTAAAATTATGAACACAATTGCGGAACATATTGCTGATTTCTTAAAAGGATATCCACCATTTAATCACTTAACATTTGGAGAATTATCTCAAATAGCTACTAATATTCGGGTCGTGAATTTAGAGAAAAATAAGACTTTATTCCAAATAAATGATATTTTGCACGATAGCTTTTATGTGGTTGCATCTGGTGTAATTAACTTAGCCGTTATATCTGATGCCGAGGAAACTTTATTGAACAAATGTACCGAAGGTGATATATTTGGATTACGCCCTTTTTTTGCTAAGAACAATTACATGATGACGGCTAAAGCACGAGAAGAAAGTGTCGTTTATGCCATTCCAATTGACACGTTCCGACCCTTTGTTGTTAATAATTCAGATGTTTTAAACTTTTTATTGGAGAGTTTTGCTGTAAATACCAGAAATCCTAAGGATAAAGAAAATTTAGTTGGCAAATTAATTTCTGATAATGTTTTTTATTCAGACCAACAGTCTGAGATGCAATATTTTCAGTCATTAGCGTATAATCATTCTCCACTTACAGCGACAAGTACAGCAATAGTAAAAGAAGTTGCTCAATTAATGACTGAAACCTTAAAAAATAATGTTGTCATTTGCGAAGCTAATTTTCCTATTGGAATAATTACAGATAGTGATATGCGTTCAAAAATTGCAACTGGACGATTTCCACTAACTGCCTCAATAGATCAAATAATGTCTTCGCCCGTAATTACAGTTGTAGAGAATGTATCTTTGGCCGAAGCCCAATTGTTGATGTTAAAGCACAATGTCACTCATTTATGTGTCACACAGGACGGTACTGATAAATCGGATTTAAAAGGTGTAATTTCAGAGCATGATTTAATTGCTGCACAAGCAAATAATCCTGGTGTATTGATCAAAGAAATCAAACGATCTCAAAATCCAAAGGAACTAAAACAAATACGCGAACGTTTAACAGATTTGATCCAGACCTCAATTTCCAAAAACATACCGCTGTCACATGTATTCAATATTGCTAGTGAAATTAATTTAGCAATAATTAAACGCGCTGTAGAATTGTCTATATTAGATTTGGGCTCACCTCCTGCTCGTTTTGCTTGGTTAAGTATTGGTAGTCAAGGTCGAAAAGAACAATTGCTTTTAACGGATCAAGATAGTATCTTAATTTTTGAAGATGTTGCCCCAGATAAATATAGAGAGGTAAAAGATTACTTTATAAAACTAGGGAAAAAGACAACAGCTGCGCTTGAAAAAATTGGTTTTGAATTTTGTCCAAACGGACATATGGGAAGCAATATGCTTTGGTGTAAATCACTGACTGACTGGACTAAGCAATACGACAGTTGGATGAATACTCCAGGAGAAAATAGTACTGATTTGAGTAGTATTTTCTTTGATTACGAAATCACTTTTGGTGAGCAACGAATAGAAGATGCCATTGGAAACGTTGTTTTTAAAAATGCAAAAAACAACACGCTATTCTTTGACTTTTTGGGCAATGATGCTTTGAGAAAAAATTCACCGCTAACTTTTTTCAAAAATTTCAATGTGGAAGAAGAAGGACCCGAAAAAGATAAATTTGATATAAAAACGCGCGGTTTAATGCCATTAATTGACGGAGCCCGATTGTTTACCTTAAGTTTTGATATTCGTGGCATAAATAATACATTCCAAAGATTCAAACAACTTGCCATTACCGATGCTAAGCATGCTGAAGTATATCTCAATTGTGCAGAAGCCTTTTTAATTTTATCAAAATTCAGAACTTTAGAAGGTTTAAAAAACGATAATTCAGGACAATTCATCAATTTAAATGAACTATCTAAAATTGATAAAGAAAAATTAAAAAATGCTTTGACACCCATGAAAGAGTTAGAAGAATTAATAAAAAATAAATTTCAACTTACGCAATTTTCATAATTATGTTAGACTGGTTAAAGAATATTAATAAAGAACATCCTGAATTTTGGAAAAATTATGTCTCTAAATTTGATAAAAAATCAACACGTTTTGTGGTTTTATCAACAGAAACTTCTGGAATGAATGTAGAAAAAGACGTGATTTTATCTATTGGTTCTTTTGCAGTAATCGATAACAGTATTGTCATTGGTGATAGTTTCGAAGCTGTTCTGTTGCAATACAAATTCCTCCATGACAATGGACTTTCCAATGATTTTTTGGTAGAAAGTAAAATGAAAAAATTAGGCGAAACCGAGGCCATAACTTCTTTAATTGAATTTATAGGAAATTCAGTTTTAGTAGGACATCATATTGACTTTGATGTGGATATGATTAATGCTGCATTAGAAAGATTATCGTGCGGAAGATTGAAAAACGAGGCTTTAGATGTTGATATTATGCACCGCAAATTACATGACACCAATGATAAACAATTTTCACTAGACCAACTTTTTACAGCTTACAATATACCATTAAGTGAACGAAATTCTGCTGCCGAAGATGCATATAAAACTGCGTTATTATTTTTAAAATTAAAATCAAGATTGGGGATTAAATAATTTTCAAGTCAATCCATTAATGTAATTGCTTCCCAAAATGCTCCGTGATGACTTATGGATACTGGTTTTACTACAGTTGAGTTCTTACAAACCACAAAAGGTATTCCGTTCGTTTTTACAATAGCATCAGTACTATTTAGCTTCTCAATCCTCGAAAAGTCGTCTTTATTTGTTAAGGCAATAGTGTGTATACAAGCCGAAGAAATACTGGTTTTTGTAAAATAAAGCCTGCCTTTTATTGCAACTGAACCCGAATTTTCATCATCATAGTTGCATGCTATTTGTAAAGGAAAATACCCTCTAATACCTGTTTCTCTGTTGTAAATTTTATATGCAGCCTCCTTTCGCGACCATAAATTCCAAACCATTATTTCTGGACTTATGGCAGAAGTAATAAGTAATTGTTCTTTTTGGGTAAAAATTTTATTTAAAAACCCTTTTCGTTGCCAATTGCTTTCTTTTTTTGCTGCAGCTAAATCTACTACGTCATTTCCAATCATTTTTCATTGGTTTTTTCTGTAAATACTTAACTTTTACTTGCTAGCTTAGTTTCGATAATTTCCAAAGCAGCCTTGACATTGACCATGCGCTCCATTGAATCATTGTCTATGACTATGTTATATTTTTCTTCAATATCCAAAATAACATCAACTAGATTAGCCGAATTAATTTTGAGGTCATTTATAAAATCGGTATCTTCTGTAAGTACTTCAAATGCTTCTTGATTTTGAACGTAAGGCTTGATAATACTAGTTAGTTCTTGAAGGGTTTGTTCTTTGTTCATTTTATTAATATTTGTGAATTTAATTATCGTATAGCTGATGGAGAATATTTCTTAAAAATAACGCAGCCATTTACATCTCCAAAACCAAAACTGGCTTTGGCTGCGATTTTAATTTCTTTTTCTAATACTTGTTGTGGTATTTGTGATGCATCAATTAGTCTTAAAATTTCAGGATTTAAATCATTACAATTAGTATTCGGAAAAATAAATCCGTGATGCAATTGCAATACTGTGGCAACGCTTTCAATAGACCCAGCACCTGATAAACAATGGCCTATCATTGATTTTAGCGAGTTTATATAGGGGAACTCTTTACCTTTTCGGCCCAAGGCTTCACACCAATTCTGAATTTCTAAACTATCTTTTGTTGTGGCGGTCAAATGCCCGTTGATTGTGTCAATTTCAGTAGCGTCAACTCCTGCATTTTTCAAAGCATTTTGTATGCACTTTTGTACTGCAACCGGATTTGGGGCTGTCATTGTTCCTAAACCACGTTGTCCGCCCGAATTTACATTTCCACCTAAAACTTCGGCATAAATGGTTGCTCCACGGGCCAAAGCCGTTTCATAATCTTCTAAAACCATTGCACCTGCTCCACTGCCTGGTACGAAACCGGAAGCGCTTGCTGACATTGGTCTCGATCCTTGTTCTGGTGATTCATTATGTTTAAAAGTACATACTTTCATAGCATCAAAGCCACCCCAAATATAGGGTCCTGAATCACTTGTACTTCCTGCTAAAATACGTTTGGCCTGACCTGATTTGATGCGTTCATATGCCATTAAAATACTTTCGGTTCCCGTTGTACAAGCTGACGAATTTGTGGTGACTTGATTTCCTAAACCTAATTTACCGCCCAAATAGGCACTTACACCACTATTCATGGTTTGTGCTACTGCAGTACTACCCAATCGTCTGGTTTGAAAATCATCAATTTTATAAATGCTTTCGCGAAATTTATCGATTCCAGAAGTACCAGTACCAAAAATAGTTCCGCTATCCCAATCGGGTTCTTCATTTATCTCTAAAGATAATCCAGCATTTTTCCAAGCATCAATCCCAGCTATTACACCATACAAAATCCCAGTAGAATTGAAATTACGCAACTCTAATTCAGAGAAATAGCGCAACGCAAATTCAGTAGAAATCTCAGGTTTTCCTGCAATTTGACATGAAAATTGTAGTCGTTCTAATTCTGGGTCGTGCTTGATTCCCGAAATTCCATTTTTGATAGCATGCGTAAAATCATCAAGTCCTACTCCATTTGGGGCAACAACTCCTAGACCTGTAATAACAACTCTTTTTTTCATTATTTAGAAAGTATCATTCCTGCAATTATTCCTGTACAAACCTCTATTCCTTGTTCATTTTTCATGTTGACTTTACATTTTAATTTTCCGAATCTAAAGTATATTTTTTTTGAAATCACATTCACTTTTTCATTAGGAAAAACAGATTTTAAAAATTCAATATCTGTTGATGTTAAGGCAATTGATGTATTTTTATTCAAGTCATCATTTAATAAAAATATACCTAAACAAACCAACCCAATTTGTGCCATAACCTCTGTGAGGATTACTCCTGGCGTTATTGGATTGTCTTTAAAATGTCCCTTATAAAAGTCTAAATTTGGATCAAAAGTATAGGTTCCTTCTACTCCATTTTCATCAATTGCAATTATTTCGTCTACAAATAAAAACGGTTTAGAATACGGTAATTTTAAAATAATTTGCTCTTTGTTCATATCCTATTTCTTATTTGCAAATTTTTTCAAATCTTCAACAGTAGTACTAGTTAATAACTGAACATTTTCAGTGATTTTTTCTATGCTCCAATTCCACCATTGAATTTCTAATAATAACTTTATATGTGTTTCTGAAAATCGTTTTCTAATGATTTTCGCTGGATTTCCACCTACAATTGTATAAGGCTCTACATTTTTTACGACTGTGGCATTCGCAGCAATTATTGCACCATCACCAATTGTTACGCCGGCCATAATTGTGGCATTATATCCAATCCAAACATCATTACCAACGACAATATTCCCTTTATTTGGATATTCTTTGCCCTTCATAGCTTCTTGCCAGCCATTTCCAAATATAGAAAATGGATAACTTGAAATTGTATCTGTCAAGTGATTGGCCCCATTCATAATGAATTTTACATCGGAGGCAATCATGCAAAAATTTCCAATGATTAATTGATCATTATTAAAGTCAAATAGGTACTTTACATTTTTCTCAAAATTTGCAGTATCTTCAAAATCATCGTAATACGTGTAGTCACCTACAACTATATTTGGATTTTTTATGATATTCTTTAAAAAACAAAGCCGTTCATAGTTTTTTAAAGGATAAATATCTTCTTTATTTGGTCCTGTCATAAAAATATATTTTAAAACTGTAATAAAACTCTTTGCGCTGAAAAACCTGGACCAAAACTCAACATTAACCCTTTCTCCCCTTTCGTAGGCTGATTGTCCATTATTCGTTCTAAAACATATAACACTGTTGCACTGGACATATTGCCATACAATCGTAAAACCTCTTTTGTATCGTCTATATTTTTACCCAAACTCGAAAATAAACTTTCAACCGTTTGTACAATTTTTTTTCCACCCGGATGAAATATTAAGTGATCAATGTCTTCCATTTTTAAATTATTTTTTTCTAAAAATGGATGAATAATATCCGGAAAGTGAGACGCTATAGTTTCTGGAACTTCAATGTCCAGCACCATTTGCAAGCCCGAGTTGGTCAGTTTAAAACCCATCATGTGAATATTGTCATAAAAATGATACATTTCCTCGGCAAGTATTTCTGGCCCTTCATCGTCTTCATGTGAAGATAATAAAACACAAGCAGCTCCGTCACCAAAAATGGCGGCGCTCACAATATTGGCCATAGAAAAGTCATCCAATTGAAAAGTTGCAGTTGGACTTTCAACAGCAATCACAGCTGCACGTTTTCCGGGATTGGCTTGCAAGAAATTTTTAGCGTAAATAATACCTGAAATTCCTGCAGCACAACCCATTTCAGTAACAGGAAGCCGCACTATATCCTGACGTAGTTGTAATGAATTAATCAAATAGGCATCTAGTGACGGAATCATAATTCCGGTGCAACTTACCGTGATGATGTAATCTAAATCTCTAGGGTTCCATTTGGCTTTTTGCAAGGCTTTTTCCAATACTTTTTCTCCTAAATCAATCACTTCACGAACATAAATATCGTTTCGTTCCTCAAATGAAGTTTTGGTAAACACTTCAATTGGATCCATAATAGAATACCGTTTATCAACTGCTGCACCTTCAAAAATTTTCTTTACTTTCCTGATAAATCGTTCGTCTTGTCCTATCAACCAAGTGTCTAAAAAAGGAAGAATTTCTTCGGTTGTTCTAGAATATTTTGGTAATTGTTTTGCTACGGTTTTGATTTTTACACTCATATTTTTGAAATTATCCATTGGTAGCGAAAAGCCCATTTCCAATGAATTTTATAGTTTTTATAATTTAATTTTTTTGAAAATTGTAGCAGTTCTTCTTTTTTAAAACCTCTTAAAATCGAGGTTAATCCATCTTCACGTGACATAGTATTCAATCGAAAAACAAAACATAATGCTTGAAACAATCGATAAGCAATTAGATTTCGATGCAAATCATTGATAACAATACCAGTAGCTGCATTGGTATAAAATACATCTAGCAAATACATAATTTCATCATCGTTAAAGTGATGTAAGGTCAATGTACATAATAAGATATCATATTTTAATACCTTGAATTCTTTATCAAAAATATCTTCGCAGCGATACTTAATATTAGAATAATTTTCAGATAATTTTTGCGCATGCTTGACTGTAAAGTTATTAGCATCTATACCTATTAATTGAAATTTCAAATTGTTTTTTTTTCCAAAATCAGCTAGAGTTCGCAACATATCACCATTGCCACAACCTACGTCTACAATAACAATTTCTACTTTTTTAGATTGTTTAAGAAGTTCTTGTACTCCTTTTAAAGTTAACCGATTGCCACCTAGAAGCTGATTAATTTTGGCTATTTTATCTAAGGCATCTTTTAGTTCTTCTCCTTCGAGCTCAAAGTCATCCATAATTTCAGATGCGCTAGTTCTATGGGTTGTATTTATAGCCATTTATATAGGTTTACCATGTGTTTTTTTTATAATTATGGGCAATAGAGCCGGAAATAAAATTAAAATTTTTAATACCGCTTGTGCTGTTTTTTCGTACTGCAATAGTTGTCCTAAAATACGTCCCATTTGCAATCTTTTTTTAAAATTTTTGTTCCAATCTTTTGAATATTTACTTTCTAAAGTATCTCGATCAATACTTTTTTCTAGAAAAAGTATTATATTTTCAGCTGCTAGTTTTGCACTGTGAATCGCCATTGCCATTCCGTTGCCGCACAAAGGATGAATCAATCCTGCGGTATCACCGATCATTAGAATATGATTTTCTACACATTTTTTTTTTTCGAATGAAACTTGACTAATAGTTAAGGGTTTTTCAAACTGTATGACGGCTTTTTTAAAAATATCTTTTAAATTCGGATTTTTACAAACTACATTTTCTTGATACTCTTCAATAGTTTTATGCAATTTAAAGGTTTCATAATTAGCTAGATAACAAATGTTCACTAGATTGCCTTCAACTTTAGAAACGCCACAATACCCACCTGCAAAATGATGCAAGCCAACAAGATCATCAGGAAAATCTACCCTGTAATGCGCTTTAACACCTAGCCAATGTGATTTTTTTTGAATAAAAGGCCGTTTAAACTTGATATCAAGATTGGATCTTTTCCCAAAGGCACCTACTACAATTGGAGCAGTATACGTGTTTAAATTTGTGGTTATTTTAAATTTGCTATCCAAAAATTCGATATCAGAAACCGTTTCTTTTACAATTTGGCAACCACGACTAAGCGCTTCTTTATATAAATACTGATCTAACTGATACCTACTAATCCCAAATCCGCCTAAAGGCAATGTGCTATTTAATGATTTTCCAGAAACAACTGAAAAGAATAGTTTATCAATATGTTTAGGACCCAACGACGAAATGTCGAGTCCCAATGATTTTAAATAAGGTAAAACTTCGTTGGAAATATATTCACCACAAACTTTGTGCTTTGGGAATTCATTTTTTTCTATCACAATAACATCATAATTATTGTTTTTGAGATGAATGGCCGCAATAAGTCCGGCTAAACCACCACCAACAATAACTATAGAATCTTGTTTCATATTTTGTAAATTTAATAATTTACAATAACAAATTCTTTCTAAATTCTATAAAAAATTTACATATTTTTTGTAAAGAAAAATTAAAATGCTATGTTTGTTTATGAATGTAATCAAAACCAAGAGGCTGTTATTATTAATCCCAATTGCATTACTAGCAATTTACTTTTGTGCAGGGATTTTTTTTGATCAAGCTCTAGTTATTTACATTAAGCCATTAATTATTCCAACCTTTATCCTGTATGCAGCAGCAAATAGTTTTAAGAAGCTTAATTTAATCTATATTTTATTTGTTCTTTTTTTTTATGCAAATGAAGTATTGCTATTATTCTATGAAAACTCTATACAATTGTTTAGAACTGCTATGGTAGCCTCATTTTTTTGCTATTCTGCGTTGCTTATTTTAGGACACAACTCACTTAAAGAGAAAAAACTGTATACCTTTCCTAAAGGATTTTCACTTATCATTTTTGGAATAAATTGTATTTTTTTATTGGTTGTCTTATACCTTCTAACATCAGCAGTTGGAGATATTTACCTCGAAATTATTATAGTTTTTAATGCTATAATAACCGTTTTTCTGGGCGCCACTGCGGTTATGTATTTAGCCAAATATGGAGATAAAAGGGCTTATTATTATTTTTTTGGCACTTTCGCCTTAATTTTTAACGATGTATTTGCTGCGATTGGAACGTATTTTATTGACCACATCGTTTTGAATACAATGGACAGAGTATTGCATTTTACATCTTTTTATTTAATCTATTTATTTTTAAATAAAAATAAGGTTGAAAATCTTTCAGCAGATCTTCAACCTTAAATTACTCTAAACCTTATTATTTTTTATTTCCTCAACAATTTCTGGATTTAAAAGGGTTGATATATCTCCAAAATTTGAATCATCTCCTTCGGCAATTTTTCTAAGAATACGCCTCATAATTTTTCCAGAACGTGTTTTTGGCAAACCACTAACAAACTGAATTTTATCTAACTTGGCAATTGGTCCAATGTGATCTGAAATATGTTGATTAATTTCTTTATAAAGATTTTCTTTATTTCTAGTTTCTCCAGTTTCTTTTAGAATAACAAAGCCATACAAAGCATTTCCTTTAATGTCATGCGGAAAACCTACAATAGCAGACTCGGCAACAGCTGGATGTTCATTAATAGCATCTTCAATTGGTGCTGTACCTAGATTATGTCCCGATACAATTACAACATCATCTACACGACCTGTAATCCTGTAATATCCTACTTCATCTCGCAAGGCTCCATCACCAGTAAAATATTTACCTGGAAAAGCAGAGAAATACGTGTCTTTATACCGCTTGTGATCGCCCCAAATAGTTCTGGCAATTCCCGGCCAAGGAAATTTAATACACAAACTTCCAGTGACTTGATTGCCTTCAATTTCGTTGCGCTTTTCGTCCATCAAAACGGGTTGGATTCCCGGTAACGGTAACGAAGCGTATGTTGGTTTTGTTGGGGTTACAAAAGCAATTGGCGAAATCATAATTCCTCCCGTTTCTGTTTGCCACCACGTATCTACTACAGGACATCTTTTATCGCCCACGTGATCATTATACCAGTGCCAAGCTTCTTCATTGATTGGTTCACCTACTGATCCAATTACTTTAAGCGACTTCAATGGATATTTTTGTACAAATTTTATATTTTCTTTTGCCAAAGCACGAATAGCGGTTGGAGCAGTATAAAACTGTGTAACTTTATGCTTTTCGATTACTTCCCAAAAACGACTATAATCAGGATACGAAGGGACACCTTCAAAAATAACTGTGGTAGCACCGTTCAATAAAGGTCCATAAAGAATATACGAATGTCCAGTAATCCAACCAATATCAGCGGTACACCAAAAAACATCATTTTCTTCATAATTAAATACATTCTTAAACGTATAAGCAGTGTACACCATATATCCTGCCGTAGTATGAACCATACCTTTTGGTTTTCCTGTAGAGCCAGAAGTATACAATATAAATAATGGATCTTCGGCATCCATGATTTCGGCTACATTATTATCCGATGCTTGATCTAATAGCGGTTGTAACCATTGATCGCGACCTTCTAGCATCATGATATTAGAGTGAATTCTTTTGGCTACTAAAACTTTCTCAACGCAAGGACATTTTTCTAGTGCTTCATCTACGATTTCTTTTAGATCAATGGTTTTATTGCCGCGAAAGCCACCATCAGAAGTGATAACCATTTTGCACGAACTGTCATTAATTCTACTCGCAATTGCCGAGGCTGAAAATCCTGCAAAAACAACTGAATGTATGGCTCCAATTCTTGCACAAGCAAGTATAGAAACCGCTAGCTCAGGAATCATCGGTAAATAAATACACACTCGATCTCCTTTTTTTATACCTTGTTCACGCAATACGTTTGCCATTTTACAAACGCGTTGGTGCAATTCATTATAAGTTATATGTAATGCTGCTTCCGAAGGGTCATTTGGTTCAAAAACAATTGCAGTTTTTTCACCGCGTTTTGCAAGATGTCTATCAATACAATTTTTTGCAATATTTACTTTGGCTTCGGTAAACCATTTAATTTCGGCCTCAGCCATATTAAACTCTACCACTTTATCCCATTGCTGGTACCAAGTAAAGTTTTCTTCTGCTATCTTACCCCAAAATTTTCTAGGTTCACGAACTGATTTATTATAATGTTTAAAGTATTGTTCTAGATTATCAATTTTGTAATAGCTCATGTTATAATTTTTTATAAAAGTATTAAATCTCTAGTGATTCTTAAAATTATTTAAATCATAAATACCACTAAAATGAAATTGATTTGTAAATAAAAAAGAATTTTAATACTAATTTATCTAATTTTTGTAGTTTCAGACTAATAGAAAAACACAAAAGGACGAGAGTGCCAAAAAACTTTAGCTCCTAACGTAACTACAAAATTAATAACGATGATTTTTTGAATTGAAATTTACCAAAACTATTTCGTTCCAAAAAATAATACTAGTTCGACTTGCTAAAGTATAGTTTATAAAAATTGAATGTCGATTTTTTTACTGGTTTCCAAAATGTTAAATAGGGATTACTTCACTTAATTTTTAACGGATTAAAAATTAAGTGAATGTAAAAGCATCCATACTCATTATGCATTAATAATACGTTTCTAACTAATTCGAAATATTATGAAATCTAATGCTATAGTGCTAATGACAACACACTCCCTCGTGTGGTAATTCCTATTTTATAATCCTATTTTTTTCATTGCGGTCATAGAAGCTCTCAACCGCTCTCCTACTTGTTCAATAGGGTGTTGACGAATGGTTTTATTTACTGCAATTAGCACCTCATTATCTACTCCATTTAAAGTAGAAAAGGGTTTGCCAATTACATTTGTATCGACTGTTTTCATGAAATCTATTAATAAAGGTTTACATGCATGATCAAATAAATAACAGCCATATTCTGCTGTATCAGATATGATTCTATTCATTTCATATAGTTTTTTTCTAGCCACTGTATTGGCAATCAAAGGCAATTCGTGCAACGACTCATAATAGGCTGATTCCTCAATGATCCCGGTTTTAGTCATGGTTTCAAAAGCCAATTCAACCCCAGCTTTTACCAAGGCAATCATCAACACACCGTTATCAAAATACTCTTGCTCTAAAATAGGTGAAGCTGTTGGTGCTGTTTTTTCGAAGTTAGTACCAGCAGTTGCGGCTCTCCAAGTCAATAAATTAACATCATCATTAGCCCAGTCAATCATCATATTTTTTGAAAATTCACCCGAGATGATATCATCCATGTGTTTTTGAAACAACGGGTACATGATATTTTTTAATTCCTCGGCTAATCGGTTTGCTTCAATTTTTGCTGGATTTGATAAACGATCCATCATGTTTGTAATTCCGCCATGTTTCAAAGCTTCCGTAACCGTTTCCCAACCGTATTGAATTAATTTTGAGGCATAGGCAGGCTCAATGCCTTTTTCAACCATTTTATCGAAACATAAAATAGAACCTGTTTGCAATATTCCACAAAGAATAGTTTGTTCTCCCATTAAATCCGATTTTACTTCAGCTACAAAGGATGAGTTCAACACTCCTGCTTTGTGACCACCAGTGGCTACTGCATACGCTTTTGCTTGTTCAAAACCTGCGCCGTTTGGATTATTTTCTGGGTGAACTGCAATTAGCGTTGGCACACCAAAACCACGCTTGTATTCCTCACGAACTTCTGATCCAGGGCATTTTGGAGCACACATAATTACAGTAATATCTTCCCGAATTTGCATTCCTTCCTCTACTATATTAAAACCGTGAGAATATGCTAAAGTGGAACCTTTTTTCATCAATGGCATGATAGCCGTTATTACTGCAGTATGCTGTTTATCTGGCGTTAGGTTACAAACTAAGTCAGCTGTAGGAATTAAATCCTCATAGGTTCCAACGGTAAAACCATGATCGAAGGCGTTGCAAAATGAAGTTCTTTTTTCAGCAATTGCATCTGCTCGTAAGGCATAAGAAATATCCAATCCGGAATCTCTCATATTTAATCCTTGGTTTAATCCTTGTGCTCCACAACCTACAATGACTACTTTTTTTCCTTCTAGAGCTTGTATTCCATTTATAAATTCAGATTGGTCCATGAATTCGCAAACGCCTAATTGTTCTAATTGTAATCGAAGTGGTAATGAATTGAAATAATTTGCCATTTTATATTTTTTAATGATTGTAAAATTTAATAATTGTAATAGTTAATGATGATAGTGTTGAGATTCCTCCTTTGTCAAAATGACAAACAACAAAGCAACTGAACGCTGCAAACTAAATACTCTATGAAAGTTCTTCTAATAATGTTGAAATTTCCATTTTTGCTTTGGAAACAGATATTCTTCCAGAGCGTACAAATTGCATGATTCCAAAAGGTTTCAATTTTTTATAAAGCGCTTCTATTTCAATACGTTGTCCTGATTTTGAAATTACAAAAAAGTCTCTCGCAACCGTAACTATTTCGGAATGACTTTCTTTAATTATATTCTGAATTTGTTTTTCATCAAAAAGCAAGCTCGAATCAATTTTGAATAATGCATTTTCAAGAAAAATCGTTTCTTCATCAATATGGTAAAATGCTTTGATGACTTCGATCTGTTTTTCGATTTGTCCCACGATATTTTGTACCCATTTTTCTGTTGTATTAACTACAATGATGAATCTGGAAACATTTTCGATTTCAGATTCGGATACATTTAAACTCAAAATATTGATATGGCGTTTCAAGAATATACCTGATATTCTGTTTAATAAGCCAACGTTGTTTTCTGAATAAACAGAAATGGTGAATGTTTTATTTTCCATTTTTTTATGTTTAAAGTTTTTATGTTTAACATTTAAAGTTGTGCAAAATTATTTTCAGGTTTCAACAACTTTAAACCTTAAACTTTAAACTATTTTAGGACAACCGAATGTCCGAAACCGATGCCCCTGTTGGGATCATTGGGAATACGTTATTTTCTTTTTCTACCATAACTTCTAGGAAATAGGATTCCTTTGAAGCCATCATTTCGGCAACGGCAGCATCAAGATCTTCTCTTTTAGTTACTTTTTTAGCTTTGATATAATAACCTTCTGCAATAGCTATAAAATTAGGGTTGATCATTTCTGTAGAAGCGTATCTTTTGTCAAAAAACAATTGTTGCCACTGGCGCACCATGCCTAAAAACTCATTATTTAGTACTACAATTTTCACGGGAACTTTCGTTTGGAAAATAGTTCCTAATTCTTGAATGGTCATTTGGAAACCTCCATCTCCAATAATGGCAACAACTTCACGATCTGGCATTCCCATTTTGGCACCAATTGCAGCCGGTAAAGCAAATCCCATAGTTCCTAAACCACCAGATGTTACATTACTTTTTGTCGAATTGAATTTGGCATAGCGACACGCAAACATTTGGTGTTGTCCCACATCCGAAACCATAATGGCATCACCTTTAGAATGTTTATTAATCATTTCAATCGTTTCTCCCATCGAAATTCCCTCTCTCTTAGGTTTTAACTCATCATTGATTACCGCTTCTAATTCTATTTCATATTTCTCTTTAAATTCATCGTGCCAAGATTCATGAGAGTTACTTTCAATTAAAGGAAGTAGAGCTGCTAAAGACTCTTTTAAGTCGGCCAAAACTGCTACCGTAGTTTTTACATTCTTATCGACTTCTGCAGGATCAATTTCGAAATGAATTACTTTGGCTTGTTTGGCGTACGTAGCTAAATTTCCTGTCACTCGATCGTCAAAACGCATTCCAAGCGCTATTAAAACATCGCACTCATTCGTCAAAACATTAGGACCATAATTACCATGCATGCCCAACATTCCTACATTTAATGGATGATCTGTTGGCATTGCTGAAAGTCCTAAAATGGTCCAAGCAGCTGGAATTCCTGATTTTTCAACTAAGGCTTTTAACTCGGCTTCCGCTTCACTAAGAATTACACCTTGACCAAATATGATAAATGGCTTTTTGGCAGTATTAATTAATTCAGCTGCTGCCGCTACTTTTTCAAGATTTAAAGCTGGCTTTGGATTGTAGCTTCTAATACTGGTACATTTTTTATAGCTGAATTCCATTTCGTCAAATTGCGCATTTTTTGTAATATCAATTAATACAGGACCTGGGCGACCAGATCTTGCAATAAAAAAAGCTTTAGCAATAATCTCCGGAATTTCTGAAGCCTCTGTGATTTGATAATTCCATTTGGTTACTGGGGTTGAAATTCCAATGATATCCGTTTCTTGAAACGCATCAGATCCCAATAAATGCTTCCCAACTTGACCCGTAATGCAAACCATAGGAGTCGAATCGATTTGCGCATCAGCAATCCCTGTAACCAAATTTGTTGCTCCCGGTCCCGATGTTGCAATGGCCACTCCTACTTTTCCTGTTGCTCTTGCGTACCCTTGTGCAGCATGCGTTGCGCCTTGCTCATGACGTACGAGCACATGATGCAATTGATCTTTAAATTTATATAGTTCGTCGTAAACAGGCATTATAGCGCCTCCTGGATATCCATAAATTAAATCAACTCCTTCCGCTAATAAGCATCTTATAACTGCCTCTGCTCCTGATATTTTATTTGTTCCCATGGGTACGTTTATTATTTTTCCTCCCCCCTTACCCCCTCCGAAGGAGGGAGAGCCGAAACCGGCATAGGGAAATTTATAGTTATTATTTGTTGCTCAACTCCCACCCCTTTGGGGAGGGATGGGGTGGGGACTATTTATCGGTTACACATCCTTCAGAGGCACTTGAGACCGAACGTATATATTTAAGTAACACTCCTTTTTTAATAGTGGATTCGGGTTGCACCCAAAGCGCTTTTCGAGCGTTAAATTCATCATCAGAAATTTTGAGGTTGATGGTGTTTTTAACTGCATCAATTGTGATAATATCTCCATTTTTGACTAATGCTATTCCACCTCCATCATACGCCTCAGGCGTTATGTGACCTACAACAAAACCATGTGAACCACCCGAAAATCTACCATCAGTAATCAAAGCAACACTTTTTCCCAGACCAGCGCCCATAATTGCTGATGTAGGCTTTAGCATTTCAGGCATACCAGGACCACCTTTAGGACCGCAATACCTAATGACGACAACATTTCCTGGTTTGACTTCTCCTCCACGAACTCCTTTTATTACATCGTGTTCATTTTCATAAACAATGGCATCACCTTCAAAATATTCCCCTTCATTGCCACTAATTTTTGCAACACAACCTTCTGTGGCTAGATTTCCATAAAGGATCTGGATATTTCCTGTACTTTTTAATGCTTTCTGAATTTTATGAATCACATCTTGACCATCATTCAAATCAGGAACAGTTGCTAAATTCTCTGCTATTGTTTTTCCAGTGACGGTCAAACAATGTCCGTGCAATAAACCTTCTTTTAGTAAATATTTCATTACAGCTGGAACACCACCCACCGCATGTAAATCTTCCATAAGGTATTTTCCGCTGGGTTTTAAGTCGGCTAGCAAAGGCGTTTTGTCACTAATTCTTTGAAAATCATCTAATGTAATTTCGATATCTACAGAATGAGCCATAGCAATCAAGTGCATTACTGCATTTGTAGAACCTCCTAAAACAGCTACCATTGTAATAGCATTTTCAAAGGCCCCACGTGTCATGATGTCTCTTGGTTTGATATCTTGTTCTAATAAAATTTTAATGGCTTTACCGGCTTCAAGACATTCTTGCTTTTTTTCTGGGCTTAATGCAGGATTAGATGAACTGTAGGGCAAACTCATTCCTAAAGCTTCAATAGCTGAGGACATCGTATTCGCGGTGTACATTCCGCCACAAGCGCCTGCACCGGGACAAGAGTTTTGAATAACGCCTTTGAAATCTTCGGGTGAAATGGTATTGTTAAATTTTTTTCCCAAAGCTTCAAAAGCCGAAACAATATTCAATGATTCTCCTTTCCATTTTCCAGAATGAATACTGCCACCATATACCATAATTGCAGGGCGATTTAATCTACCCATAGCCATAACCGATCCTGGCATATTTTTATCACAACCCGGAATAGCAATCAGTCCATCATACCATTGTGCTCCTACTACCGTCTCAATAGAGTCGGCAATAACATCTCGCGAAACCAATGAATAACGCATTCCGTCTGTACCGTTAGACATCCCATCGCTCACACCAATAGTATTAAAAATCAATCCTACTAAATCTTCTTTCCAAACCCCTGTTTTTATATCTTTAGCCAAGTCGTTCAGGTGCATGTTACAAGGATTTCCCTCGTAGCCCATGCTTACAATTCCAACTTGAGCTTTCTTTAAATCGTTTTCAGTTAAACCAATTCCATATAGCATAGCTTGTGCAGCGGGCTGCGTTTCATCTTGCGTTATGGTTTTGCTGTATTTATTTAATTCCATTTTTCTCTTTTATAGTACTGTTTTACAGTCGCTTTTGATTTTAAACAATAGTAGATTGTCCGATGTAAACATTATCACTTTTAAAATAGAGATCGTCTTTGCTTAAAATATAATTAGCAATAAAATCTCCTACTTCGTTGGTTCCAAATTTTGAATACGGATTCAAATCAGGTGTGACGACATTCAATTCAATAGCTTTATCAACCGCTTCATGTACTTTAAGAGATTCACTGTGAAGTCCAAAATGTTCCAAAAGCATAGCAGCAGATAGTATTGAAGCAATAGGATTTGCAATATTTTTTCTTTTTCCTTCTTGAAAACTACCATGAATAGGTTCGAAAAGTGCCGTTGAATTACCAAACGATGCCGATGGCAGTAATCCTATTGCACCAGTAATTACGCTAGCTTCATCAGATAAAATATCTCCAAATAAATTCTCAGTTAGAATCACATCAAATTGTTTTGGATTAATAATAATTTGCATCGCAGCATTATCAACAAAAAGAAAGTCTAAAACTACATCTGGGTAGTCTTGTGCAATTTCGGTTACTACTTTTCTCCATAATCGAGATGTTTCAAGTATACTGGCTTTATCGACCAAAGTGACTTTTTTTCTTCTTTTTAGTGCCGTTCTGAAAGCCAAATGAGTGATTCTAATGATTTCTTCCTCTGAATATTCACATAAATCAGAGGCAAAAGTGCCTTGCTCATTGATCTTTTTCTCACTAAAATACGAACCGCCTGAAATTTCTCTGAAAATAATAAAATCAGTACCATCAATAATTTTTCTTTTTAAAGGGGACAAATCCAATAAATCAGTGTACGGTTTTATAGGTCTAATATTTGCAAATAAACCAAGCGCCTGCCTTAGTTTTAAAAGTCCTTGTATGGGATTTAAATTCGTATCATCAACAGAGCCAAATAGTACGGCATCAGTATTTAGACAAAGATTTAAAGTTTGTTCTGGTAATGGATTTCCAGTTTTTTCGATAGCAATTGCCCCAATAAGAGCGTCTTCAAAAATAAATTCATGATCGAAAACGACACCTATGGCGTACAATGCTTTTTTGGCTTGTAAAACTACTTCAGGACCTATTCCGTCTCCTGCTAGTACTGCTATTTTTAAGTTCATATTACTACGATTTATATTTTTAACATCAGAAATTAATTCAAGAGTAATTCCTTACTCATTTTACAAGCTGTAACGATTTGATGAATGTCATTATCTATAACTTCTTTTTTTATGTCAGCAAACTTTAAAAATTCTTTATAAACAATATCCAGTTGCACTTTTGTTAACTCATATCCTATTTTTTTGGCTCTGTAGGCTAATGCTGCTCGACCGCTTCTGGCCGTAAGAACTATTGAGGATTCGTTTACTCCTACTTCTTTTGGGTCCATTATTTCATAGGTTGCCCTGTTTTTGATGACACCATCTTGATGAATTCCGGAGCTGTGTGCAAATGCGTTTGCTCCAACAATTGCTTTATTTGGTTGCACCATCATTCCCATACTTTCAGATACTAACCTGCTCATTTCGTTGATCTGACGTGTATTAATATTAGTATCCAAGTTTAAGTAAGGATGTTGCTTAAAAATCATAACTACTTCTTCAAGTGCCGTATTACCAGCTCTTTCTCCTATTCCGTTGATGGTACATTCTATTTGTCTGGCACCGTTTACAGCTCCAGCGATAGAATTTGCCGTGGCCATACCCAAATCATTGTGGCAGTGGCAAGACAAGACCACATTATCAATCCCTCTAACATTTTCTTTCAAATATTTAATTTTTGCTCCATATTCCTCTGGCAAGCAATATCCTGTAGTATCTGGAATATTAAGAACAGTAGCACCTGATTTAATCGCTTCCTCACAGACTCGAGCTAGAAAATCATTGTCAGTTCGGCCAGCATCTTCAGCATAAAATTCAACATCTTCAACGTAGGATTTAGCATGTGAAACAGCATATTTGGCTCTAGCAATAATGTCTTCTCGGGTAGTATTTAATTTGTATCGAATGTGTGAATCAGAGGTGCCAATTCCGGTATGGATTCGTGGTCTTTTGGCATGTTTTAAAGCTTGAGCAGCTATATCTATGTCATTTTTAACGGCCCTTGTCAAGCCGCAAACAATGGCATTTTTAACTACTTTACTAATTTCTGAAACAGATAAAAAATCTCCTGGACTTGAAACCGGAAAACCAGCCTCAATAATATCTACTCCCATTTCGTCTAATCGATTTGCAATAACTAGTTTTTGGTTGGTATCTAACTTACATCCTGGAACTTGTTCGCCGTCTCTTAAAGTGGTATCAAAAATTTGAACTTTCTCTCTATTCATTTTCATTTATTTAGTGTAATTTCACAACCCTAAACAAAAATATCTTTCATTAAGTTATTAAGAAACTCAATTTAATGAAATATACTGCTTATAAAGCAATTGTTAAGCTTATAAATACCTTATTATCAATAAACTAAGCTAACTTATTTTACAATGGCTAACCATCAAAAAGATTTCTTATTCGTATTAATTAAATCCCTTTCAAAATCTGAAAAAAGACAATTCAAGATTTTTGCCAGTAGATTAGAAACGAGTTCAAATACAAAATTTATTGAACTATTTAATATTCTAGACAAATCTGATGCCTATGATGAGAAGCTAATTTTGAAAAGTGGCATCATAAAAAAAGTGCAATTATCGAATTTAAAATCCTACTTGTACAAGCAAATTTTAGTGAGTATTCGATTGAATATTCCGAGTCAGAATATGCGTTACCAAATTCGTGAACAAATTGATTTTGCAACTATTTTATACAACAAAGGATTGTATAGGCAAAGTCTAAAAATTTTAGATAAAACTAAAATCCTCGCTTTAGAAAATGACGAAAAACTAATGGCATATGAAATTGTAGAATTCGAAAAACTAATCGAATCACAATACATTACCCGAAGTATTCAAGGTCGTGCTGACGAATTAGTGGTGCAAGCCAAGGAATTAAATTACAGAAATACTATTTCGAGTAAATTGTCTAATTTATCGTTGCAACTGTATGGCATTATGTTGAAAACTGGCTATGTAAAAACGGATGCAGAATACACCTATATCGATGATTATTTTAGGAAACATATTTCAAAATTCGATCAATCAAAATTTGGCTTCCGTGAAAAATACTGGTTTTATAATGCCAATTTGTGGCGAAGTTTTTTGGTACAAGATTTTTTATCGTGCTACAAATATGCTTTAAAATGGGTGACGCTCTTTTATGATACTCCAAGTATGATATATTTGAAT
This sequence comes from Flavobacterium frigidum, assembly GCF_048286795.2. Lineage (NCBI taxonomy): Bacteria > Pseudomonadati > Bacteroidota > Flavobacteriia > Flavobacteriales > Flavobacteriaceae > Flavobacterium > Flavobacterium frigidum. The sequence goes on from NZ_JBLVPT020000022.1 coordinate 33,339, forward strand.
CCTGTATTTTTTCTAAAAGGGAACCATTATTTGTTGGAGTCCTTGTACATGCTGAAATACAAATCTAAGTTCAAAAAATATTTGGTTTTATTAGAAGAAACAACAAAAGATCCTCGCTTTCCAGTAAACGATAATATTGCTTCCCTATCCTTTTTATATTTGTACAATAACAAACTAAACTTCCATATTCTAGAAGGTACTTTTATAGAAAGTGAATACCTAATCCCTGAAATTTTAGCAAAATTAAAAACGCATAGTGAGCATCTTGACGAGCATCACGAAATGTTGTTTTATTACAAAATTGCCTCTATTTATTTTGGCACCGAAAAATATGCCGAATGTATTTTGTACTTAGAAAAAATCATCAACAACAAAAATCTTTCTATGCGAGAGGATTTAATGTGTTTTTCGAGACTACTTTGTTTGATTGCACATTATGAATTGGGGAAAGATTACTATTTAGAAAATCAACTTAAAAACACGTATAAGTTTTTACTCAAAATGAATGATTTGCATGAAGTGCAAAAAGAAATTATCAAGTTTTTAAAAAATTTAAACTCCATTTATCCAACAGATATCAAAAAGGAGTTTGTAAAAATGAGAGCACGTTTTATCGAACTAGAGAAAAACACCTACGAAAAAAGAGCTTTTTTATATCTAGATATTATTTCTTGGCTGGAAAGCAAAATCGAAAACAGAAAAATTAGCGATATTATTAAAGAAAAAGCAAAATTGAGTAATCGTTAAGAAGGAAACAGATGCTATTCTATTTCTTTCCTACCTCTAATAATATCATCGAATGCAGCGCACTTTACAAATTCTTGTTCACCTTCGATAATCATTGGCAAAAATACAAATTCAACTTCTGATAAATCTTCTTTCAGGTAAAAAGCCATATCGTCTAGTTTGTAAAACCATTCTTTATCAAATTGAATTTTAAGAATGGTGGCATCTTTAATGAGTAATTTTTCTTTTAGTGGCTTCATTAGAGTTTGATAGTATTATTTTTCAAAAATAAAATATCAAATAATAACGCCCAAATGATGGAGCGAATTTATTTTTAAACATTGTATTTAAACAAAAGCTGTGTTCAACTCATAAGTGCAACAAACTTATTATTTAGAGTTTCAATAGGACTAAGGTAATTGAATTTTCTAATGGGTCTGTTATTAATTGATAATTCTACTTGTTT
>NZ_JBLVPT020000023.1:0-33239 GCF_048286795.2 Flavobacterium frigidum
GCGGGTGCAAAAGTACCACCTTTATTCACTTCTACAAGCTTTTTATTTACTTTTTTTTGCCTTTTTCTTAACTTATGTTTTAAATCACTGTAAACGTGAATTTTGTAAGTATTTTTTTTTGAACCACAACACTCTATCAAAACGAATGAGCTGCGTTATCTCCAAAATTAGCGGTTGAATTTATACATAATCAACCGCATCGCAACTTTCTCTACCAATTGAATACCTAATTAAGACTGGATTTATTACTATTTTAAATGAATTGCAAATTATAAACCTACTCCCCTAGCCCCGATAGCAGTGAAAATACTTTTCTCTCGTTTCTTTAACGAGAGAAAAGATTGAAACGAATAGCGGGAAACAGCTCCTAAAAGAATCTTTTGCCCTTTACCTATATATAATGAGTACCAATCATGTTTTTGGTACTAATTGAAACAACAAACCTTCCTTATATATTGTATGTATTTTTGTAATGGTCTATATTTGCATTCTTAAAATAACAAACGATGATTAAGATTACTTTGCCCGACGGGTCAATTAAAGAGTTTGCTCCTGGGATTACTCCTATGGATGTTGCCAAGAGCATTAGCGAAGGATTTGCCAGAAATGTAATTTCGGCTTCTTTTGATGGTACAACTGTAGAAACCACAACTCCTTTGACGACGGACGGCAGTCTTATATTATATACCTGGAATGACGAAGGCGGAAAAAAAGCTTTTTGGCATTCGACTTCACATGTAATGGCGCAGGTTCTTGAGGAAATGTATCCTGGAATCAAACTAACATTAGGACCAGCAATATCCAATGGGTTTTATTATGATGTGGATTTTGAAGATCAGAAAATCACTGATGCTGATTTCAAAAAAATTGAGGATCGTGTTCTTGAAATATCAAGAGGAAAGCATGAGTTCAAACTGCGTCCTGTTTCTAAAGCAGAAGCTCTAGAACTATATAAGGATAACGTATACAAAACGGAACTGATTACCAATCTTGAGGATGGAACCATTACATTTTGCGATCATGATACCTTTACTGATTTATGTCGTGGTGGACATATTCCTAATACAGGAATCATCAAAGCGATGAAGGTTATGAGTGTTGCAGGAGCCTACTGGCGCGGTGATGAGAAAAACAAGCAGTTGACTCGTGTTTACGGCACATCCTTCCCTAAACAAAAAGATTTAACTGAATACCTAGGACTACTGGAAGAGGCAAAACGCCGTGATCACAGAAAACTAGGGAAAGAATTGGAATTGTTTGCGTTTTCACAAAAAGTAGGTGCAGGTTTACCATTATGGTTACCAAAAGGAGCAGCCTTAAGAGACAGACTAGAGCAGTTCTTGAAAAAAGCACAGAAAAAAGGCGGTTACGAGCAAGTAGTGACCCCGCATATTGGTCAAAAAGAATTGTATGTAACGTCAGGACATTATGCAAAATATGGCGCTGATAGTTTTCAACCTATAAGCACACCAGCTGAAGGAGAAGAATTTTTATTAAAACCAATGAACTGCCCGCATCACTGCGAAATTTACAATGTACGTCCTTGGTCATACAAAGATTTACCAAAGCGTTATGCTGAATTTGGTACTGTTTACCGATACGAACAAAGTGGTGAACTACATGGTTTAACACGTGTAAGAGGTTTTACTCAAGATGATGCGCATATCTTTTGTACACCAGAACAACTAGATGAAGAGTTTAAGAAAGTAATTGACTTGGTTCTTTATGTATTTGGTTCGTTAGGATTCGAAAACTTTACTGCTCAGATTTCATTGAGAGACAAAGAAAACAGAGATAAGTATATAGGTACAGACGAAAACTGGGAAAAAGCAGAAAATGCTATTATCAATGCTGCTGCAGATAAAGGTTTAAATACTGTAGTTGAATATGGCGAAGCCGCTTTCTATGGTCCAAAGTTAGATTTCATGGTAAAAGATGCCCTTGGAAGACAATGGCAATTAGGTACGATTCAGGTGGATTACAACTTACCAGAACGTTTTGATTTGACATATAAAGGATCTGATAACGAATTACATAGACCTGTAATGATTCACAGAGCTCCTTTTGGCTCAATGGAACGATTTATTGCAATTTTATTAGAACATACCGCAGGAAATTTCCCTCTTTGGCTAATGCCTGAACAGGCTATAATATTGTCTTTGAGTGAGAAATATGAAATATATGCGAAAAAAGTTTTAAATCTCCTAGAAAATCACGAAATTCGCGCCCTTGTAGACAATAGAAACGAGACAATCGGGAAGAAAATTAGAGATGCAGAAATGCAAAAAACCCCGTTTATGCTGATTGTAGGCGAGGAAGAAGAGAAAAATGGGACTATTTCTATACGTCGTCACGGACAAGAAGGAAAAGGAAATATCACCGTAACAATAGAAGAATTTGTAACTATTGTAAACGAAGAGATCAACAAAACATTAAAAGTATTTACAGTTTAACTTAAATTATAAAGTCATAGCAATAAGAAGCAACAGAGGTTACCAACCTCGCGTAGAAAAAAAAGATGCACACAGAATAAATAATCTTATTCGTGGTATACAAGAAGTAAGACTTGTAGGTGAAAATATTGAACCTGGAGTTTTTAAACTTTCGGAGGCTCTAAGACTAGCAGACCAATTTGAATTGGATCTAGTGGAGATTTCACCAAATGCTGATCCACCGGTTTGTAAAATCATGGATTATAAGAAATTTGTTTACGAGCAAAAGAAACGTGATAAAATCCTTAAAGCGAAATCTACGCAAGTAGTCGTTAAGGAAATTCGTTTTGGACCTCAAACAGATGAGCATGATTACGAATTTAAGAGAAAGAATGCTGAAAAGTTCTTGAAAGAAGGTGCAAAATTGAAAGCATTTGTTTTCTTTAAAGGACGTTCGATTATCTATAAAGATCAAGGTCAAATCTTATTGTTGAGATTAGCAACAGATCTTGAGGAATTTGGTAAAGTGGAAGCGATGCCAGTTCTTGAAGGAAAGAGAATGATTATGTTCATTGCTCCTAAGAAAGGTAAATCAACGCAATCACAGCCAAAAGCAAAGGAAAATCAACAAAAACCAGTTGTAAAAAATACAGGAGCTCAACCTGCTTCTGACGATAAAGAAACTGTATAGTAAGAAAGATTGCTTTGTACAATAGCATCATAAAAAATTTGATGAACGATAGCAGATAGCTTCGTTCCTCGCAAAGACAGTAAGTATGAATAAATTAAAACACTAGGAAAAAATGCCTAAAATGAAAACCAAATCTAGCGCCAAGAAACGTTTTAAAGTTACTGGTTCTGGAAAGATTAAAAGAAAGCATGCTTTTAAAAGTCACATTTTGACTAAAAAGTCTAAAAAACGTAAATTAGCTTTGACACACTCAGCGCTAGTTCACAAAACAGATATGAAAAGCATCAAACAACAATTAAGAATTATTTAATCCCCACCCCAGCCCTCCCCAAAGGAGAGGGAGAAGGAAAGGAAAAATACAATTCTTTAGGTTAAAACAATTTCAAATAACCTTGGAGTAGGGCCATTAAGTGCTTTTGATTAAATTCAGGCCGCCTGCTACAAAAAAAAGTAAAAATTATGCCAAGATCGGTAAATTCAGTTGCTAAAAGAGCAAGAAGAAAAAAAATAATGAAGCAAGCCAAAGGTTTCTTTGGTAGACGTAAAAACGTTTGGACAGTTGCTAAGAATGCGGTAGAGAAAGCAATGTGCTACGCTTACCGTGATAGAAAAGTGAATAAAAGAAATTTCCGTGCTTTATGGATTCAACGTATCAACGCTGGAGCTAGATTGGAAGGAATGTCTTATTCTCAATTCATCGGGAAATTGAAAGCTAACAATATCGAATTGAACCGTAAAGTTCTTGCCGATTTAGCAATGAATCATCCAGATGCTTTCAAAGCAATACTTAATAAAGTAAAATAAACGTTTTATAAACTCAATTTAGATTACTTACTGATATAGAGCCCCATCCGATTAGTCGTGATGGGGTTTTTGTTTTAATTGCCTCCTGCTAGTCCTAATATATTATTTAAAACATCCGAACAAAAGTGCAGCACATCTATTTACCTATCAGAAGAATGATTTGGCACCTGCATACTCCATAACCTCTTGGCATAGCTAAAGCTTAACAAACTTAGAGCAGTTCTAAAACTACATTCTAACTAATTAGTAATGAATTCAAAATAAACAAAGTACCTATTTCATTTGCAAATAAGAATTAATAATTACTAACTTGTTATTGACATAGCTTCCCATTAAAATAAAAACAGTATTTATAAAAATGACTCGTACCAAACTTTATCTTTCATTTACACTACTAATGTTATTTTTACTCTTGAATTCTTGTAAAAAAGAACAACAACCACAACAAATAGTTAAGAATCCTTGGAAAAGATCGAAAGCAGATCGAATTGAAACCGATAAGTATATAGATGCAGGAGAGATCTATTTCCAAAAACTAAATTACGATAGTGCTTATTACTGTAATGCAAAAGCTAAACTCTCAGCCGAGGTAAAAAGAGATACTTCTCGCATTATTTTATCGTTATTGAATCTAGCAAAAATTCATTATACACAATCGGATTACACTGGCGCTGAGACCACAGCAACTGAAATCTTATCATTACTTGAAAAAAACAAAGACCATGCTTACAATTATAATATAAACCTACTTTTAGGAAATATCTCAACTGTCACTTCAGAATATAACAATGCACTCCGCTATTACAAGAAAGCCTTAAAACTAAGAAAAACAACTGTTGATGAAAAAATAGACATACTACACAACATTGGTTGGGTATATATAGAAATGAAACAGTTCAAAAAGGCCGCTTACATATTTGAATACTTACTCACCAAAAAGGAAAGTTCGAATAATATAGAAGCATACACGCTAACATTAACACACCTGGGATTTTGCTATTTAGAATTAGGAAAACCTAAAGTGCTAGAATACTACTTAGAATCATTGCGTATAGCATTAAAAACTAATAATATTAGCAAAGTTAATACTTATGGAAAACTATCCATATACTACAAAAAAAAGGATTTTTCCATAGCAAATAACTATGCAGTATTGGGTTATAATGCTGCCACCACTCTTAGGATTCCAGATGATCGTTTAACTTGCTTGCAATTATTAATAGAACTCAATTCTGGTGCAACTGCTAAAAACTATGCGCTGCAATACCTTCATCTTAATGATAGCATCACCAAGGTTAGGCAAAGAGCCAAAAATCAATATGCTAAAATTAGATACGATTCGAAAAAAGAAAGGGAGGAAAACCTGCAACTTAAAGTACAAAAAATAGAGCAGGAAGCTACACAAAAAAAGAAAAATATCTTTTTCTACCTCATCGTGGGAACCATCACGGCAATAGGTATTGTAATTACGTATTTGCTTTTAGCCAAAAATAAACGTGAAAAAGTAAAAGCAACGTATGCCACTGAAATTCGGATTTCCAAAAAACTGCATGATGAGTTAGCCAATGATGTTTACCAAACCATGGCTTTTGCGGAAACTCAGGATTTATCGACCACACGAAATAAGGAAATACTACTCTCTAACCTGGATACTATTTACAGCAGGACAAGAAATATTTCAAAAGAAAACATCACCGTCGAAACTGGTCCAGCGTTCTTATCTGACTTTAAAGAAATGATGACTGATTTTAATACACATGAGGTGAATGTAATTGCAAATGGATTGGATGCAATCAATTGGTCGACACTCGATAGTAATATAAAAATCATACTCTATCGCGTTATCCAAGAATTGCTCGTGAACATGAAAAAATATAGTCAATGCAGTTTAGTACTACTAACTTTTAATCTAAAGGAAAAAAAACTACAAATAGACTATATGGATAACGGCATTGGGGCAACTGAAAACCAACTAAAATCTAAAAATGGACTTCAAAATGTGGAAAACCGTATTCTGGCTGTAAAAGGAAACATTAGTTTTGACACTAGTCCAAATAAAGGATTTAAAGTGCAAATTGTCATCCCTACATAAATTTGCTTTTTTGTATTTAAAACCACTCCATCCCCTGAATTAATAAGAATAATTCCGTTATATTTGTCTGACACAGCAAGGTTCTATCCTACTATATTTTCTGGAGAGGTAACCTTTATGTACTACTAAATTCTTGCTTTTCCGACAAATGACTCGTACCAAACTTTATCTTTCATTTACACTACTAACGTTATTGTTACTCTTGAATTCTTGTCAAAAAGAACAACCGCAACAACGAATAGTTAAGAATCCTTGGAAAAGATCGAAAGCAGATCGAATTGAAACCGATAAGTATATAGATGCAGGAGATGTCTATTTCCAAAAACTAAATTATGATAGTGCTTATTACTGTAATGCAAAAGCTAAACTCTCAGCCGAGGTAAAAAGAGATACTTCTCGTATTATTCTATCGTTATTAAATTTAGCAAAAATTCATTATCTACAATCCGATTACACTGGCGCTGAGACCACAGCAACTGAAATCTTACCATTACTTGAAAAAAACAAAGACCATGCTTACAATTATAATATAAACCTACTTTTAGGAAATACCTCAACTGCTACTTTAGATTACAAAAATTCACTCCGTTATTATAATAAAGCCTTAAAACTAAAAAAAACAACTGCTGATGAAAAAATAGACATACTACACAACATTGGTTGGGTATATCTAGAAATGAAACAGTTCAAAAAGGCCGCTTACATATTTGAATACTTACTCACCAAAAAAGAAAGTTCGAATAATATAGAACCCTACACGTTAACATTAACAAACTTGGGAAATTGTTATTTAAAATTAGGAAAACCTAAAGTGCTAGAATACTATTTAAAATCGTTGCGTATAGCATTAAAGACCAATAATCGCAGTAAGATTTACACCTATAAAACTCTATCAAGGTACTACAAAACAAAGGATTTTACCCTAGCCAAAAACTACGCTGTACTAAGTTATAAAGTTGCTACTTCGCTTAGGATTCCAGAAGTTCGTTTGGAATGTCTGCAATTATTAATAGAACTAAATACTGGTGCAACCGCTAAAAATTATGCGCTGCAATACCTTCATCTTAATGATAGCATCACCAAGGTTAGGCAAAAAGCCAAAAATCAGTATGCTAAAATTAGATACGATTCAAAAAAAGAAAGGGAGGAAAACTTGCAACTCAAAGTACAGAAAATAGAGCAAGAAGCTACTCAAAAAAAGAAAAATATCTTTCTATACCTCATTGTGGGAACCATTACAGTAATAGGTATTGTAATTACGTATTTGCTTTTGGCCAAAAATAAACGCGAAAAAGTAAAGGCAACGTATGCCACGGAGATTCGGATTTCGAAAAAACTGCATGATGAGTTAGCCAACGATGTCTACCAAACTATGGCTTTTGCAGAAACTCAGGATTTATCGACAACACGAAATAAAGAAATACTACTCTCTAACCTTGATACTATTTACAGCAGGACTAGAAATATTTCAAAAGAAAACATCACCGTCGAAACTGGTCCAGCGTTCTTGTCTGACTTTAAAGAAATGATGACTGATTTTAATACACATGAGGTGAATGTAATTGCAAATGGATTGGATGCAATCAATTGGTCGACACTCGATAGTAATATAAAAATCATACTCTATCGCGTTATCCAAGAACTGCTTGTGAACATGAAAAAATATAGTCAATGCAGTTTAGTACTACTAACTTTTAATCTAAAGGAAAAAAAACTACAAATAAACTATATGGATAACGGCATCGGAGCAACCGAAAACCAAATAAAATCTAAAAATGGACTTCAAAATGTGGAAAACCGTATTCTGGCTGTAAAAGGAAACATTAATTTTGACATTAGTCCAAATAAAGGATTTAAAGTGCAAATTGTCATCCCAACATAAATTTGCTTTTTTGTTTTTAAAACCACTCCATCCCCTGAATTAATATTAATAATTCCGTTATATTTGTCTGACACAGCAAGGTTCTATCCTACTATATTTTCTGGAGAGGTAACCTTTATGTACTACTAAATTCTTGCTTTTCCGACAAATGACTCGTACCAAACTTTATCTTTCTATTACACTACTAACGCTATTGTTGCTCTTGAATTCTTGTAAAAAAGAACAACAACCAAATCAAATAGTAAAGAATCATTGGAAAAGATCGAAAGCAGATCGAATTGAAACCGATAAGTATATAGATGCAGCAGATATCTATTTACAAAAACTAAATTACGATAGTTCGTACTACTATTATTCCAAAGCAAAATTTGCAGCTGAAACAAAAAAAGATACTTCACGAATTATTTTATCCTTAATAAAATTAGCAGATATCCATTATATACAATCCGATTACACAGGTGCTGAAACTACAGCAACAGTAATTATACCGCTACTCGAAAAAAAGAAAGATCATCCCTATAATTTTGAACTAAATCTGCTTTTAGGAAATATCTCAACTGCTACTGTAGATTATAAAAATGCTCTCAGCTATTACAATAAAGCCTTAAGACTAAAAAAAACAACTTCCGATGAAAAAGTAAAAATATTACATAATATTGGATGGGCATATCTAGAAATGAAACAGTTCAAAAAGGCTGCTTACATATTTGAATACTTACTCACCCAAAAAGAAAGTACAAATAATGTAGAAGTCTGTACGCTAATATTAACAAACTTGGGATTTTGTTATTTAGAATTAGGTAAACCTAAAGCATTAGAATACTATTTAAAATCGTTGCGTATAGCATTAAAAACTAATAATATCAGTAAGATTTACACCTATAAGTCTCTATCAGGGTACTATAAAACAAAGGATCTTGGCATAGCAAATAACTATGCAGTATTGGGTTATAATGCTGCTACCACTCTTAGGATTCCCGAAGAACGTTTGGTCTTCCTACAATTATTAATAGAACTCAATTCGGGTGCAAACGCTAAAAAATATGCGCTGCAATACCTTCACATTAATGATAGCATCACCAAGGTTAGGCAAAGAGCCAAAAATCAGTATGCTAAAATTAGATATGATTCGAAAAAGGAAAGAGAAGAAAACTTGCAACTCAAGGTACAGAAAATAGAGCAAGAAGCTACTCAAAAAAAGAAAAATATCTTTCTCTACCTTATCGTGGGAACCATCACGGCAATAGGTATTGTAATTACGTATTTGCTTTTAGCCAAAAATAAACGAGAAAAATTAAAAGCAACATATGCCACGGAGATTCGGATTTCGAAAAAACTACATGATGAGTTAGCCAATGATGTATACCAAACCATGGCTTTTGCGGAAACTCAGGATTTATCGACCACTCGAAATAAGGAAATACTACTCTCTAACCTAGATACTATTTACAGCAGGACAAGAAACATTTCAAAAGAAAACATCTCCGTCGAAACTGGTTCAGCGTTCTTGTCTGACTTTAAAGAAATGATGACTGATTTTAATACACATGAGGTGAATGTAATTGCAAATGGATTGGAAGCAATCAATTGGTCGACACTCGATAGTAATGTAAAAATTATACTCTATCGCGTTATCCAAGAATTGCTTGTGAACATGAAAAAATATAGTCAATGCAGTTTAGCACTACTAACTTTTGATCTAAAGGAAAAAAAACTACAAATAGACTATATGGATAACGGTATCGGAGCAACTGAAAACCAAATAAAATCTAAAAATGGACTTCAAAATGTGGAAAACCGTATTCTAGCTGTAAAAGGAAACATTAGTTTTGACACTAGTCCAAACAAAGGATTTAAAGTGCGCTTTACAATTCCAATATAACACTTGATTATATGTTCCAAAAAGTATTAATAGCCGAGGATTTAGACAGCATCAGTATCGCTGTAGTTCAAGCGTTACAAGCAATTTCAATCTCCGATATTTATCATGCTAAATACTGTGATGATGCTTTAGTAAAAATAAAAAAAGCAATTCATGACAATGCGCCTTATGATTTATTAATTAGTGATTTATCATTCAAAGCTGATCATAGAGAAAATAAGCTAGTCTCAGGAGAAGAATTGATTGAAGCCGTAAAAAAAATACAACCTGATATCAAAACTATCGTATTCTCTATAGAAGATAAATCCTTTAGAATCAAATCTCTTTTTAATACGTTGAAAATCAATGCTTACATATCAAAAGGTAGAGATAGTATTCCTGAGTTGCAAAACGCAATTCAGCGAATTTATAATCATAAAGATGTCAAGCCAACTGTAGCAATTGCTCATGCTTTGAGAGACAACTCCCTTTTCGAAATTGAATCCTATGATATTACGTTATTAAAATCATTATCAAATGGTTTGACTCTTGATGAAATTTCAACTAATTTCAAAAGTACGGGAATTGTTCCAAATGGAAGTAGCAGTCTGGAGAAACGAATCAACAGATTAAAAATATATTTTAAAGCCAATAATAATGTTCATCTTATCGCTATCACAAAAGATTTAGGTCTAATTTGAGCTTTTTAACCCTTCAAATAAACGAGATACTGCTCAACAAATGCAGTAGTATTAAATCCAAAAAAATTACCTTTTAAAGAATTTAATCTTGCTGGTTTTTAAAAATAATTTTGTCTTTTACGGTTTCCCGTAAAATAATGATTTGTAAAGCAATTAAGTTTGACAATTGAAACTCCAAATCAACTTAAAATGGCAAATTTTACAAGAGAAGACTTAGCATTTAATGGCTATTCTCAAACAACAAATACTGCAGAATATTTTAATGCTAATGATTCTTCTGAAAGGACTTACATAGACAAAACAGAGGAGTTCGAAGTAATCGATTTCTGCAATCAGTTTTTAAAAAAATATAAAGTTCCTCAAACCAGAGCAAGTTTTCAAAAAGTTGAAAGTTTTTTACAACATCCAGCTTTAGAAAATGAAGTCTACCAAGTTCAACTACACGATTGGATAGCAAGCAACTGGGTAAAAATATAACCGTATATATTTCAAATAAAAAAAATCAATACGGTACTACATCCTATGATTTCAAAAAAGGAGATTGTCACAAGCTATTTTTATTTTAGGGTTTAGGGTTTTACCGATTGGTATGCCCTTAATCAGTGAACTTTTTGGTACCGAAAATCAATTTAGGTTATGAATAGCTACTGTACCAATTATGAAGTTAGTACTTCAGAAAACGAAGAATACTGGTAATAACTCATCTATTCGCACAACAATAAAATGAAAAAAATTACTCTTGTTGGTCTATTGTTATTTATATCATTATTTGCATATACTTCAAAAATGCAATCCATAAAACAGAAGGATGTATTAAATAAATATCAGCCTAATAAAAATGAACTGCTCATTAATAGCAGTCCGAATCGATTAAAAAAATATGTTGAACCAATAGAAAGCACCTCAATCAATACTAGGAAACAACAACCAGCAAAACATTTTTCACGAAATCGAAAAGGAAAATTAACAATTTAAGATGAACTGATACAACTGTTTTTTAGTGCAATCTTTGTATTTCTTTCCTTAAAAATAAAAAAATTATGTTTTTTAAAGTCCGTTTTTCGCAACAATAAATCTATGTAGTCGTTTCTCGTTTTAAAATCTAATGTATTGTTCTCTTTTCACATGGCAATCATTATACTGGGATCTTTATTCCTAATTTATTTAGTTTATAAAATTTTGACTCGAAAATAAAGCAACACATTTAGTCTTTATTCTGATTCGTGCAATTATATAGTAATTAGGTATAACTTAAAAAAGGTTCTTGATTGTTTTGGAGATATTTCACTATTTTTGCTAATCAATAGACAATCGATAAGAACCAATAATTTGTCAAGCCTACTAACACAGTTTCGCTCAAGTCACTTATAGTAGTTAATTCTACCATAGCAATCACTCTTAACCAAAAACCTAAAAATATCTTCTCCCAACAATTGAAATTTCTTCTATCCTTTTTACTCTTTTACTCCTTTGGGTTCTCCCAAATTAAGCTCCTTTCTTGGAATATTGAAAATTTAGGTCAATCAAAATCAAATCAAGAAATTATACTCATTGCCAACATTGTACGTGATTTTGATATCATCGTCATTCAGGAAGTCGTGGCGGGATATGGTGGCGCACAAGCTGTGGCCCGATTAGCGGATGAACTCAATCGTAAAGGGTCAAAATGGAATTATACAGTAAGTGATCCTACTAGCAGCAGTGCATACAAAACAGAACGATATGCGTTTATTTGGAAAACCAGCAAATTAAAAAAGATTGGCAACGCTTGGCTGGAAAAAAAATACCATTTCGAGATAGACAGAGAACCCTATTTTTGTACATTTCAATATGAAAACAAACAATTTACTGTCGTTAATTTTCATGCCATCACAAAAAAACGACAACCTGAAACTGAAATAAAATACTTTAAGTTTTTACCTTATGAATATCCTAATTTAAACCTGTTATTTGCTGGCGATTTCAACTGCCCACAATCACACAGTGTTTTTAATCCATTGAAAAAAATGGGATATAAATCGATTTTGGTCAATCAGAAAACTTCCTTGAAAAAAGAATGCAAAGAAGGTAAATGTCTTGCGTCTGAATTTGACAATGTATATTATAAAACTTCAGAAATTAATTTCTTAAAATCAGGAATTATCCCTTTTCATAGTGCTTTTGCAACCCTAAAAGAAGCGCGAATTCTATCCGATCACATTCCTATTTGGTTTGAATTCTCCCTAAAATAATTGTAGAAATAAAAAGTAATTCTCTTTAGATTAGTCAAAAACTTCTAGCTTTTCACCATCAAAACTAGCAAAAACCATACTGGGATGGGAATCTCGATGAAACACATTTCCTTTACTATCAATTGCTATGGCTCCCGCAAAACCATCAAACGGTTTTAACTCGTCAAAAGTTTTCATAAAAGCTTCTTGTAAAGTGAATCCGTCTGTAACTCGGGTCACTATTTTTGTCGCAGTAGCATTACTCACAATATCTTCGCCTACTCCAGTCAAGCTTACACCACAAAATTCATTAGCATAATTTCCGGCTACAGTAGCTGAATCTGAGATGCGTCCCGGAATTTCAAAACCCTTTCCTCCTGTTGAAGTTGCAACAGCAATTTTTCCTTTCGAGTCTAAAACAACACAACCTACTGTTCCCGTCCCAAATGTTTTCAATTTCGCCTCATATTCGGCCCTACGCTGCGGAATCTCAGTAGAAAAAGGTTCAAAACCATTCTTTCTTGCAAAATGTGTGGCTCCACTACCTCCTAAAATCCTATCATCATATTGCATTAATATTTGAGCCACTTGCACGGGGTTTTTTACCTCTTCAATATTGATAACGCCACTCATTTTCTGAGTTGCTCCATCCATGATTGCAGCACTCATCCTAATTTTTCCATCACTTTGAATTTGGGAACCCATACCTGCATTAAACAATTCATCATCTTCCAAAAGCGTAACTGCATAAACAACAGTTTCTACTGCTGAATGGGTTTCTAGAAAAGTATAGGACAATTTCACAATACGTTCTAAGGCATTTTGTTTGGCTATCTTAGTTTCAATATTAGTCGAAGATTCCGAAAAAAAACCTCCATGTAGGATTACTTTCATACTGTTTAGAGTTCCGTTTATACGTTTAAATGTGCAATGAAAAAGATACTATGTTTTATACGTAGTGCGAAGATTGAATGTGCATTTTATGCGTTTCGAGATTGTAGGTATCAAATTTACTCATTACGTGCGTTACTAAATGAGAAATCGAGATGGGCTGCCCTAATTCGACTTTAGTTAAATTCGTATCTTTTATTTCACGACCATCTACTAAAATAACTAATCCAGATCCGATGGCTTCCATTTGAGTATTGTGGGTAATTAATAAACCTGTATCCTCTCCAAGACCTATTCCTAAAACTCTTGGATTACCCACGACAGCTTGAAAAAGCCTTCCAATTCTGCCTCGTTGTACAAAATGAGTGTCGATAATTACACCATCAATCAACCCTAAACCACTTGAAATTTTTACTTCACCTTTCAATAAAGCCTCGGAGCTACTGCCTTGATAAATCATTGTATTAGAGGCTGCAGCCGCTCCTGCTGATGTACCAGCATAAATAAATTCCTCATTGTGATACTTATCCAGTAAAATATCATGAAAAGCTGTTCCTCCAAGGATAGAAGTCAATCGCAATTGATCTCCACCTGTAAACATTACAATATCAGCTGCTTTTAATCGAGTCAAAACTTCTTCGTCAGCGGCTTGCTCACGTCTTTCGATTGTAAGGATGCCAACATTCTTTGCATTCAAATATTCAAATGCCTTTACATATTCTGGACCTATTTCTTTTGGGATGATCGAAGCAGTGGTGACTACTTCAATTCTTGATTGCTCTTTATGCTTGGATTCGTTTAGTATTCGCTTTAAAATACCCGTCTCAAAAAAGTTTAAATTGTTTTTAGCAATTTTATCAAAATCGGTTTCGGTAAAACTCCCTTTATCTACTGCACCGCCTATTATTATAAGTTTTCCTAATATATTCATTTGACAAAAATAACTAAAAAGTTAAAAGAAGCACTTGTACTTTTTCGTTTTTTTAAGTTTTAAACCTTTAAAATCAAAAGATATTGAAAAAAATAAATTTTGTTTTAGTCCTATAAAGCAATATATTCGATTTATTAAAATGAAATTTTAAAATTCTGGTCAGCATCTTGTAAATCCCGATAAATCTTCATTTTAATTTTTTAAATTCTAGCCAAACAAAAACCAATTTCAATATACAATTAATAGTTTCATTTTATGAAAATCATCAAAATACAAGCACTTCGCGGACCAAATATCTGGAGCATTCGTAGAAAAAAATTAATCCAAATGCGTTTGGATTTAGAAGAAATGGAACAGTTTCCCACCAATAAAATCGAGGGATTTAGAGAACGAATCGAGACTATGTTTCCCTCACTGATTGAGCATCGCTGCTCTGAAGGATGTCGTGGCGGATTTTTTTCTAGAGTAGAACGTGGTACTTGGATGGGACATGTCATTGAGCACATTGCCCTAGAAATACAGTCTCTAGCTGGAATGGAAACGGGATTTGGTAGAACTAGAGAAACTAAAACACTTGGAACTTATAATGTAGTGTTTAGCTATACCGAAGAAAATGTAGGGCTTTTTGCTGCGGAATCTTCAGTCGCAATTGCTGAAGCCTTAATCGCAGGAACTGATTATGATTTGAATGCCGACTTACAGAAAATGCGCGAAATACGGGAACGTGTTCGGCTTGGGCCAAGTACCGGAAGTATAGTAGAAGAAGCGGTTTCTAGAGATATTCCTTGGATACGATTGGGAACAAATTCATTAGTACAACTGGGATATGGGATCAATCAAATGCGTTTTCAAGCTACCATTACCTGTAAAACAAGTAGTATCGCTGTTGATATCGCATGCAATAAAGAACTTACCAAAAAAATGTTGGATATGGCATCGATTCCTGTTGCCAGCGGAAGCATTTGTGTAAACGAAGACGATTTGGCAGAGACCATAAAAAAAATTGGCTACCCAATCGTGTTAAAACCATTGGATGGAAATCACGGAAAAGGAGCTTCTATCAATGTTACAAATTGGGAAGATGCGGTTTCTGGTTTGGCTTTCGCCAAAGAATACAGCAAACGCATCATTGTAGAAAAATTTATTACGGGATTCGACTATAGAATATTGGTCATTGACAACAAATTAGTTGCTGCGGCAAAGCGAGTTCCTGCTCATGTAGTTGGTGACGGAACAGCTACTATTCAAGAATTAATTACTACCACAAACTTAGATCCTAGAAGAGGGTATGGTCATGAAAATGTACTGACTCAAATTGATGTTGATCGTGACACTGAAGATTTACTAGAAAAACTAGGCTATACCTTAGCAACCATTCCTAAAATTGGTGAAATTGTATTCCTAAAATCTACAGCAAACTTAAGTACTGGAGGCACATCAGTTGATGTTACTGATATGATGCACCCAGAGAATATTTTTCTTGCTGAACGTATTTCAAGAGTCATAGGGCTTGATGTGTGTGGAGTCGATATAATGGCCGAAAATTTGACACAACCATTAAAGGAAAACGGAGGCGTTATCCTAGAAGTCAATGCAGCTCCTGGTTTTAGAATGCACCTTGCTCCCTCTGAAGGTTTACCAAGAAATGTAGCGGCTCCGGTAATCGATATGCTGTATCCTCCGGGAAAATCGTGTCGAATTCCTATTATTGCCGTTACAGGAACCAATGGAAAAACTACTACTACCCGACTTTTAGCACATATTGTAAAAAATAATGGTTTTAAGGTCGGATTCACTACTTCTGATGGGATTTACATTCAAAATCACATGATGGAAAAAGGCGATACTACTGGACCACTAAGCGCAGAGTACATTTTGAAAGATCCAACGGTAGAATTTGCTGTTCTGGAAACTGCCAGAGGCGGAATCCTGCGATCTGGTTTGGGTTTTAGTCTATGTGATATTGGAGTTATTACTAACATTCAAGAAGACCATTTGGGTTTAAATGACATTCATACCTTAGATGATTTAGCGAGAGTAAAAGCTACTGTAGTAAAAAGTATCAAGAAAAATGGTTGGGCAGTTTTAAACGGAGACGATGAGCATTGTATAAAAATAGGTCAAGATTTGAATTGTAATGTCGCTTACTTTAGTTTGAGCGAAGACAATGAATTTATCAAAAAACTATGTGCCGAAGGAAAAACAGTTGCCGTTTATGAAAATGGATATATTACCATCAAGAAAGGGGAATGGAAAATCCGAATTGAACGCGCCAGTCACGTTCCACTAACATTAGGAGGAAAAGCTAAATTCATGATTGCAAATGTACTTGCTGCCACTTTGGCAAGTTATTTATGGGGATTTAAAACCGAAGATATTAGCTTATCGTTGCAAACTTTCATTCCAAGTGCAGCACAAACTCCTGGACGTATGAATATATTTGAGTTTAAAAAATTCAAAGTATTAATTGATTTTGCTCACAATGCCTCTGGTTATGCAGGTGTTGAAGACTATTTGCAAAGTGTGCAAGCCACGAAAAAAATTGGAATTATTGCTGGAGTTGGTGACCGTCGTGATGAAGATATTAAAGAATGTGCAAAAATTGCAGGACGCATGTTTGATCATATTATCATACGACAAGAAAAACACTTAAGAGGTAGAACAGAAGCTGAGATTAATAAATTATTACTTGAGGGAATATCAGAGTCTGGCAGACCCATTACTCACGAAATCATTCCCAAAGAAGTTGAAGCTATTAAACATGCAATCAATAGCGCCGAAGAAGGAAGCTTTATCACTGCATTGAGCGATGTTGTTACAAATGCGATCGAAATTGTACAAGAATATTTAGACAAAGAAAACGAGAATGGGATCGTCTAATTTTTTTCAATAAATAACAAAAGCTACTGTAACAAGTAGTTTTTGTTTGTTTTTTAATCAAACTTTTACCCCAATAAATGATGCTTTTAATTTAGGAGCTATTTCCTGCTTTCGCCTTTATCTTTGTTCGTTCCTCTCAAAGGATATCGGCTTAATCAGGGCTAAAATTCATACCTTAATACCTGTATTTTTAGAAAATTGACATTTCGGTTTTAGTTGTCAATACTTCTAATGCATGCATCCCTAACTCTGAATTTCCTTTTTCATTTAATCTCGGACTCCATGTGGCAACCACGAAATTTTTAGGAAACAAAGCCGCAATTCCTCCTCCTATTCCGCTTTTACCAGGCAATCCTACTTTATAGGTGAATTCTCCTGATTCATCATAGAAACCACAGGTTTGCATCAAGGCATTGAGTCTCTTTACTTGGCTTTTAGTTAAAATTGGTATTCCAGCTTTAGTTTTTCCTTCATTGGCTAGAAAGAAAAAGGAATAAGCTAATTCTTTGCATGTCATTTCTATAGAACACTGATGAAAATAAAAATCCAAAACTTCGTCAACATCATTATCTATATTCCCAAAAGATTTTAAAAAATTAGCCAAAGCGGCATTTCTGAAACGAGTGTCTTTTTCAGATTGTGCTACTTTTAAATTAAAATCTATTGTTGTACTTCCTGAAATCATTCTTATAAAATCCAGAAAATCTTGTTTTGGATTTTCTAAATGAGTCACAAGCATATCTGCTATAACTATTGCGCCTGCATTAATAAAAGGATTTCGTGGAATTCCTTTTTCATATTCTAATTGTACTAATGAATTAAAAGCACTCCCTGAAGGTTCTACTCCCACACGCTTCCATATTTTCTCATCCAAAAAAGAAAATGCCAATGCGACTGTCAAAGCTTTAGAAATACTTTGTATAGAAAATTTTTCATTACTATCCCCTACCGCAAAGTCTTCTTGCTCAATTGTTGTTAAATGAATCCCAAATTTATCTGGATTTACTTTAGCTAATTCAGGAATAGAAGAAGTTACCTTCCCTTGTGATGGGCGTTTTTTAGATTCGTTATATATTTCTTGTAAAATGACTTTATAATTCATGTAACAGACTTTGATATATTTAAAATGGAGAAATTAAGTTTTTAACTTTTTTTTCTTTGCTGCCGGAAACAAGACATTATTTAGAATCAAGCGATAGCCAGGAGAATTGGGATGCAGATCCAAAACCGTAGGAGGATCGCCTACTTGATGCTGAAAATCCTCTGGATCATGACCGCCATAAAAAGTAAACATGCCTTTCCCTCTTTGTCCATTTAAATATCGGACTTCACCATTCAACTCACAAGTTCCCATCACTAAAATATTAGACTTCACTAATGCGCTATCAAAAGCAGTCGTTTGTCCCATAAATCCTTTGACTAATTGCGTGTGATTTTGACAAAGCATGCTTGGAATTGGATCCCATTTTGCAGAAAATTCCATCAATGTAAAATAATCCTTATCTACAGGAACTCGGCGCTTAGGAGTCATATCAATATCTGAAAATTCATATTGTTCTGGTTTTCTTTCTAATATATAATCCTTGAATGCAAATGAATTACTGTAATTCATTTTAGACTGGTAGTTGCCTTCACTAGGATCTCCATCAAACATGGTTTCACAAATATCAACACCATCAGCTGCGAGTGCAATATCAAAACTGTCCGTTGCTGAACACATTGCAAACATAAAGCCACCGCCTATGACAAAATCCCTTATTTTTTTGGCTACAGCACCTTTCTCTACCGCAACTTTAGTAAAACCAAGTTTGGTTGCTAATGCTTCAGCATCTTTTTTTTGTTCAATGTACCACGGCGCATTTTTATAAGCTGCATAAAATTTACCGTATTGCCCTGAAAAATCTTCATGATGCAAGTGCAACCAATCATAAAGCAACAATTGATCACTTAAAACTTCTTCATCATAAATAGGTGTGAAAGGAATTTCGGCATACGTTAACACCAGAGTAACTGCATCATCCCAAGGCTGTTTGCCTTTTGGTGTATAAACCGCAATTTTAGGTGCTTTTTCAAGTATCACAGATTCCATATTTTGAGAAGGACTTGATATTTCATTTAAAATCGCTACTTCATCACCATCTGAAATTACTTCAAAACTCACACCACGAATTTGACACTCTTTGCGAATTTCATCCGCATCAGGCAATAGAAAAGACCCCCCGCGATAGTTCAACAACCAACTGGCTTTGTAATTTTTATTTAAACACCAATAGGTGATTCCGTATGCTTTGAGATGGTTTTTTTGGCTAGTTTCATCCATTGGCAACAAAATAAAAGAAGCTTTTACTGTTATCGTTAGCAAGAGAAGAAACGTATAGAGAAATGCTTTATACATCGATTTAAGATTTTATACCTCAAAGATAGAAAGTAAGTCATTTAAATGCTTTAATCTTTCATTAAATATTTCTTCTAGAATAGTTTATAATAAAAACACGTAAAACTACGTATAGCCAAACCATTTTCTATCTATAAATTTGACACATAAACTTAATCTACTACCATGAAAAATTTAGTATTAAATCATCCCGAAAAAAATAGAAAAGCGAGTGTAATGGATCTTGTAAAAAAAGCAGCAATAGCGGTCTTAATAGCGCTAATTGTTACCTTTTATTATTTGTGTTATCATTTTATTTTTAAATAAAAACTTTTTTTAAATCCCCAAATACAGCACCTAATTATTGTGAAAAACTACTACAACACTTTAGCAGAAGAGATTTTTTATTTGGCTAATTTAGAAATAGATACTGATTCAATGAGAAGACAATTTTTCTATATTGATCCAGTAAAACTTGAAAAAAACTTAGATACTGATGATTTAAAAAAAGCATTTTGGATCAATGTTTACAATGCTTTCTACCTCATCATCTCCAATGATCTCAATCAAAATACTAAAATTTTTGATCTTAAAAGAATCAAAATTGCGGGCTCAGTACTTTCCTTAAATGATATTGAACACGGCATACTGAGAAAAGGTAAGTTTAAAATTGGTTTTGGTCCTATCGCCAATCCTTTTTATTCGGATTTTATAAAAAATCTAGCAGTTAGTAAAGTCGATAACAGAATTTGTTTTGCATTAAGGCATACTAATTTGACAGCAGAAAACATTGAGTATTTCGATTGTGACCTGATAGAGGAACAACTTACTATAATTTCTAACGATTTTATACGTAATGATACTGAATATGATACTGAATTAAAGACAAGTAAACATTCGACTTTTTTAGTATCGTATTTGAAAAATTTAAGAGGCAAAGATTCCGTGAAAAAATTAGTGAAAACAACTTCAAATGTAGACTTAGTATACTGCAAAATATGAATTAAAGACTTCTATTGAGCCCAAAACTACAACTAGCTAATACAACAGACATTCCAAAAATTATTGAACATTGAATTCAACTCATTAATCATTCAATTGTAAAAGTGAATTCTGAACAGCATAAACTACTAATCCAGCTATATTCCGAGATTCGGTTTTTAAGAGTAAATTGTTGCGATGTCCCTCGACCGTTCTGGGACTAATAAAGAGTTGATCCGCAATTTCTGCCGTACTTTTTTGAAGACAGATCTGTTTAAGTACTTCTATCTCACGTGGACTAAGAAAGTTAGAATCGAAATTACTTTTAGTTTTTTTAGTTGTCAAAACATCGTCTTGAATAATTTTCATTACATAATCCGTGTAATAAAAACCCTTTGAAGCTACTTCATTTATTGTAGTGAGTAATTCTTGTGGAGTAGCATTTTTTATCAAGTAGGAAACTGCTCCAACATCTATCATATTGGCCACAAAAGATTTAGAATCATAACTAGTAAGTGCAATGATTTTCAGCTCTGGAAATTCCTTTCTAATAATCTTGGTAGCCTCAACACCATTTATTACAGGCATTTTTAAATCCATGATAATAATATCTGGATGATTATTGGTGTTGTGTTGTAAATAAAAAATCAAATCCTCCCCATTTGAGGCTTCAAAAATAATATCAATATTAGCTTCGCGTCCCAACAAGAAGGAGATTCCTTTTCTAAAAAGGACTTCATCATCGACTAATATTATTTTGATAGCGTCTCTCATTTTAAAAGTTAAAAAGTACCGAAACTCCTTTATTTACTGCACTCTCTAGGATCATTTCTCCTTTTAAAAAAGCAACTCTGCTTTCTATATTTTTCATTCCTAATCCTTTTTGATTATCGATATTAATGCTGTCAAAACCTATTCCGTTATCTTGATACGTGCATGTTTTCATTTCTTGTATGTCCTCGATAACAATCGAAATATGAGATGCTTTTCCATGACGCAACGAATTGTTCATTAATTCCTGCAAAATTCTAAATACATGCAAGTGCCTGTCGTTATCAGTAATGTCAAAGTTCGTTTTATTTTCATACGTTACTTCCACCGCTCTAGAACTACTGAATTCTAAACACAATTCTTCAATTCCGGCATGAAGTCCAAATTTTTCTAAAACGGGAGGCAGCAGCCCGTGAGCAATTTTTCTTGAACTATCAAGTGCTTTGCTCGTGAGCTCAATTATAGTTTTTGTAATCCCAAGTGTTTCATTTTCGGTTAAGTTAGGTGCCGTAAGCAAGTAACTGTTTAAGGAAACTATATTTAGCTTAGAACTAATATCGTCATGTAAATCTTGTGCAATACGTTTGCGTTCCTCTTCTTGCGTAATGATTACGGCACTTAAAAGTTCCTTTTGATACTGAATTTCTAAGTCTTTCTTTTCTAATTCCTTTTGAATAATTTTCTTTCTTGAAAAATAGAAAAATATAATTAAAGTCACCGCAATGACTATAAAAAAACCAGAGATGTAAAATATAATTTCTACTATTTCTTTCTCATTCGCTAGATTTTTCAACATAATTTAGTTTTTAATTGCTTTTTTGTAAAAACTTCTTTTCCATTCGAAAAGTATAAACAACTGATAAACAATAACGAAAAATGAATTTAACGTCCAGGTCAAAAACTTAACAGCTTCACTCAAACCAATTGTTAAATTTCCTACAAAAAATAAAACAGTACTTGCTAATAAATATATAATTATTCCTATGGTTAAATAATAATACTCCTTCTTCTCTAACAACATGTTGTACAAATGCATTACGGCATATAAAACTACAAGTAATGAGGTAAGAGCAATTTCAAGTAAATTAAACTTAAAAAATTGTTCAGGATTGAATCCATAATCAACTATAAGTATTACGCAACCTGCAAGCATACTGTATTGTATTATGGCAACTTGTGATTTTGTCTTCATTAATGTTTTATAAAAAAATCCCAAACACAAAAACTGACCTATAAAGTAAACGTGAATGAAATATAAATTATCTATACTTTGAAGTACTAAAATTTCCATACTTACTTGTACAATCACTAAAACTGTAAGA
Source organism: Flavobacterium frigidum (assembly GCF_048286795.2). Taxonomy (NCBI): domain Bacteria; kingdom Pseudomonadati; phylum Bacteroidota; class Flavobacteriia; order Flavobacteriales; family Flavobacteriaceae; genus Flavobacterium; species Flavobacterium frigidum. Next base: position 22,824 of record NZ_JBLVPT020000023.1, read on the forward strand.
TAATAAATAAGATACTGAAAGGTTTTCCCATATTTAGAAAAACCTCCCCAGTATAAAAAAAAGTTTAGTAGTAATATAAAATATCCTAAATAAACAAATATCAAATTTATTAGTATCAATTTTGAAGTGGACTGTTAGGATCTCCATATGGAGGACAAGGTCTAGAAGCATCATACACAATACTAATATCTTCATCTACGTTAGGCTCTTTTTCAGTTTCCGAAGTTCCAAAAACGTCTCTGTAAATCCCAGTTTCATCTTTGTTTGCTCCTACAAACAAGAGCGTTTCTTCATTATTATCATTTATACCCATATAGGCACGCACAGCTTCTGTTTTAAGAGCTAATACTGCTTCAAGACTTTCTCTTGGAATTAAAAAAGCATTTACTTTCTTTTTAGAATCCTCAATTTCAATATTGTTTTGAAACGCTTTGGTCCATTTTTCGGCAGTTTGCAATAAAATTTCAATTGACCCAGGGAAATTTTCGTTGTCCATAATTGTGTGTGTGTTTTAAGGTTAGTTTTATAGAACTTACTTTACTAAATAAGCGTAGCTAATTTATTCAATTTTTTTCACAAAAAGAACATTCTAATTTATTAAAAATATACTGATACTTTTAATAAAAAATGCCCACAAAATTTTCATTGAGGGCATATTATACAACTAAAACAAACTATTAAAAAGGAACATCACTGTCATCATCAAAATCATTCAAATTACTCCCGAAAGCATCATTTGCTGATGGTAAATTTTTTGTAATAAAAGGATTGTCCTCTTGATTCATACTCGATGGTAAATCGTCATAACCTCCACTAAAATCCTCCAGATTATCAAACTTCCCGAGGTGCCCTATAAACTTTAATCGAACGTTTTCTATGCTACCATTACGGTGTTTTGCAATCATAATTTCGGCTTGTCCTGCTGTTGGCGAAGCTTCATCATCATCCCATTCGTCAATTTTATAATATTCCGGACGGTATAAAAACGAAACAATATCGGCATCTTGCTCAATCGCCCCAGATTCACGTAAATCCGATAATAAAGGCCTTTTACTAGAACCACGGGTTTCTACGGCACGTGATAATTGTGAAAGGGCAATAACAGGAACATTCAATTCTTTGGCTAATGCTTTTAAGTTTCGGGAAATAGTAGAAATCTCCTGCTCTCTATTTCCGCCCCCTTTTCCGTTTCCTCCAGCGGTCATCAATTGCAAATAATCGACAATTATAATTCGGATTCCGTGTTGCGAAACCAAACGTCTTGATTTAGCCCGTAAATCGAAAATAGACAACGAAGGGGTGTCATCAATAAACAACGGTGCTTTTTCTAAATTCTTCACTTTGGTACTCAATTGTTCCCACTCGTGTTTTTCTAATTTACCGGTACGCAACTTCTCTGATGAAAGTCCCGTTTCGGAGGAAATCAAACGGGTGATCAGCTGAACTGATGCCATCTCCAACGAAAATAAAGCTACTGGCATTCCAAAATCAATAGCCATATTTCTAGCCATCGATAATACAAATGCAGTTTTACCCATCGCTGGCCTTGCTGCAATAATAATTAAATCACTTGGTTGCCAGCCCGAAGTTATCTTATCTAATTTATCAAAACCAGTTGCTACACCGCTCAATCCTTCTTGACCAGCAATTTCCTCGATTCTTTTTTTGGCTTGCAGTACTAAACTCTGCGCCGTTTCTGAACTTCGTTTTATGTTTCCCTGCGTTACTTCGTAGAGTTTAGACTCAGCTCTGTCTAATAAATCAAAAACATCGGTAGTTTCATCATAGGAATCTTCGATGATTTCTGATGATATTCGAATTAAACTACGCTGAATAAATTTTTGTAAAATGATTCTGGAGTGAAATTCAATATGCGCCGAAGAAGAAATCTTTTGCGTAAGCTGAATCAGGTAAAAATCTCCACCGGCCAGATCTAATTTTGCGTTTTTCTTTAATTGGGCCGAAACAGTTAATAAGTCAATGGGCTGCGTCTCGGTAAAAAGCTGAACAATAGCTTCAAAAATATGTTTGTGTGCGTCTTTGTAAAAAGCATCAGGTTGTAAAATATCAATGACATCATCTACCCCTTTTTTATCAATCATCATGGCACCCAGCACCGCCTCTTCTAAATCGAGAACCTGAGGAGGCAATTTCCCCTTTTCTAAACTTATAATTGTTGTTTTATCCACCTTTACGGGGTTTATATTTCTGAAATTTTCCATAGAGCGAAAGTAGCAAAAATTAAAAAAATATTGAGATCGAGTTGTTACAAATAATTGTTTATAAATAACTATTTTTTGTTTATAACCAAAAAAAAATCCGAAATGGTAAGGCTTCGGATTAAAGATAATTTTGTAAGCTTTTACTCCTTATACTCACCCATTTTACTGTATTTCTCCATTCTTTGAGCGATTAATTCAGCTGTTGATAAGTCTTTCAATTCATTAAAACCTTTCATGATATATTGTTCTACTGTTTTAAAAGTAGTGGCTCTATCGTAGTGTGCTCCACCCAAAGGCTCTGGTATAATATCATCAACTAATTTTTGTTTTTTCATGTCAGCTGATGTCAATTTTAAAGCTTCGGCAGCTTGTTCTTTGTATTCCCAGCTTTTCCATAAAATAGAAGAACATGACTCTGGAGAAATAACAGAATACCAAGTGTTTTCCATCATGTATACTTTATCACCTACACCTATTCCTAATGCTCCACCAGAAGCTCCTTCGCCAACAATTACGGTGATGATAGGCACTTTTAAACGAATCATTTCAAATATGTTTCTGGCAATGGCTTCTCCTTGCCCACGCTCCTCGGCTTCTAAACCGGGATAAGCTCCGGGAGTATCAATCAACGTCAAAACCGGAATGCCAAATTTCTCTGCCATTTTCATTAAACGCAACGCTTTTCTATAACCTTCTGGATTTGCCATCCCGAAATTTCTATACTGACGCATCTTAGTATTGATTCCTTTTTGTTGACCTACAATCATGAATGATTGTCCATCTATTTGACCTAAACCACCAATCATGGCTTTGTCATCTTTAAAATTTCTATCTCCAAAAAGTTCTAAGAAAGTCCCTTTAGTAAGATTCGTAATGTGTTCTAAAGTGTAAGGTCTATTAGGATGACGAGAAAGTTGTACCCGTTGCCAAGCGGTCAAGTTTTTATAAATTTGTCTTTTAGTCTCTTCTAACTTTTTGTTGATTTGTTTGCAAGTATTCGTTACATCAACATCCGATTCTTGACCAATAATAAGACATTTGTCTAACTGCTCTTCTAGTTCTTTTATTGGAAGCTCAAAATCTAAATATTCCATAGGATTTTTGCGTTTTTGTTTTTATTTCGAACGGCAAATATAAAATTTTAAATCGTTCAAAAAGGTAAATAATCTATTTATGTATAAAAGTTTGCTTCAATAAAGCAAGAATTTCTTAAACTGTTTTGCCCTTTTGGTAGTGTTTAATCGCACCGTTCAGGATTACTGTAATTACAATTATCAGTGCGCCAATGTAAAATTCAAAACTCATTTTCTCTTTTCCGCCAAGGATAAAATAAGCCAGAATAATGCCGTAAACAGGTTCTAAGTTGGTCGTCAACATGACGGTATATGGAGTTAGTTTTTGCATCACTTTGACCGAAGCCGTAAAAGCATAGGCAGTACAAACAGAAGCCAGAATCAATATTAAAGTCCAATTATTTGCAGTCAAAACAAAAAATTCTGTCGTGAATTTCCCTTGAAACAAAAAGTAAATGGTTATAAAGGTGACACCTGCCAGGAATTCATAAAAAGAGATTACCGAGGGATCGTGAACTGCAATAAGTTTACCGTTCATGAGTGTAAACAAAACCCCTAATATGATCGATGCTAAAGCATACAACATTCCGTCAAGGTAGTTGATTTCGACTTTCATAATCAGTGCTAATCCAGCAATAATTACAAGTCCAAAAAAGACTTCGTACCACAAAACCTTTCGACCATAAAAGAGTGGCTCTAAAATAGATGCAAAGAAGGCACCCAATGAAAAAACCGATAGTGTTATAGACACATTAGACACATGAATCGCTTTAAAAAAAAAGATCCAGTGTAACGCAATCAATAAACCGACGAAAATCAATTTAAGGAACGACTTTAAGGGAATTTGAAACGATTTTTTCTTAAACACCAAAAACAACGCTAAAAAAACAGCGGCAAAAAACATGCGATACCAAACCAAAGCATCTGCTGTAATGGTGATTAAAGCGCCTAAAATGGCCGTAAAACCCCAAATAAAAACAATCAGATGGAGGTTTAAATAACTTTTTAAATTATCGTTTTGCATTTCGTAGTAAATAAAGGGCTAAAATTCCAAAGGCAATATTAGGTAACCAAACGGCTAACATAGGCGGAATACTGGATTTCTCTGCCAATACTCCAAAGATTTTATCAAAAAATACAAAGGCAAAAGCCAATGCAATCCCTATTGCTAAATTGGTACCCATACCGCCTCGTCGCTTCATAGCCGAAACTGCAACTGCAATAATAGTAAGAATAAATGCTGAGACTGGAACACTGTATTTTTTATACAACACCACCAAATACACATTTATAGTAGAGGAACCTCTTGCTTTTTCTTTTTTAATAAAGGCGTTTAATTTTCCTAAACTCAACGTTTCAGCAATGTAAACCACTGGCGCTAAATCCTCTAGATCAAAATTAAAAACAACCTCTTTTTCTGGGAGTTTTACAATAACATCATTGGTCTCACCTACCGTTCTTTTCGTATAATCGTATAAGGTATACTTACGTTTCTTTGGGTCGTATTTAATTCTGGAAGCAGTAATTTTATGCACTAGTTTCTGATTTTTAAACTTTTCTAATGAAAAATTAAAAGCCGTTTTAGATTCGGCATTAAAACTATTTACATAAATAAACTCGTCATCGCTAATTTGTCGGTACACATCGGTATTGTCGCCAAGCATCGCCTCTTTACCGCCTCCTTTTAAGTACGTGTACCTAAAATTATTGAAGCCTTCACTGGCTTTTGGAACCACAAAGAAACCCATCAACAGTACAAAAACAGAAACTATAGAAGCACCAATAATATACGGCCGTAAAAAACGCGTAAATGAAATTCCGGAACTCAAAATAGCGATAATCTCAGTGTCATTGGCTAGTTTTGAAGTAAACCAAATCACCGATAAAAATAAAAATATCGGAAAAAGAGAATTCGCAAAATAAATCGTAAAGTTATAGTAGTACAAAGCAATATCTAAAAACGGGATTTTATTCTCCAGCATTTTATTGATCTTCTCAGATACATCAACTACAATTCCGATGGGGATAAACAACAACAGCATCACCGCAAATGTGGCTAAATATCTTTTAAGGATGTATTTGTCTATTATTGTTAGCATTTAAAAAAGTTTAAGGTTTAAGGTTTAAAAGTTTAAGGTTTAGTACAGTTGCAAATTCACACAAAGAGTTTTAAACTTTAAACTAAAAAAACTTTAAACATTACTACAATCGTTGGTTCATATTCTTCACCATCATTTCTTTCCAAGGCTTAAAATCACCTGCTAAGATATGTTTTCTAGCTTCACGAACCAACCACATATAAAAACCAAGATTGTGTATCGTAGCAATTTGTTTCCCCAAGTATTCATTGGCAGCAAAAAGATGGCGCAAATACGCTTTAGTATATTCAGTATCTACCCAAGTGATTCCCATCTCATCTACAGGAGAAAAATCAGCTTCCCACTTTTTATTTTTAATATTGATGGTTCCATTAGCGGTAAACAACATTCCGTTGCGGGCGTTACGAGTAGGCATCACACAATCAAACATATCAATACCCAAAGCTATGTTTTCAAGAATGTTAATAGGCGTTCCCACACCCATCAAATACCTTGGTTTGTCCTCTGGCAAAATTTCACACACCACCTCAGTCATGGCATACATTTCCTCTGCAGGTTCCCCTACAGATAAGCCGCCGATGGCATTTCCTTGTTGGTTGGAATTAGCAATATATTCTGCTGATTGTGCGCGTAAATCTTTATAGGTACTTCCTTGTACAATAGGAAAAAAAGTTTGCTCGTACCCATATTTAAAGGGTAAAGTATCCAAGTGGTTGATGCAACGATCCAACCAACGGTGCGTCATTTTCATAGAGCGCTTCGCATAGTTGTAATCACAAGGATAAGGCGTGCATTCATCAAATGCCATGATAATATCGGCACCTATGGTACGCTGAATTTCCATCACATTCTCGGGTGTAAAAAAATGGTACGAACCATCAATATGCGATTTAAACTTTACCCCTTCTTCCTTAATTTTTCTATTGGCACTCAAGGAATACACTTGGTACCCGCCAGAATCTGTCAATATATTTCTGTCCCAGTTCATAAACTTGTGCAAACCACCCGCTTTTTCTAGAATTTCAGTCTGCGGACGCAAGTACAAGTGATACGTATTTCCTAAAATAATATCAGGATTAATATCTTCTTTCAATTCCCGCTGATGCACCCCTTTTACAGAGGCAACAGTACCCACAGGCATAAATATTGGCGTTTCAATTACCCCGTGATCGGTGGTAATAGTTCCCGCTCTAGCCTTAGATAACGGATCTTTTTTTAATAAATCAAACTTCATTTTGTATTGTATTATCTACATTTTTCTTAAAAACCCTATCCTATCACTACAATAACACAGCGCCAAAAAAATTATGCAACGTATATCTCCCGATTGTTCGGCTGGCAAAGATAGGTTAATTTGAAACCCACATCAAAAAATATTTTTCTGCACTTCATTCCCTCAAAACAACTTCAATTCCTTCTTGGGTGTACCCCTGCGTAAAAACTTCGGGTCGGGCTTTCGGCTTTATCTTTCCGTTCCGCTACAAGGATACCTCCCGAAGTCTCGGGATCATCCCTTACACAAAAAAAAAGAGACGCAACAATTCATAACGCAAAATGAAGTAAAAATCTTAAAAATAAATGTATCTTTAAACACCAAAAAAAAGGCACAATGAACTGGAAAGCAACACCCTTAAAACATAGAGACGAAAATAGAATTGCACTCTATTTCGAAAAAAACCAAGAACTCATTCAACAAGTCAAGCAAATAAGCGGCGCTAGATGGAGTCAACAAAAAAAACTGTGGCACATACCCGACACCATCGAAAACAGAATCCAGTTTGAACTGCAACCACAACACGTAGAGCAACTTTCTCTGGAAGCCATACACTATTTAGAAAAATTCAAACAATGGTTGCAATCCAAACGGTATAGCCCGAACACCATAGCCACGTACTCTGAGGCCTTAAAAACATTTTTACTCTTTTTTCCAGAAAAAAAAATCCCCGAAATAGACAACAATGATGTAATCCTGTTCAATAACAACTACATCCTTGATAAAAAATTATCTGAATCCTATCAAAACCAAATTGTAAATGCCATCAAACTCTTTTTTAAAATAGTATTGGACACCAAAATTGACATTGACAAGATACACCGACCCAAACGCGCCAAAGTATTACCCAATGTGCTAAGCAAAGAAGAGGTAAAACTAATCTTGAATGCCCACAACAACCTCAAACATAAAATGATGCTTTCGCTTATATACAGTTGTGGCTTGCGCTGTGGCGAATTATTAGCATTGCAACCCGTTCATATAGACTCTAAACGAAATTTGGTTTTACTAAAAAAAGCAAAAGGTCAAAAAGATCGCATTGCTCCATTATCGCCCAAAATTTTAGAAATGCTGCGCGAATATTATCTCATTCACAAACCCATGAAGTACTTATTTGAAGGACAAATCAAAGGTCAACCCTATGATGCCAGAAGTTTACAATTGATATTGAAACAGGCGCTCAAAAAAGCAGGAATCACAAAACCCGCCACCTTGCATTGGTTGCGACACAGCTTTGCGACACACTTACTAGAAAGTGGTACCGATTTACGCTACATTCAAGAATTATTAGGCCATAGCAGCAGTAAAACTACCGAAATTTACACGCACGTAAGTACGAAAAGTCTGCAACAAATTAAAAGTCCGTTTGATGATTTATAAGAGAAATTTACTATATTTGAAAAAACAAAAAGCGAGACAAACCTTCGCCAATCTACCCGATTTTGGGTGTATACACGAATGTTTGTTTCGCATATATACTAGTTGTCATACAGTTTAGAGAACCGAAACAGAAAACCCTACCAAATATGATAGGGTTTAATGCTCAAAGTTTTTAAGAAGAACAGGAAGCTTATTTCCTGTTTCAGTCCAGCGACTGTATAAAAGCTAAAGAAAATTATGTGGAAACTCGAAAAGATTTCCAAGTGGGTTGATTTATTAACTTCCTTGGTGAAACTGATTAAAGTGGTCGCATCGCTTTGGTATAAGTGTTAAGACACATTAAAATCTGTATTTAAATCAAATCAAATCGTATTCTAAAGCCAAGTCGTAGACTGCTGAGAGGGATTCACGTCCCTCTCAATCTTAAAACTCTAAAAATAAGAACCAAAAACCGAAACAGAAATAACGAAAAATAGAAAATATGCAATTTATAAAAGTATCAGCTATGCCTTGTAATAACACAGGAAGTTCAAGAGGACAAGTTACTAGACAGTTTTACCTAAACATAGATTTAATTGGAGGTATCTCAGAAAATAGTATTTGGCTAAAAAACTCTGAAATAGTATGTTTAAATGGCACTTATTTTAGAGATATTAAACTTGTTGAGAATATCAGTCCGAAAGATTTATAACATATTCCTCCTTAAGACTACTTTCAACGTATCTAAAAGCATATTGAATTTGATTTAAAGTATAACCACTAACTAATGGTAATATTTTATCTTTTAATTCTAATTTCTTTTCTGAATCTTCTTTAGCCTCAAAAAAGATTAATTTGTCTTGAATTTTTAAATCCTGCATTTTTTTTTGTTTTAGTACGGTTCCGAAGAACCGATGATTAGTAATTTAATTTAAAAATATGTTTACAGAAAAAGAACAGGCTTATATAAAAGAATTTCATAGAGTTCAAAATGAGCGAAATGAAAAGTATATGATATACGTAAAAACAGTTACCACAATGGCGGTTGGTTTTTTAGGAATAATGCTATCACTTGCTGATACTGAAAAAATGAATTGTATGAAACACTTGTTTTACTCAATCACGATTACATCAACTGCACTCGGAATCCTTGCCTCTCTAATCGTGACATTTGGCGAAATAATATCATTAACTGGTCTTCGGAATAACATTCGAGATAATGCATTACAATCACGGGACGGAATTGATACTCAAAAACCAATCTCAAATGATGAAAAAATAATTTCCAAGGTTCATTACATTTGGGTCTTTTCCTTTGTATGCGCTTTGGTTTCAGCAACCCTATATTCTTGGTTTTAGATGCAGACATTTAGCTTGTGTTTTACATCGATTCCGAATCCAAAATGGAGAGAAAACCGATATGACAACAGTGGCTTCAAGATATTTGGGTATTGGGCTTGATTTAAATATGGTTTTGTACTTTTATTTTTAGTCTTTAACCGAAATATAAATCTTAATTTAATCCCCAAACATCGTGAAAGCCACGGGACGTCAGGCTGTGAAAAAACCTCTTTTTTCTAATATAATCTTCAAATTTCACGACTCTACAATTCAAATAAGGTCTTTTAAGAAGTCGCCTTTTTTAGGCTGCAAATTTAGTTTGATAAAAAATGAAGTCTAATTGCAGCTTTATATACTTCGTTTTTAGCAAAAACAAGACTTTTGCCTTGTAAGGTGAGTTCCATTTTTTGAGTTTGGCAATCAGATCGGGAACGCCCAAGATATTGATACTGCGTTTGATGTTATAGACCAGCATAATCAGGCTGTGTTCTCCATTTACTTTTTCCAATCCCGTTAAATTGGTGTGATTGTAACCCCATTGGCGTTTGATGGTGCCAAAAATATGCTCGTTTATTTCCTGGCGCTTGCGGTAGAGCTGTGGGTTTTCATGATAGCGCTTGTTGTTTTCTTCTACGGCATCGGCATATTGGCTTCGGTCAATTTCTCTGCCTGATGCTCTACTGGTGCATAAATGTTTTACGGGACATGCTTTGCATTTTGGGGTTCGGTATTTTTTAAAATTATAGCTGTCTCTATCGGTGGTTTTCTTATGCCAACTTCCTGTGGTTTTTAGTGTTTCGCCCTGCGGACAAGTGTAGGTATCGGTGTCTTGATGGTACTGAAATTGGGCTACCAAATAATCCTTGGTCGTACCGTTTTGATTACTTTTCCCTTGTTCGGGTTGTGCTACAATGGTAGTGATATTGGCTTGTTTACAGATTTCTATTTGTTTGCCATTATGATATCCTTTGTCTACTAGTGCGGTATAGGTTTCTATACCTAGATTCTCTTTGGCTTCTATGGCAATGGCTGACAAGGCACTGCGGTCA
>NZ_JBLVPT020000024.1:0-32606 GCF_048286795.2 Flavobacterium frigidum
ATTGTTTATATTTTTTCATGCAAGACAAATTTAGGCTTTTGACCTTAAACACTTGGGGGCTAACTCCAAGTGTTTTTAATATATCTGTTGCACTTATAAATTGAACCTACAAAAGAATAAAAGCACCAACTCCAAAGTTTTTCAAGATTTTGAGAAGTATTGGTTTGGCTTTGTTGGCCATCAGTGGAAGTGTTATAGCTGCTCCAATTGTTTTGCCGGCTACTGTCGTGACTGTTGCAGGTTATTTGGCCGTTGCAGGTGGGGTTATTTCGGCAGTAAGCCAAATGACGGTGGATGATAAAGTCACAAATAAGCAAGAGAACCAAAATAAGCCTCGTGATGGAGACTAATATTTCCCTCCGAATCGGCACCGCCTCAGGAACTTTGTTAAGTGTTGTACCTAACATCCTTTCTGAAGATATTCTAAAAACGACTATCTTAGCGGTACTGGGCGCAATTGTAAGTTTTGCGGTTTCGCTCCTTTTAAAAGGATTTACAAAATCAAAAAAGAAATAATTCGGGTTTGGCTTGGTAACCTTTTTTCGAATTAATATGAAAGCCTGGTCGTGAGATCAGGCTTTTTTTAGTTTGTCTATGTCCAGAACAAAATCGATCTATTCTTCATCTCTTAAACAAGATACGTATTTTGAAAACGGAAACAGCATTAAATTCTACTAGCTTGTTTGGTCTTCAATAGTAGCATCAGGTGCATTACTTTTTACAGAAGCAATTCCATTATCACGAGAAGCCTCACTTTCATACATTTCACTAGTACCTATAATTTGCCCGTTGGTAGCTTTAAGATTAAAATAAGGTTTGCCGTTTGAAGATATCTTGCGGTCAAACTTAGAGTCATCCTGAGAATTACGTTTTACAGATTCAATACCATTATCACAGCTGGGCTTTGTTGTATAACCTTCACTACTGAGTATTGTTTGTCCGTTGTTGGCTTTTAAATTGAATTGAAATTCGCCATTTGTTCTTTTGTTAATTACAAATTTTCCCATTTTAATATTAATTTTTTTTAAGTTAAAGATTACTAATTTAATTATTTATTTTATATGTTTCACAAACGTATATCAACTTTATATCAAATAATTAAAAATTTATAGGCAACTTAGATAGTAAATAAGAATTAAAGTTCATTCTAAGTATTTTTTTTATGTAAAATATTTTAGTCTAAACAATCCTTCTTTTCAATGACCTCACCACGTTAACTTATTTTTTTGTTTGAGTTTTTATACTGGTTGTTACCTAACGATACATTTTAGGATAAAAACATCCAAACCATTAACCTTTGACTCTATATTTTGTTTTGTTTTGGCTACCAATACTCTCAAACAAATTTAATTCAACTCCTTTTTTCAGGTCTCTGCTCGCTGTAGCGGATGAAAGGTCTTTAAATACATTCATATACTCTTTTCTTGAAAATTCTTTGATTCCCAAGTTTACAAAATGTTCTAATCGATCAATGTCTTTTAAAATTCGATTGTTGTAATTGAGTAACGTTTCTAAAGATTTGTTAATTACATCCAACATGTATTCGATAAAGAAAGTAGATTTTCCAGTTTTGTCACTTAGTGCCAATGATTTGTAGTAATCCTCCTGAGTATGACTTATTAAAGTTTCAAACGGTAGAAACTCAAAAACTGGGTATTCAGACATTAAAATCAACGTTTGCCACAATCGTCCCATTCTACCGTTTCCGTCTAAAAAAGGATGTATGAATTCCATTTCATAGTGAAACACACAACTTTTTAGTAATGTTAACTCCTCGTTATCTTTAAGATATTCAAATAAGTCCTTCATTAAAAAAGGAACATTTTTGTGAGGTGGAGCGATATGTTCTACTATTGTTCCTTTAACAATTCCGACACCTTGCTTTCTGTATTTTCCCGAAGCATCAATTAAGCCATTCATTAAATCATGATGCGCTTTTAAGAAACTTTTGTTTGAAGTGTATTTGTATTGGTTTAGTTTGTCATAGACTTTAATGGCATTCAAAACTTCAAGTACATCTTTTTCGGGGCCAATTACTCTTTTGTTATCGATCAAAGCTGTAATCTGCTCTTCTGTCAATGTATTTCCCTCAATTTGTAATGAAGAGTGAATGGTTTTAATTCTGTTTTGTTTTCGAAGTTGTGGTGATTGTTTACTTAGGTAATTCGCATTTACCTCTCCGATTTTTTCGGAAATGGCGGTAATCAATTTTAAAATTTTCGGTGTAATGTCGTAAGGAGGTTTCATTGATACTATCATTTGATAGTATCAAAAGTAGTTTTTTAAACTTTATTTTCCAATTTTATGTTTGTTACTTGCTTTTTTTGTTTCAAGTCTTTAAACAATAATGACTCAAAATCACTCTTCTCATTTCGTTTATAAGTACAATATTCTGAAGTAATTGTTCCTCTTTTTGCTCCAACAACCTCAACGCTTGGATCTGTTTTTTGTGTAACTCAAAATCCACCAGCATTTCATTGACTTTAACCGAAAAGCGCTTCTTGAAATCATGTATACGCAAAAATGGAATTACAGAACCACAAAGGGATTGGTGCCAGAATTTGGCTTTCCAAAGACTGTAGGCCAACCAATAAACTGTTTCTGCATCTTCTTGATTTGAAAATTGAATTACAAAGCTATTCGTGAATCGTTCTTTTTGAGGTTTGCCGCTATTCAAACCTTTGTTGAGAATAAAGATTTGGTTTCCTTTATAAAACGTTCCTTTTCGGTGGGTTTTGATAATAAAATTTAGCATGGCTTCGGAATTTAAAAGTTAGTTTTCCTTCTGTTTTTCCGTTTTTATGAATGCAGGATTTGTCGAAACCGCCTTTCCTAAAATTTTTCAAAAAGAAAAAAGAAAAAAAGAAAGTCATCTCTCAGTGGAGGTTTTTAAAAAATTGAGTTTTTTAGAAAAAATACTACCCGAACCGAATAATGTTGTGGAATGCACATTTTAGATTGAGGGTGGAGATTTTTTCTAAAACCCGTAGGGCTTGAACTTGTATTTTTTATAAAACCGGAACTTACCTTTACTTTCTTTTTTTATTTTTTTTCGAAGACTGATGTTGTTGTTTAGCTCTATGCGGGGGAGTTCTTATGAAAACGGCAATCAAACACCCCCAAGCACCGCAGAAAATAATAAGCGTAACGGTAGTGGAGATTATTATTTTTCGAGGAGCGCAGTGGCGGGGTTGCGGCAATCGAACAGCCACCGCAGGACGGGAACGGAACGTAGTTTACGGAGTGGAGTGAAGTACTGCGAGCGTGAAACGGCGGGGAAAATATAAAAAGCAGCCGATAGGCGTTCCTTGATTTAGGGCAAAGTGACGTTTTTCACGGAACGGAGCCAACCCCGATGGCTGTGCGAAGGAGCAACCGCTGAAAAAATAAGGGGCGACAGACGCAATACTGCTGGAATGCAGTGCAGCGTAGCCTGCGGAGTGAAACGGAATGAAGCTGTATAGTGGATGTACTAGCCCCGACGAACGTAGGAAGCGACCGTGTGGAGACGAGGAACGAAACAGCGCAAAAAAAGAGCTGCTCTTTTTCTGAGCTGCTCTTTTTTTGTGCTGTGAAGTGCCTGTGGAACGGAGGAAGGAGGCTTTTTCTGCCGACGACCGACTGGAACAGCCGAGCGGAACAAAGGAAGCGACCGGAGGGAGACCGCTTGATTGCGCGTCATGCTTAATAAAAATATTCTTCTAACATTGCTAATCCGTTAGAGGAAATGTCATTTGCGCATTATTTTGATGGTTGAGATTCAAAACATAATTAAATGCCTTTTCTAAAGTTTTCTCGCCAATACCTTCATAGTTAGCTAGTGAAATCATTGAATTGACTTCTCCAGACTCAATAATATCATTTATTTTCCTTGCATATTGTGGTTGAATACCTGTTTCAATTTTTAAATTATTAGAATCAATAGATAGCCATTTTATTTTAAAATGCTCAAATAAATCATCTTTTGCATTGGGGTCATAATCGTAAATTTCAATTTCAATTGAACACTTATTTAGATATTCGTTCATTAAGACTTTTACTTTTTCGATTTCTAGTCCTCCATTGTGGGTACCAAGTAAGGGGAATGCTATTGATGTTATTTTTTTTTCTTTATAGGTATCTACGAATTTTCTTAATCCATCTTCTATCCATTCCATTTTGCTAGGATATTTCCAATGAAATTTGGTTGGAAAGTTTAATATCCATGGAGCATTTTGTTGTTTTGAATACAACCATAAAGTACCGGTTTTAATTAGTTTGTTTTTGCAATGTTCTTTATATTCTAAATACATTTTTGGATAACGTAATTTATGGACTTGTGCAATTCCTTTCCCCATTACACCAACACAATTGACTGTATTTACTATTGTTTGACACTTTGAATTAAAAATGTTACCGTGTATATATTTTATAGCCATATTTTCTAATTATTTTGATAAATAAACCATTCTCTTTTTGATTCATCTGTAAAAGTAACTTTGAAATCTTCGTGGTAATTATTTAAAACCAAATGAGATTTAAAAATCAATTTGTCGTTGTTGATCCGTTCGATATCACCAGTAATAATACTGTTCGGATTGATTTTGATTGAGGGATAGAGATTTAAGTATCCTTCTCCTTTAAATTCAGATTCTATCCTAGTTTCTGTTTCATTGTTTGTGATTCTAATTCGAGGATTTTCATTGTTGTAATAACTACTGTCAACAACAATTTTTGAGAATAGTTCTCTGTTTTCATTCCCAATTAATGAAATCAACATTTTTTTATCTGTTTCTGTTGGGCAAACTATTTCAAAATTATTCAATTCGTCAAAACCTAGTTCTTCTTGAATTAGAAATTCTTGTTGAGCGAAATCACGGTACTTATTATAGTCTTCTTTTGTAGAGTATTGTCCTGGAGTATAAAATAAGTCTTCAAAACCAAATTTGTCGATCATTGATTCAATTGAACCGAAAGATGTTGAAGTCGTTTGCATATTACCATTACTAATGCAACATTTGTTTTTGGTTTTCAAAAGTATTTCTTGGATTGAAAAACGAAAGAAAATGGGTAAGGGACATTTTGGAAAACCCAACCCACGAGCTTTTTCGTACCAAGAAACCCAAGTGTCGGAGTTGCTATTTCTATAGCCGTCATTAGTGTTTTTTCCTAAAAACTCATTATAAAACTGTGTTGGTGTATGAGGTCTAAAATAAAATCTAGAATATTCATGAGCATCACTTCTACGATGTACGACATTACCCGCTGCATCCCCTAAAATATTTGCTTTGTTTCGACTTTGAATTTTTCTATTCTTAATTATTTGTATAGCATTATCAATGTTTGTAAAATGATAAACAGAACCTTTCCACGGAGAATATTGTTCTGCAATTTTAGTAATAAATCTTAATTTGGGGGATGCTTCAATAATTTCTTGAACATATTCTCCTAATAACTCATTAATTCGATTGTTGTTTTTCAATTGATTCCAATTCCAAAATGGTTTATATTCTTGAATTAATTCTTTGGTGAATTCAATACTCGTATTTTGAGAAAGTAAATCCCAGTCAAAGTATTCTTTAAAATTAACTAATGTTTCTTTGTTTAAGTCAATCTTTCCAGATTCACAAAGGTAAGTCCAATCCCATTTGTCAATAAAACGTAAAATTAGATCAATGTCTTTAAAATCAATAGATTTTTGTTTTGAAACATGATTCCAATCCCATTTGTCCTCAAATTTCGCTAATAATTCACGTGTTGGATTTAAGTCTGAGTGTTTTGATAAATGTTTCAAATCCAATTCAAATTTTTGAGTTAGAGTTAAGATTTCTAATGTTGGTATAAATGATTTATGCTTTGAAACGACTTTCCAGTTCCATGTTTTAGATAAAGTTTTAGATAAAAATTCTAAATCGAAAATTAATTTAGAACGATTAGATAATGAATTCCAATCCCAATCTTTATCCATTAGTTCGAAAATGGTCTCGTTTGATATCTCAACTTTCGAATTTTTGGATAAAGTAATCCAATCCCAGTTTTTTTCTTTTAGATCGACTAATAAACTACTTGATATTTCAGCTTTAGGATTTTGAGATAGTACAATCCAGTCCCAATTTTCATTTGCCTTAGCTTGAATTGTGTTAGACGATATTATTAAATTTTGTCGTTTTGAAAACGAAGCATAATCAATAGGAAATTGATTTAAAAGTTTTACTAAATAATCATCTGTATCATTTTTTCCTTTTTTCAAAAAATCACCATATTCACTCAAATAGTCCCAATCCCAATCTTGTTTTACAAAATCCCGCAAAATATTCCGATTCCAATTTAAATGAGGATTTGTAGAGAGTACTTTCCAATTCCATTTGTCTAAAAATTGATTCAAATATTTTTTAAGATTTACTAAATATCCTTTTTTATCATCTCCCCAATTGGCTTGATTGAATTGTGTTTTAATTGAATCATTATCAGAAAGTATAGTCCAATTTAATTTATATTTAAATTTATTAAGGCTGACTAAATCTGTCGGTATATGTTTATGTCCTGAAATATAATCCCAATCCCATTCAAAAGTAATATTTGTAGAAGTGGCATCAATATAGTTATAGAGTATGTCAATTGGAAATACAGAAGTTAAAATCTTCCAAATTTCTTTTTTCTTTTCATCATCAAGAACAGATATACAACTCGCAATATTAGCGAGTATACCATCTTCTAGTTTTAAATCAACACTAACAGTGAAAATATTTTTTATAATAAAGTCCCAATCCCAAAAAGGTGTTCCAATTTCTAAATTATTTACAATATCAGTTTTAGATAATTTAGTAGTGGCAACATTCCAATCCCATTTTTCAATTAATTGTTTGTCTTCAAATGATTTGATTATTATATCCGAAGAACTATTTTCTGTTACATATTTCCAATCCCAAGGATAATTATAATTCGAAAGAATAAAACCAAACTCTTCTCTACTAGTTAGCTGTTGCCAAAACGGTTGACCTTTGTCATGAGGTATGTATTTTTCAAAATCAGATAGATATTTATTCCAAAATGAAATTTCATGAAAATTAAAAATTTCACCCCAATTGAGGTAACTTGAAATAGTAGTTTTTTGTGTAATTATTTTGGTAATAAACAATACATCCGAAACTAGAGTCTTGTTTTTTGATATTTCTTCCCAGTCCCAATTAAAAGTTGGATGTTTCCTAAGAAGATTATAATCCGTTATTGAAGAACTGACGGTTGAATATCCTTGTTCTGAATTAATTTTATGGAAATATTTATTAAAAATATCTTCATTCCATGTTACAAATCTATTTGAATCAAACCCTTTTGAATAAGTTGTTGTTTCCCAGTTCATTAAGTTCAATTCATCAAAAAAAGCAATAGTGTTTATGGACCAGTTGTAGTTTTGATGAGATATAATAAAATTTTCTGGTAATGCTGTTTTTAAAAGGGATTTAAAAGATTGATTTGTTACACATTTATTCGCAATATCTTCATCATTGAAAAAACGTTCCAAAATCGTATTCCAATTAATATGATTTGCGAACTTTTCTATATTCTGAAATAAATATCCAACTTTTATCTCTTGTGAAATATAATTCCAATTCCAAGGATTTAGAAGTTGTCGTTCAATATCGGAGTTAAAAACTTTTTTAAAAACCTCGAATTTTGTGGTTGTAAGTAAATGAAAATCCCAAGGGAAATTATTGATATTCCCTACTACGAACTCATCAGGTAATTCTTGTGTTAAATACTGCCAATCCCAATTTTCTAGTTTAAACTTAGTTAATGATAATAAATTAACTACAAGGCCTTTTTCTTTATATGAAAGTTCCTCAAAATCCCATTTGTAATCATTGATTGTTTTAAATATAAATTTTGTGTCGAAACGTTGAGTTAAAATTCTCCAATCCCAATATTCTATGAAAAGTTGAATGACAGATTCAATTTTTTCAATAGGTGTATTTTCGGAGATGTTTTTCCAGACATTACGATTGCCTTTATTTTTAAATAAATCAAAGATCTGTTCTTCACTCCAATCAATTCGGCTATTTTTAGCTAATTCTTCCCAATTCCATAAATCGATATATTCTAATATATCATTAATTTTAATTGAGGTTTCACTATCCATTATATATTGAAACTTCCCTTTGTGAATCAATTTGTTTTGAAACACTATATTTCGAGATTCATTTATTAATTCACATAAAATAAGTTTATCGACTCCCTCTTTTGATATAGATAGTTTGAAATTATCATTATCTGACAATAGGTGACCAGTCAACTTAAATTCTGAATATCGTATTGGAGAATTAGACTCGTAAACTTCAAGCAATTCGCCTTTAAATTTATCATTTTCAAATAATTGAAATTGAAGTCTCTTTTTGAATAAAGAATCTTCAATTATAATTGAAGATTCACTTGGTCTAATGATATCAATTTGACTTTTTAAGCCAAATATTTCTCTAAATGAGAATGTTGAATTTTCTCCTTTTATGCTTACATTTTCAAATAAATTAACCGATGCATAAATAAATTTATATTTAAGTTTTGTTGTTAAAGCCTCTTTTCCTAAATCTGTAATGAATAGAGTTTTGTCTTCTTTTTTGATTAAACCATATTCAAGTAATTGCTGTAAATATTCATTTAAGACGGCTTCCTCTGCAATATCCTTAAACTTATTTTCTTCGGGTACATCCGATAAATTAAATCCTAATAATTCACCTAATTCTGTTTGACATATACTAATACCTTTCGCTTTTATTATTGAACATAATATTTCATCGATCTCATCGATCTCATAAGCTTTTCTAAATTTAACATTATAAGAAGTGCTCTTTACTATCCAATCAAATGAAAAAGTAGAATGTATTTTTTTTGGACTACTCATTTGTATTAATTATTTTGCTTAATTCTTTAGCTTCGAAAACTTTACCCGTTTCCGATGAAATAATAGTTGTGTAAACATTTTTGTAAATTTCTTTACTACAGAAATGATCTTTATTTCCAACAATAACAAGTAGTCGTCTAGCTCTTGAAAGGGCCACATTTAAACGGTTAGGGGATTCAGCAAATCCTAAACTATTTTGGAGAGGGTATCCAAAATCTCCATAAATTTCAAAATCTGGTTGTTGTTCTTTAGATGTCGCAATTGTGTTACTACGTACCATAGAAACAACAAGGATATTTCGCTCCATTCCTTGAAATCTATCAACTGTACTTAATCTAATCGGTAATTCTTTGTGGTTTTCAGCGATCATGCGTTCTATATGTTTTAGCTGTTTACCATAAAAACTAATAATTCCTATTTGTTTTTCTTCCTCTGTCTGTGGAGATAACCAATCATTAAACTCTTGTATACCATCACTTGATTTAATTACTTTTAAAATGTTGTTTATTGCTTCGACTTCGCCATAATTTACTCTTGAAGTACCTTCTTTTATTTCAGGTGTGTCAACATTAACCCATAACACATGGGTGTTAGGAGATAAAATAGCATCATATTTCATACCGTGATACCTTGACATTTTATCATCAAATGATTGGTGATATTTTTCTTCTAAAGGTAAACCACATTTTAAACCACCATCGTCAACATAGAATTGAGCAATCACATCATTTATTGCGGGATGCATACGGTATTGAGTATCAAACGTACCCTTAATACTAGAATCTATCTTTTCGAATAGGTTTTGAAATTGAGATTTATCAAATTCGTTTCTCGACAAAGTATTTGCTAAATCTTTTTCACCTATCGATATCAAAGTATCTTTAATTTCTTCTCCATCAACCATAGGAGGAAGTTGTCTGTGGTCACCAACAATAATTGCCTTTTTACCAAAAAGTACCGGTAACGCTAATTCAGGAGGTGTAGCTTTGCTAGCTTCATCCATGACAATTGTATCAAAACATATATTAACTTTTTTTGAGTCTTTATGGCTAATATTAGATGCATAAACACTTAAATAGGAACGAAAAAAAGAAGTGAATTTGCCTTCTGAATTTAATTTCCCAATTGAACTGCCAGTTGCTCCTATAAGATTAGCGTGCTTAATATACTTATCTGAAAATAACTCTCGAGTTCTTGTTGATGGTGTTTGTAATATATTTTTCCATCTAATCAAAGCCGAATCTATCGTTTCGTTTTCGTTTTTAATTATTCGATTTGATATATTATTTACCCAATGTGCAACTGTATTGTTACCAATGTCGTCACTGTTTTTTTTCCAATCTTCTATTGAATTAAGAGAGTAAAAACGACCTTCAGATTCTAATTTATCTGCATTACCAAATCTTATTGGTTTTACAACATTGTGCATATCGTTTTTCAACCTGTCAATTGCATTATCAACTGCAAGGTTTGTTTCTGATGTAAGTAAAATTTTTTCTTTCTGATTTCTTCTAACATGTTGCCAAATTATTTCCGCAATTGCTGTTGATTTTCCTGTTCCTGGAGGGCCTTGAATTAACGCAAGCTCTTCTGAATAGAGGGATTTAAAAACAGCTTGTTTTTGAGAAATATTTAATTGTTTGGAAAAAACACAATTTTCAAATTCTTTCCATTCCTGACTATCTGGATTTAAAAGATATTCAATATTTTCTATTTTTTTAGCTTTTGATGAATCAAACAAAAAATGTTTAGCATTGTTATTTGGTAATACATCTTTTGACTCTAGTTTTGATATCGTATTTGACAGTCTTACAATCTTATCCTTTTCTCCCTTGAGGTCAGGGAAGATTGCTTTTATACCGTGTAAAGCTATATTTTCTTTTACCTCATGAAGTTTGTCATCATCTATTGAAAACTCTAAAATAGGATAATCTACTTTTTGGAGCGTTCCCAAATAAAATTTATCATTCTTGTCGCCAAAATAAAATTCTTCCCGTCTTAATTTTGATAATTTTTCGTCCTCTTGTTCAATTTTCAAGTCAAAATTTTCTTCACATATATACTTCTCTTGAAATGTATCACTAATTGACAGCAAAAACTTTCCGGTGTCAATTAATAATCCTAGCCTATTTAAAAGATTGTCTCTTACAAATCCCTTATTTCCGGTTTTGTAAAATTGTCTAAAAATCAATTTTTCTCCGTTTCCAATCAATTTAGTGGTTAGAGTTGGTGATTCATTTTTTAATATAGATTGTAATTCATGTAGTCCAGTGGTAAATTTAATTCTGAACTTATATTTATGCTTCTCTTCTCTATCATAAATATCCAAAAATGACAATGAATTGAGGTGATTTAGCTTTTTATCTAATTCTTCTTGGCTATCAAAGTCAAACGACAATATGCGTTTTGATTTACTAATTTGATATTCATTACCATGTATTTCGTTAAATAATCTACTCCAAAAGACATCTTCATTTCTTGATAAATTTAAAAAACCATCATTCAACATTTTTGTTTCATAACTATATTGAGTAGAGTATGTAATAGAAATATCAGAATTAGGGAAGTATACTTTGAAGGCTCTTTTCAATCTAACCATTTCAGAAAACAAATCAGATTCATGCTCTTCAAAAAAACGATTATCATATTTGAAATTTACTACATTCCCTTTTGCCTCTGGAAAAAATATACCTTTCTTATCTAAATTTTTAATTTCTCTATTAAGTGTAGGATGGTTATGAAACTCAAAATGGAGAATGTGACTTGTTTTTTTGAGTCTAAAATGTTCATAGAAAACATTAAGCATTGATTGATTTAATTCACCCTTTATATGAATTTTTTTTTCTAATTCATAAATTTCAATTTTTTTATAAAAAGATGAAATTATGTAGCAAATCGAAGGTTTGATTTGAAAAACAGCTCCAGTTGTTTTTTCAAAATCAATCCCTTTAATGTTTTCACACGCTAACTTTTCATCTAAAGTTAATAAAAGTAACCCTTCCTTTTTAAAAGAATAATTTGTAGGTAAAACACCAATCACTTCGATCAGTTGCTCTCTGGGATTGTTAATTGCAGCTATTTCCCCTTCAATAACAGGAAATTCATTAAATTCTATATAATTATTTTGAGCATTTTCTTTTAATTGGGAAAGCTCATCAGATGATATTTTTTCAGTTATTGCTATATCTTGTAAAATATGATTTTGAGAAAAGTCAAAGTTTTTAAGCTTGAAAACTCTTTCAATGTCTGCTTTTAATACTTTTTTAAAAACTTCTTGATCTATTGATATAGATATTTTATTACCCTCAATTTTAGGTTGATTGATAGTGTTTATACTAATAGGTTTCGATTTGTTTTCTAGTACTTTTTGCTGAGCTAATATGTATTTACCCCAAATTTCTTTCTGATTCATGTTAGCACTTATTCTTGGTTTAAATAAAATTGATTAAAAAGGGGACTAAACATTCTAGTGATGAAATGGAAAAATACAATAGTTAAATGTTTTTTATCCTAGGTTTTCTACCCACCTTTCTACCCACCTACGGTAGTTTGAACTTGATGATCCATTCACCACCTTTTGCACCACCTTCTCTTTCCAATAACCCTAATTCTTTTAGCGCTTCTATGTTGTTGTCAATAGCAGTAGCACTTAAGCCGATATTTGATTCAAGTTCCTTCTTTGAAATTTTACTGTTATAATGAATAGCCTTTAATATTTCTATTCTGTTTTCGGATAGTTTTTCCACCCACTTATCTACCCACTTATCGAAATCAAATGGTCTTCGGAAGGTTACTGTAAACATTCCATCGATACTAAATTCCGGTGGTGTCAATCCTTCTTCTTTCATCAAGTCTCTCATTCTGCTAATGCCAGAACCTATTTGTTCTACCATTCGCATTCTTTCGAATAATCCAAAAATTAGAGGATTCCGGCTTAAACTTCTTTTACCAAATTCATTTCGAGGAATAGCACTAACTAATCCGCCAGGATTACTAATTTCTGCGCGATCATCAAACAATTCTATTGTAATTCTTCCGCCTTTATCATAGTAATCTCGATGTGCTAATGAGTTTATGATTGCTTCCTTGAAAACAGTTTCCGGAATTTCCCATAACTCTTTTCTTGGTTTGGAACCTTCTCCCTCAATTTCATAACGGATATCAAGTTTTGAGTGCAGCCAATACATGCTTTTTAGAAATTGTTGATATAGTGCACCGGTCATTATTTTATCATCAATAATGTACCTTTTGTTTGTTCCATCAAAAGCGATACAACGTATAACTGCTTTTTCAAAAAAGTGTTCCGGTTCTTTGGCAAAGAATAATACCCCACCATTTTTTAAATACCCTTCTTTTGTAGTCAATCTCAAATTTTGGAATATTTGATCATCAGAAATAGTATTGTTTAATCCAGCCTCCGTTTTAAAGACAGCAATACTGTCTTTGTCAAGGTCAGTGACTATGTTTGCTTCTTTGCATGGCGCTTCGTCAAAATAAATTCTGTCCGCTTGTTGGAAAAAGTCTCTCATTTCTTCAACAGTAGTTAGCTTTTGTGAATTGGGACCTTGTCGTACATAAATTGCACCCGACAAAACATAAGGTTTGTTTTGCCCAGATGGTACTTCAATGACCGTAATTTCTTTACCTTCTATTTCAATGTTATAGGTTTCACATTGTAGCGATGGGGATATTTCGTTTATTGAGTTTTGAATTGCAGAACGTTTTGCGTTGTCAATAGTTACCCCTTGTATTACATTATTATCATCTACACCAATAAGTACCACTCCGCCAGAGGCATTTGCAAAAGCACATACCTCTTCTGTAATATCTTTTACCTTGCTTGGGAGACTTACTTTGAATTCTGCATTATATCCTTCTCCTGAGCTTACGATTGATTGTATATCTGTTGCTGTTAGCATATTTGTCTTTAGATTAATATGATTTATTAGATTGAGAAATGAAATTACTCATAAACCAATCTTTGTCAATCCCATTTCTTGTAATCTCCCTTTCTAACGCATTCAAGCATTGTTTTGTATCGTTCAAGATCGAGTTGTTTATTTTCGTAATCGTTGAGAATTCCTCTTGCTTCAAGTAATTTCTTAATTCGTTCGGGCAATTCAACTCTGTAAGGTGTTGTTCCATTAATTGTTTGAATAATGCTGTTTCGGACTCTTCCAGGGATACCTTCAAGTTTATTTTCTTCTCTGTCAAACTCGTCTCTAAACTCTCTTTCACGGTGTTCAAATTCAATTGGAAGTAGTTGGACTCGTCTTCGTATATCTTCTGTTGATTGTCTAATTCTTCCTGCTCTTGCTGACTCAGCTTCAATTTCTCGCTGTATCCCTCTTGAAGATTCTTGTATTCTAATTGCCTTTTCACCAACTCCTCCACACTCATTGATACTAGCTTCAGTTTCTCTGTGCTGTTGGTTAGTTTCTCTTTGCAGATTTTGAAGTTCTCCTCTTCTTTTAATATATCTTGCTTCCAGTTTCCCGTATTCTTGTTCAATAACTTCCACTTTTGCTCTATATTCCCCTGCCAATTTTTCTCGCTCTCTTTCAATGTGTTCGGCAAGTTCTCTTTCTTCATTTTCAATCTGTTCAAACGAATTTCTAAATCTTTCTGAAACTCGTTCTCTATACTCGCTTCGTAATTGTTCCAATCGTTCTCGATTTCGCTCTGTATTTGTCTTAACTCTTGATAGTTCCTGTTCAAGTTGGAAAATAAGGTTTCGGTATTGTTGCCCTTCCAAACATCTGCTAATTGACCGTATAAGATTGCCAATTTGCGATTTTCGACAGGCAATAGATTCTTCAAAAAACTGTCTTTGGAGTTCATCAATTGATGATATTTCCTCTCTATTTCCTTTGGAAACTTGTATATAGTCAGTGCGTTCTTCGAGATCATTATATATCCATTTTGTATAAGTAGCAGTTTTTAAACTTTTGGCAATATTTTCAGGAGAATCTTTGGGAATTTTTATTTGAATTGTATTGATACCCAGTCTTTTTATTTTTACTTTTTTCTCATCGGTTAGTTTATGAGTAACCACAATCTCAATTAACATTATAGGTTCTTCCTTGGCATTAAAAAAAGTGATGTCCGGTCGAAATAATAAATGTTTTTCTTCTATTTCAGGATTTTTACCCCATTTTACATTGCCTTCTTCATCTTCATAAAATGTAAGCTCGGCTTTTACGGAACTTGCCAGAATGTTTTTCGCAGTTTCTAATAAAATGGCTTTTTTACCATCAGGAGAAAATTTATAGACTGGTGGGATTTTGACTTCTTTATATTCTTGAAGAATTGTTATTGCTAGCTTATGGCGGTATTCCTCATTCCTGAAAGTGCATTTTCGTTCAATTTTCACATCCTTTGCATCATGACGAAAATAGGACTTAAAGAATTCATTTTTAAAATGAACGGCCTGCATTTCCTTATCACAACTTAAACACCAATATCCTTTACGGCCACTTTCGGCATCAAGAATATAAACTACATCTTCTTTGCGGTTTTTGGCGTATTCGTTTTGTTCTATAGATACTGATGCGGTCATTTCTCTATTTTTTTATTAAACACTCAATATCCTTTTCAAAGTATCTTGCATGGCAATTCTGAAGGAATCATCTTGAGTTACTTTTTTGTATAAATCGAGTTCCATTTTACGTTGTTGTGCCATCACATCATCAAATATTTTCTTGAAGGCAATTTCTCTGTTTTGAGCATCTGAATTAGCTGAATATTTTTCTAAGTAATCCGGATGGGCTTGTATGCTTTTAGCGAGACTTACAAACTTCACTCTTTGTTCTTCTGGTGTTGCATCCCAACCTTGGAACCATCTTTCATTGAAACTGTTGATAATTAAATCCAAAGGATCTTCCTCTTTATCAGGACCGTGAGCACCTCTTGGATTTGGGTTTTGTGGGTCTAATTCGGTTTCTGAATCGTCTAAAACAATACTGGTGTTAAGTTTTACTCTTTCTAGTCCGTAAGTCAACAAATCAACAGAATTCAAAAGTTCGTCTATTGCATCTTGACTTGGGTCAATAATAATTAATTTTGGTATCAAGAACTTCAAAAACCAAAATAGCTTTTCCCAATTCAGTACTTCGTACGGCAATATAGATGCCATCTGACCGTAAATTTTTACAAACTGCTTGGCTTTTATTTTGAAATCGGCTTTGTCGCTGTCTTCCAGTTCTAACTGAAAGTTGAAACGGTCTGCCGCGGTATCAATTATTGGACTCAGCAATTGCGCATCTACTTTCTTAAAATATTTATCGACAAAATCCTCTACTTCTGACCATTCGTAAACGCCTACATCATCTAAAATCGCTTTAATTTCGTGTAACACATTTACATCTGTGGCTTTGTTTAATGATGTTGCAGTATAAAACGGATCAAAGGAATCTTTCATATCTTCCGTCGAGTTGAAGAAATCAAGCACGAATAAATCTTCTGTTTTCCTGCCTAATTTGTCGGCAGCTCTATTTAATCGTGATAATGCTTGCACAGCTAAAACGCCTTGTAGTTTTTTATCGACATACATAGCTGTAAGTTTTGGCTGGTCAAAACCAGTCAAGTATTTGTTGGCTACCACCAAAATTTTATAGTCATCACTATCAAATTTATCGCGGGTTTCTTTTTCAGCAAATCCATTAATACTATCTTCAGAATATTCTATTCCATCTACTTTTTTCTTGCCGGAGAAGGCAATAATAGCTTTAAAAGGTTCTCCCTTTTCTTTTAAGATTTTTTGAATGGCAAAGAAATATTTTATTGCTGATTCGATGCTTTGCGTCGCTACCATTGCTTTAGCTTTACCCTTTAGCTTTTTGGTATTTACTAATTTAGTGATGAAATGATCAAGAACTATATCTGCTTTAATCGCGATGGTTTGTTTGTCTTGTTCTACAAAAGCTCTAAGCTTTTTTTGTGCTTTGTTGGTGTCAAATAACGGATTGTCTTCAATAGATTTTTCAATCTCGTAGTAACTTTTATAAGTTGTATAATTAGCCAATACATCGAGAATAAACCCTTCTTCAATGGCTTGTTTCATAGAGTATAGATGGAATGGTTTGAAGGTTCCATCTTCCTGCTGTACTCCAAATTTTTCTAGTGTATTTGATTTTGGCGTAGCTGTAAATGCCAAATAGGAAGCGTTTTTGCTCATCTTGCGCGAGCGCATGATTTCAATAATTTTATCCTGAGGATCTTCGTCCTCTTCTTCATTGTTGTTGGTTCCCATCGCACGGTTCATATTATCAGCTGCTGAACCGCTTTGACTACTGTGCGCCTCATCTATGATTACCGCAAAACGTTTGTCGCTTAAATCAGCTATTCCGTCCACAATGAATGGGAATTTTTGAATGGTGGTAATGATAATTCGCTTACCACTCTCCAGACTTTCTTTCAATTCTTTTGAGGAATAAGCTGGTGCTACTATGTTTTTTACTTCCGAGAATTCTTTGATGTTTTCGCGTAGTTGTTTGTCTAACAATCGTCTGTCTGTAACTACAATAACGGAATCAAAAAGCGGATTGGTAATCCCTCTGCTTCCAGGAGTGGTTTCGCTTTCGGGATAGGTTTCAATCAATTGGTACGCTGCCCAAGTGATAGAGTTTGATTTTCCTGAACCCGCTGAATGTTGAATTAAGTAGGTTTGGCCCACGCCGTTTTTACTGGCGTGATCTATTAATTTACGAACCACATTCATTTGATGGTATCGCGGAAAAAACAACGTTTTTTTACTCAATGGATCTTTCTCTTTGCCGTCAAAACGCACAAAATGTTGGATGATGTTTGCCACACTTTCACGTGTCAACACCTCATCCCATAAATAAGCGGTTTTATGTCCAAAAGGATTGGGAGGATTGCCCTTTCCGTAATTGTGACCTAAATTAAAGGGTAAGAAAAAAGTATTGGCTCCGTCTAATTTGGTAGTCATATAGACTTCATCTGTATCAACGGCAAAATGCACCACACATCGACCAAAGTTTAATAAGGATTGTGTTATGTCTCTTTTGTGTTTGTATTGATTTTGTCCGTGTACTTTGGCGTTTTGACCGGTCCAATGGTTTTTGAGTTCCATAGTAGCGATAGGCAACCCGTTTATAAAAACCACCATATCAATTTCTTCTACTGCATTAGTCAAAGAATATCTTAGCTGGCGCGAAACACTAAACTCATTACGTTCAAAATTGGCTTTTGCCGCTGCACTGCTGCTGGCTAAAGGTAATACGTACAACAATGTAAAATGTGCGTCATCTACTTCCAAACCTTTACGAAGCAAACGCAAGATGCCATATTTTTTGATCAAGCGATCTAAACGTTCTAGAATTTTTAATTTCCAGTCATTTTGCTTTTGCAATTTAGCTAATTCTTCCGGTTGTGTTTCTTCCAGGAAATGCCAAAGGCGAACCTCATCAATAGCATATTTAGGATTGAAATCAGAAGCATAGCCTATGTAATAGCCATTGCCCCCACGGTATAATTCCTTTCGTTCTTGTAGATTACCTTCATTTTGTAGCTCTTCCAGGCAGCTGCCTGTTAGTTTTTTTTCTATGGAGGCTTCTAATGCTTGTTCGTTGGTTTGGCTTGGCATAGTTTTATTCTTTTGACCATTTTAATAAATTTTCAAGTAAGACTTTCTTATTTGAAATGTTTTTATGACCCCATAATATTTTTGATTCGTTTTCTCTAAATTGGACATCAAATAATTGATATATAAAACTATCCTTGAATAATGATTTATGATTAGGATAATTTTGAAATGTACCAAAATTCCATCCATTATGCCATTCCCATTTTGAAGCATTTTTCATCAAAGAATTAAATTGCAAAATATAATAAATATAGATTTGTTTCTTGAATGATTTTTCATTTTCTATATCTTCTATTACATCATAGTTTTTAATAAAAGATTTTTGCATTATAATTAAAAAATCTTTTAAACCTATGTTATCAATCATTTGTTTTGTTAAAACTAGTTGTAGAAAACCTTCACTTTTATGCCATTGTTTATCATAGGTTATTCTATCCCAAGTTTCGTTGTATACGTCAGTATTAATTAAATTACCCCATATGAAGTGTTCTTTTTCTATGAATTCCTCAAATACAATTAGTTGTTTTTCAAAAATATCAATATTAAATAATGTTTGATCGTTTGAATTCACATTATTTAATTCAATAAGCTGAAGTATTTCTCCATTATTTTGTTTAATATCTTCAGCTCTCCAAAAAAGGTCTTCTAATCTGAAGCGATTATTAGAAACTTTTATTAGTTGAAGTTTTTTTCTTTCTTCATTATTTAAAATAGTAGAAGAAATTCCTTTAAAATCTAAAACATCTGTAATATCATTATCTGCATTCAATTTTTTTATCAATTTCAACGCATTAATGGTTTGAATACTAGCTGATTTGAAAACATTAGGGTCTTTTCTTAAATTATGAAAAAACCGTATTAATCGGAATAATTTAAGGGGGTCAATTGTTCCCTCTTTTTCAATTCTTTCTTTACAATAATATAATATTGGAAGAAAACTGAAACTATCTATTTGTAGAATACTGTTGTTATTATCTGCAGGGCACAACCATTTTTTTTCTAATAAATTAAAATTTTGATAGCTTAAATAATTTGATTTAATATTTTCAAGTTCTTTCGGAAATGTTTCGTACAAATATTTTAATGCCTTGAAAAAGCTTTCAATTTCTGTAAGATTTAGGTAATCAACATTTAGTTTATTTCCTTTTCCCCATTTTATTACACTTATAATATCCTTTTTGTCAAGTGCTTCTTCGTTTTCATCTTCAACATTTATTTCCTGAAGTTCTGTCATTTTTATAATTTGCACCCATCTTAGAAACTCATTAAATCCTTCATCAGCACTTATCTCGATATTGCTTTTGTCTCTGTTTTTCCAAAAGAAATCTTGCCAGATTTCCCATTTTTCACTCCATTCTAAAGGATTTGACTTAACTGCTTCAGTATCAAACAATCTTGCTCTTACAGTCTCATTGTCTGCTAATTGTTGCCCACGAGAGTTCATCGTGATATACAGCTCTTCACCTTGTGATGTTTCTTCAGTTTTGAAATGCCAAAATTTTATCTGTGTTTTGACAAAATCATAATAAAGGTCATGTTCATTTTTGAAATAGTGATTTAATTTTTGAAAAACTCCAGAGTTTTCAATTGATTCCTTACCAACGATAGATTGTACTGTTACATCATTGTTATAATTAGATAAAAACCAGTTCTTACTTCTAATATTTAAGAGGTCATCTATAGATTTTGAGTTACTAATTAAATCAATAAAAAAATTGTGCGTTAGTGTTCTTACCCTGTAATCAAAAGCAATATGTTCTATTTTCTCATCAAAGCGGAATAATTCAATAAAATCTTCTTGTTTATTTTCTTTAATCGATAAATAATATAGAATTAAGAATAATGTAGTAAATCGTTGTTGTCCATCTATTAAATATAGATCTTCATTTCGATCGTTAAAAACATAATAATCTGGACGATAGGAATATAAAAAACCAATATTTAGCGGAGTTGGTTTTGTTGTTAATCCTTCTAATATGGTGTTCAAACTTTTTATAGTTGTTGCATCTGTCGCATTTGCTAATAAGCCCTTTATAGTATCAATTTCAATATTTGGTTTATTATCGTCTTTTTTACTGTTTTTAAATCCTTCGTTTATATCTGAAAGAAATGTATCTAAAATACCGTAACCATTAAACCCCCAAACGTATTCTCGCTGAATTTCAGGTACAATTAAGTTATAATTATTAATTAGCTCTTTTACAGAAACTTCTAACATTGATTTTTGTGTACTCATTAATTCTTGATATTAAAAAAAGTTTTTATTTGGCTAGATATAAAGGTTGCATTGGCTTGAATGTCATTATTTGTCCAATGTTCATAGTCTTTATTTTCGTTATCTATATTATTGAAATTGCGAACAAAAACACTAAAAGTATGTGGTTGAATAAAATTCCCTTCGTTGAAATGTGCAATTATACGAGCTCTTTTATCGGCGTATTTAGAATTGCTAATACTTCTGTTTAATCTAAAATATAGCAAAACTAGATTTCCAATTGAGTTAATTTTGAATGCACTAGTTTGCTGGTTTATAAAACTTTTGACAGTTTCAAGGTATTTTTCATCATCCTTATTTTTATCAAAATTTGATAAGTCAAATCTTTTTTCTTCCGTTACAACTGTTTTGTTTAGAAAATCAATATATTCCTTTTGTTTTTCAACTTCTTTGGGGTTTTGAGGAAATATATGCTCTATATCGTTACTTAATTTTGTAAAAGCAAAATGTGGTAAAAAGTTTTGATTATTTTTTGTAGAATAAATAATATCCATTAGTATTAATGCCTGAACTAATTTTTCTGGTTTTTCCTTATACCAATCAATGGCATTGTCATCAAACGCTATTAATTCTCCTTCGTCTGAAAGTACTAGTAGCATTAAGTCTTTTAGTTCTTTTATAAACTCTATACGGCTTTTGCATTTTTCCCATAATTCCCAAATTGTTGCAAATTTGAAATCCTTTTTGGGTTTGTGATTGAACAGAAAAGCTAGGAAATGATATATTTCTCTATCTTGATACCAATCTTGTAGTGTATTGTGTAATTTGATTAACTCTTTGTACAATCCTAAAGCATCGTTATTGTGTTTTTCGATTAACTCCAAAGTTAATTTTTTCTCAGATTTTTTTTCTGCAAACAATAAGTACAAATGATTTATGGGATATTTTTCTTCATTGAAGAGCTTGTTACCCACACTAGCTTCTTCTGACTTAATTGTAACCAGTTTTGAAAAATATTTTTTCACATCTTCACGGCTCCACCAATTGTTGATTTGGTCTAACTCCCAACCAATTTTGACTCTACGCTCGTTTACCCGAACAATGTTTTTTATGTCGCCTTCTCTTTTTCCTTCCTCATATGCAACACGTGTAATCAATATTGCTCTAACTAAGTCTGCGCCATCTAGAGGAACTCTTTTTGAATTTAGATTTCCAAATACTTTTTCTTCACTAATTGCACCATTAATTTTGTTTACAATTACTTTAACCGATTTTAATAATTTTTTAATAAAAGCATCACGATCAAAAAGTGGTTGGAGAAGTTTTTTTTCATCAAACCAAATTAAAATAGCTTCGTAAACCTTGTATATGTGATAGATGTCTTGGTGGTCATAGTTTGGATTTTTTTCGCTGAAAGCTTCCCAGCTATTTTGAGGAAAAGCAGCGCTACTATTTGTAATAATATCGTTTAGGAATTTATTTGTTTGCTTGCGAATCGAATTTTCCGGAAAACGTACTTTGTTAAAAACTAATTCTTTGTTGTCTAAAATAGCCAGTAAAATTGTAAGTGTAGTTAGGCGTTGCTGGCCATCAATAACATTAAAATAGTCGTCTTTAGCCACTATAGTGATATTTTGCAGACAATAAAATTTATTGTTTGCAACCTCAAAATTATCTATATCTTCCAGCAGTTTTATGGCATTTTTAGGTTCCCATTTGTAACCACGCTGGTAGTGTGGTATGTTAAAGAATTTTTTGTCTTGTTCTTTCAAATAACTTTCGTTAGAAAAAAGATCTTCAATAGCATATAATAGTTGGCTCATAATTTTTTTATTTCTTTAACATATTAATCTTAACAAATTAGCTTTTAAATTTATCCTTTACGAAATTTTTTCTCTTTTTCTTTTTGAATCGAATCCATAATAAAAACAAAAATTTGACTTACTATTTCATCAGTTTTAAAAGTAGTAGTTTTATCAATTCTCCAAATAATTTATTTTGAATCATCTAAATCAACTTTAGGTTTTATAGTTTTAACTAATTTCGGTTCTTCTCCTGGAAAATAGGTCATTCTTGTTTCAATGGACAGATATCCATTCCACATTTTAATTGTTAATTCGGTATCTCTAACCCAATTGACAACTCTATTTTCGTAACTTAATGTAACTGTGTAACCTTGAGAGGTAACTAAAAATGATCGTCCCAATCTTTCTCTTTCTGTGTTAAATGTAAAATCAGTTTGCTCCGAATATTTACGAGCTTTTTCTTCTATTTTATCAAAAAGCAATTCAACTTCTTTTTTTGCAAGTTCAACGCCTTTAGTTGATTCAAGAATACTATTTATTTCATTGTTTAACTTTTCCTTATTACTCAATTCATTAGCCACTGCTATTATTGGGTCATAATCAGGATTATTAAAATCAGGAATTGTTCCAGTTTCTGGTCTAACTACTTCGGGTTTGTTATAGATTATTCTACTTAAATTAAATGCGTCATTCTCAAATTTAGAATTTTCTTGCATCGGATGATAAACCTTAGTGCGAATATAAACTGGAGCACTCGTAGCTTTTGTTCCTTGTCTTAGAATAGGAATAAACTTGTCATTATTAGCTTGTAAATCATACAGGCCTTGAGAAATTAAGGAATATTCAAAACCTGTGCCTCCAGTTCTAGAATCAGCCTTTTTTTTGTAACCTTCTGTAAGTACTATAATTACTTTATCTGCTTTCTCTAAACCATTTTCCATAAAATGTGTTAGCTCTTTACCAGCCGCTAAATCAAATTGATCAAGTAAAACATTACATCCTGCTTTTTCAATTAAATAATTAGCAAGCTTTACAACCCATTCTTTGTGCTCCTGACTATCCCACGAATACGAGATAAAAACAGTAAATCTATCTTCCATACATTATTTATTATTTTAACAATACCTAATTTCCGCAGCTAGGACAGCATTTATTAATTACTCCAAATATTTGCTGTTTGTGCATTATATACATTCACTTTACACATAAACTTTTTCTCAATAGATTGAATGTGTTTTAAATCACTATCAGAGTAAACGCCGATGTAGACACTATACAACTTAGTGCCTGATTTAAAGCCTAAATTTGAAGCTTTGTTTACTGCATCAATAATATGCTCATCATATTCACCGAAATTAAAACCAAAGGTTACTAGAGAACCTTCAATATTTGATAACTGCTCATAGCAGTTTATTAAATATCTATTATGCATAATATGTTCCAGTTTTTCTCGCCCATTGCCAGCAGTTACGAAAATTGGATAATCTCGATTATCCAAACGATGTTTAATGTTTTCTAAAAGATAATTATTTGAAGTATAAATTTCTTTTTCAATTTCTATTCCAGTATCAAATATGGAAAGTGTACCGTGTAGATAAAAAACTTTTTGTCCTTTTCTATTGATACCCCAATGTAATTCTGATAATTCTTTATCTCCTCCTTTTATAACTTCATCTGGATTTAATAACTCTCTTCCAAATCCATCATTTGCGTTTTTGAGGTTATTTCTAAGAAGCACCCAATACATTAATAAATCATAATTGGTTGTAAAAACCAATCCATCATTGTCAAGATACTCTGCTAAAAAACTAGCACAGCTTTTACTTTTTTCTTCTGGAACCTGAAAAACATGTTCAGGATGTAATGAACTTATAGCATCAATTAAGCCGTTTTTTAAGCTTTCATTAGCTTGTTTAAGTTTATCCGTAAACTTTTTATCAACGTCAAAAGCATTGGCAATTTCAATAAAGTTGTCCAACTGTTGCATTACCAATTCAAAGTTTTTGGTATTGATAACTTTAAATAATTTAGATAACATATCATCATCTAATTCTTCGATGAATTTATACAATGCGTTATAAGAAAATATTTTTGAATCATAAGACATACTAAAACCATTTCCCATAAGAAAGTGTTTCTGTCTTCTTTTTTGTTTCAATGAGTTAACCACATCATCATAGGACATAATATCACCAAATTTCAAACCTTGAATATTGTCTTTACTCATAATTTGATTGTATTAAACCATCCGTTCTACTAACTATAATACTTAAGGATGGATTCCAATTTGCTTCTTTACAAGCCATATTTATTTTGTTGCCTTCAACAATTTTAAAACTCTTATCATTAGTTTTTTCATTCTCATTCAAGTCCAAATTACTGTCTTCATTTTTTTTATAAAAATCAACTTTTTTTAAGTTTGGATTAGAAGCTATAATTTCATTTTTGGAATATAATATGAAATTATTAGTGTCATGATAACAACATGTTAAAACTCTCCATGGTTGAGCACTATGTGGGTGAATATCTTCAAATTTTGGATTTATATATCTTCCATTAGAATCTTTAATACCTGCCAATTCCTCAATTATACTAGGTTCAACAAGTGAACATCCGAATTGCTCTTCATTAAAGATATTTTCACACAAATCCGCTCCAGAATATGAAAAATCATATTTACCATTATACAATAAATAATAACCTTTGCATCCAGAAACTCCTTCAAGTAAAGTTAATTTATCCCATTGCATAATGAGATCACTGGAATCCCTTAGAGTATCATATCTATTGTTTTTCTTTAATATTTTAGCTTGCAAGGCGAACCATCTATACTGTCCTATATTTGTTTCAACAAATACATTAATATCACTACCGTAAATATTTTCTTTCCATCCTTTTTCTGCATAAACATCAAAGTTAGAAATATGATATTTACTGAATTGTAAAATATCAACTAGTATATCAGCTGTAATTCCGATTTCTGGTAAATCAACATTAACATCATGTGCTAATTGTATTCTATTCCAAACATCTGTAGCAATGTTTTTAAATAACTTACATCTATCAGTTGCAAATAATATCTTTCTCATAATTTAATTAACTTTCACTTTACCCGTTACCACCCCATCGATCAAACTCATTTTATACTCCTTTAACTTATCAATCTCTTGCTCTTTTAAGGAAATGGCTCTGGCAAATTTATTTGTTGAAACGTCTATGAAATCACAAATAGATTTTTGTTCAGAAATCGTAGGTAATGGTAATGAAAAGTTTTTAATTGATTGAAAATTTAATCCTTCTCGACCTCCACCTTGTTGGTTAAACCAAATTTGTCCTTGTCCGATTTCAGAACTTAAAATACTATTTAAAAAGATTGTAGTTATATCTCTTTTAGGTCTAATAATACATACATGTTGATTCACGTTTAATTCAGAATCAAAATCTACAAAATGACATCTTCCTATCGAGCCTCCAGTTATATTTAGTAAAACATCCCCCTTTTGTACTTGACTATTAGACATTGATTCGTGAACTTTATCTGAAATATATGCAACTCCTTCTAATTCGATTTTTCCAAACAAAACATTTTGGCTACGTAATAATGGAATTCCACTATCTAAATATGTTGTTCCTCCACCTGAAGGTGTAATTCCACTTCCAATTTTAGAACTTATATGTTTGATTTTCTTCACCTCCCAATGCTCCGGAATCTCTCCAATCCATTTAACACCGCTGTCTTTGAGTTTTACGTTATCGTTTAAACCTCGCGTAACGGCTTTGTGAATGAATATTTGTCTGCGTTCTTTAAGCAGCTCTATTTGTTTTTGTTTTATGGCAATGGCTTGGTCAATCAGGGCGGTTTTGTCTTCGAGAAATTGAGCCATTGCAGTTTGTTCTTCAAATGGAGGAAAAACAAGTTCACAATTTGCAATATGGGTAAAACTCAATGTTTGTCTAACGCCAGACCCTAAAGTTTTCATATAGACTACATCAAAAATATGTAGTAACCATTTGTAATACTCTTTATTTAGTTTAAGGTTTTCATTTAAAATAATATAGCCAGAACTTACCACAACATCTTTATCAGAGAGTGCTATTCGCAAACTGATAAGGTCATAGTTTAAATTTAATGGGTTTATTAAAAAATCACCTTTGGATAAGACTTGATAAGATTTTTTTGTTGATTCTGGTACTTTCTCATCATCTTTATACACTACTTTTCCAAAACTAATTGAACCACAATTTAATTCAATATTGGTAGTCTTTTTTTTCTCTGAAAAAATATGTTTGAATTTCTTTTCTTCCCAATGTTCAGGAATCTCACCTAACCAAGATTCTCTTGATTCTTTGTTTTAGAATACCTTTGTAATGTTTGAACTACTTCCATTAAATTAAATTTAAAATTTCGGCAATCAGTCCGTCACTCAATTTTTCTAAATCTATAATATCAGCAGTAACTTCATTAATGGCACGTAATGGCTTGTGTTGGTAAAAGTATTTGTTAAAACTAATTTCGTAACCAATTTTAGTTGCATCTAGGTTTATCCAAGCTTCGGCAACATGCGGTTTTACTTCACGTAAGAAGTAGGTGTGAATGTCTTCTTTTAAAGGTACATTTTCTGTATCACGTAAATCGCTTTCGGTTTCATACGTCAGGTATTCGCCTTTTTTAGCCGTTGGATAATAACCGTAATCTGCTAACTCACTTTCGGTACAATCTAAATGATCTAAAAGCGTTGAAAGTTTATCGCCTGTTAGTTTTACAGTGCCTTTAATTACTTTTTCAGCTTCGGCATCGTACCAACTTACGGCATTTAAAATGGCATTTTTTTCTGACGCATCCAGTTTTAGTTTCTTGTCTTTGATCACCGCATCGACTTTTTGCTTGAAAAGGTTAAAGTCACTAAAGACTTCGTCTCCAATATTTTCCAACAAAATAGTAGCTTGCTCTAGTAAAAAGGCTTGCTTGTCCCAAGTGGTTTTGGCTACTACTTTCTTTTGGTTGGCAGCCGTTAAATTCAATTCGTTTTTCTCACACCAGTCGAGAATTTCTTTTTTATGATTGTCTATTTTCGTGTAAATCGACTCACCAAAAGTTTCATACGCATACACCATGGCTTCTTTCAGTGATTTGTCATAACGCAATTCGGCAATGCGTTCAGCAGTGAACTGTGCTTTAAGGCGTTTGGGTCTTTCAATAGTTACTTTATGGTAACCAAAATCACTATTGTCAAATACTTTTGCAGTAATGCCTTCGTTAGCCGTTCTTTCGATAGCTGCTAAATCGGTATAGGTTTTTACAATTTCGGTAATGTGATCTGAAGAAAACTCACAGTTTTTATTCCCTAAGTTCTTACGTAGTTTGCGGTACAATTGCCCAGCATCAATCAGTTGTACTTTGCCTTTTCGGTTGGCCGTTTTGTTGTTGCTTAGGATCCAAATGTAGGTGGTAATTCCTGTATTGTAAAACAAGTTGTTGGGTAATTGTACAATGGCTTCAAGCCAGTCGTTTTCGATAATATAACGACGAATGTTGCTTTCGCCACCGCCAGCATCACCCGTAAACAAACTACTACCGTTATGAACGGAGGCAATGCGCGTACCTGTTGGACTTTGTTCAAGGGATTTCATTTTACTGACCATTTCCATCAAGAACAACAACTGCCCATCAGAGGATCGCGGAATAGCATCAGCATCTTCTTCAATTCCCCAGTAGTTTTTTAATCGGATTTGGAAACGAGAATCGATCACGTCTTTTCCGTCCTTGATGTATTTTTGTTCCGTTGCCCAAGATTTCCCATAAGGCGGATTGGACAACATAAAATCGAAAGAAGTTCCTGCAAATTCATCTGTTGATAAAGTAGACCCAACACGAATATTCTCAGGGTTATTCCCTTTGATCATCATATCACTTTTGCAAATAGCATAGGTCTCGTCATTGATTTCTTTTCCGTACAAATACACATCGGAATTCACGGCACGTATTTCGCCATCTTCGTCTTTGATGAAATTTTGCGCTTCGGTCAACATTCCACCACTACCACAAGCAGGGTCGTAAATGGTCATTACAGGAGGCAAATTGTTTTTTATTGGATCAAAAATAATATGTGTCATCAAGTCGATCACTTCACGCGGTGTAAAGTGCTCTCCTGCTTCTTCGTTATTATCTTCGTTAAATTTTCGGATTAATTCTTCAAACACATAACCCATTCCAAGATTAGACAAGGCAGGAAGTTTTCTGCCATTGGAATCATTCTTTTCAAAAGGAGTTAAATTAATATCAGGTGATGTGAATTTTTCTAATACATCAAGCAATACATCTTTGGCTGCCATGTGACGTATTTGACTTTTAAGCTTGAATTTTTCAATGATCTCTTTCACGTTACTACTGAAACCATTCAGGTAATCTTCAAAATTGGCTTGTAATAATTGTTGGCTGTTGGTAGCCGTATCGTGTAAACGTTGTAAGGTCCAATCGCTGGTGTTGTAAAAAACATAAGTAGAAGCAGCTCGTAAACCGTTTTCGTCCCATTCCGTGAAACCTGCTTCATCGCGTTGAAAAGTCAGTTCTTCCATTACGGCCTCTTTCGTTGGTTCAAGCAACGCATCTAGCCTACGTAAAACCACCATAGGAAGTATTACATCGCGGTACTTACCACGAACGTAAACGTCACGCAAACAATCGTCTGCAATTGACCAAATGAAGGAAACTAATTTATTGTGTACGGATTGGTTCATTGTATTGTATTGAATTTGAATTTCAGCTAAAGTATAGATTTTTTATTTGTAAGGAATGTGGAAAACCGTAAAGTGATAACCTGTTTTAATTAAATTCCATACCGTTTGATTTGGTTTGACTGTATTTGGGTAAAGGAACGTTATTTTGTAGGAATTTGCTACGCCCAGTTTTAGTGATATTTATGAATTTTATTTAAAAGTAAAAGGGATGGAATTATATTATTATCCCTTTGTAATTAAGGTGTTTAGCTACTATTTTGGCTGAATTTATTAATAGATTATGGTATTTCGCCCAAATTTAAAATTACTCATCTAATAGTTCGATTTCACAACCTAGTTCTAATGCTTTGACCGTTTGCACCGCATTACCAGCAATCCCTCTGATCGATCCATACATGTGAACGGTATTGTTGATGACCTTATCAATTTGTTTCTCACGCTGGCTCCAGATGCGTTGCATAGCTCTTTTTTCGCTTGAGAGATCCGTTTGCATTTGTGTAAAACCTTCTGTAATTCCTTCCATTTGTAACCTAAATTCAGTAGAGGTTAGGAAATCATAAAGCATTTCCATCTTATCGCCTTTGTTTTCTTGTGATTGAACTGCCTGGCTAACTTGTACTACTGATTGACGCAATACTGCGCTTAAGCCTTTGAACTCTTCAAATGTACAGATCCAAATGCCGTCTTTGAAGCCCATTCTGTCCATTCCGCTTGGCATCACTTCAGTGACGAGTACTCCTAGGTTTACTTTTTTGGCACGAATATCGTTCTTGAATTTTTCTATCCAAGCGGGTTGGAAAGCTTTAGTACGTTTGCTTTCATAGTAAATTGTACCACAGTTTTGTAATTCTCTTGTATTTACAATCTGCAGGCAATCTGCTCCATTTGCCCCTTTTTTTATTTCATCGATTGTATCTAATGGAAAGCTGGAAGCCAACCATTCTTCAATAGCCAATTCCATTACTTCGCCTTGCAATTGCATCGAACCTTGTTCTTGCTTGCGTTTCATTTCTTCAATCAGTTTCTTCTGGTCATCCGATTGTTTCTGATATTCCTTAAACTTTAATTCGTTTTTATCTTCTTCCTGTTTGCGGATTTTTTCACGTTCTAGAGTCAAGGTCTCATTCAACTGCTTTTGAGCGGCAGCTTCAATAGTATCCTTCAGCTCGAGTTTCTCCCGTTGTAGTTTAGCCACTTCTCCTTCCATTTTACTCAACTCACGCAATTTATCTGATTTTGCGATAAGTTCTTTTTCCATTTCAGCAACGCGATCTTTACTTTCTTCTTCTAGCTTCTTTTTTAACTTTTCGGTTATCTCTTTTTCAGAAACTTTTTTGGCTTGTTCTAAGCGTTCGGCAAACAGTTCATTTTCCTGCTTCTTCTTGGCTTCAAATTCGGCTTTGGCTTTGTCCAACACTTCGTTTTTATCAGCCAATTCTTTAGCTTGTTGGTTTGCTTTTTGTTGGTACTCGTGTCTAATTTTATCTTCTAATTGATGTTTTAGAATATCATTCACATCGATTGAAGTACCGCAATTAGGACATTTGATAGAAGTTTGCTCAGACATAAGATTTACTTTTTATTGGTTTACTCAGCAAATGTAGAGTGGGTGTGTGCATTATGAGTGCTTAGGTGTTATAGAGTTGATTTTTTTTATTTTATTTCTTGTTTCTCCCGTTCTATTATCTATGTATTCTTCAGCTTCGCCAATTATAGTCATTCCTTCTGTTAAGTGGTGATCGGCTATATGATTGGATTGGATAAATATATTTGGACTACCATCTAATGGTTTTAAAAAGCCGAAACCTTTTGCAGGATTGAAGTTTATTATAATGCCTTCAACACTCCAGATTTGATCATTTGTTCTTTCTACCTCATCTAGAATTTTCCAATTTTCTGGGGTAGGGTGATTATCAACGTATTCCTTAAACCAAACAAGCAGATCTAGTAATTGATATAAAACACTATGGAACAAATAAGGAGTTTTTAGATTTTTAACGAAGGCATCTATTTCTGATCGATGCGCTCCAGGTTGGGTTATTGACAAAATGTTTTTTAAATATCCACCTATTACCTTTGGTAAATAATTGTCTTGGTTGAGAATGAATTGTTTTAGGATAGGTTTTGTGTTTTCATGTTGACTTTGACCACATAAAAATTTGCTGCTTGGATTGAGAGATACAGTTGGAGATACAAATTCGATTGGCAAAAGTTGAAACTTATTGAATGCGATAAATACATCTTCTACTATTTTACGGATATTTGTAAAATGTTTATCAATAGCTGCATTATCATTTTCTTTGAATATTGAAAACAAATCTTGTGCAGCATATTCACCTATATATTTCCCCGTACAAACGTTGAAAACTCTTTGGTATTTATGTCTTAGTTGAGTATCAGCTTGACTTTCTGCCGCTAGGACCAATCTACTAAAAAGTTCATCTTCAGCATCACTGATTCCTTTCTCATAAACGTTTTGAAAAGCATTATTGAATTCTTCAGAAGCATAGGCTTTTGCTTGAGCAGTTAAAACAAAGTATGCAAATTTCTTGTCTAATTGTAGTATTCTGTCTTTGGTTCGATGTACCCATTTTGTATCCTCTGAACCAGGGACATCGTCTTCGTTTTCAAAGAATTTAGCGTCAAGCAATATTGCATCATATAGGTTATAGTTTTTTTCTAATTCTTCACAACCACCATTCATCGATTTGTATGGAAATAGTTTTATTCCATAGTCTATGGCTGTTCTATGCAACGCTGGCAATTCTTCGTGTTTGTCGTCTATCCAAAGGATATTATATGTTTTATTGCTCATTTATAGCGTTTTTAATGGGGAATAAAAATTTAAAAATGACAGGATATATAGGATTAGAATTCAACTCTAATGCCCAATCGTCATTTCCAAAATAAGTCGCAATTCTATTGATATCATAGCCACCAATACCGGTGCCTTTTTGATTATTAGTGGAGCTGAATTTTGAAATAAACTTTTCTTTATCGAAATTGTTTGGAAATGGTTTACCATTATTTTTTATAGCTATTTCTAATTGATTCTCTACTATAGCCAATTCTATCATTACAGTATTGGTTTCTTCAATAGCATCAAAACCATATTTATGCGCATTGGTCAAAATATTATCAAATAAGATTTTTAATAGAATTATATTAATTTCAATATTTTTATTACTACAGTCGTCAATTTGTAATAATTTACGATCAATTTTAAAATTAAATGAATTAGTAGATAGTTCAGTACACTAGTGTCCACTAAAAAATAAAACAAGTTCTTTGAAATTATTGTAAATCTGTATTTTAAGAGTCATTTTTGAGCGTGACGATTTGAAATGATTATTATGTTCGTAAATC
>NZ_JBLVPT020000025.1:0-29645 GCF_048286795.2 Flavobacterium frigidum
TCGGGTGGCAAGACGGCTATCACGCTGAAATAATTGAAACCAATTGGTTCATAAAACAAAAAGTGAATTATATACACAACAATCCTGTAAAAGAGAAAGTAGTTAGCTCACTAGAGGATTATTATTTTAGTTCTGCTAGAAATTATGCGGGCTTAGACAATGATTTAGATGTTGTAATGTTGGACTTATTTTAGATTGTTGATGCACGGTGTGGGCACGGAATGCAATTCCGCGCGATCAATATCGAGAATGCTCGTCATATCCGAGCCATCGGGGTTGACTTTGATTGTGGGTACGGAATGCAATTCCGCGCTATCGTATGCAAAGTTGGAGAGACATTTCGCCAGCTGGAAATTTCAAAAAAAAAAAGCAACAA
This sequence comes from Flavobacterium frigidum, assembly GCF_048286795.2. Lineage (NCBI taxonomy): Bacteria > Pseudomonadati > Bacteroidota > Flavobacteriia > Flavobacteriales > Flavobacteriaceae > Flavobacterium > Flavobacterium frigidum. The sequence goes on from NZ_JBLVPT020000025.1 coordinate 377, forward strand.
TTTTACTTGTTGCTTTTTTGTTTTTAATTGTATTATTTGACTTTGATTGTAGGCACGGGATGCAATTCCGCGCTATCGGGGTATAATGTTCTATAAATCGTTAGCAGTTTCTTCATGCAAGCCATTTATAAATTCTTCAAAACTATTAGCTATTTTACGTAAAGGTTCATCATCTCCTAAACCAACTAAATCATAATAAATTACTCCTTCATCATTACTTCCAATTGAGACATAGAAAGGTCTACCTCCAGGATCAGTAGCAAATGGTATTAAATCATTTCTTCCTATGCCCTCATCTTCGTCTCGCACTGCTGGTAAAATTAACTCAACTGAAGCATTCCGATTTTTGAGTAATGGAAGAAATGAATTTATAATATAATCAACTTTATTATAGTATTTGTACTCTTTAGTTGATGCTCCATTATATTTCACAAAAAAATCTTTTAAATAATTCGGTAAAACAATATTGTTTGCTAGTTCAAAATACTCTATTTCATCTTTATTCACTGGAATAAATGAACTGTCAATTGTTAAATGTCTCATTATATATCATTTTGTTTATTAGTAACCACTTCCATTAAACGTTTTATATTGTGCTACACCACCCGAATGTCCCATTCCTACTACTTTTGTATGAGCTGACTGATCAACTAATTGTACAGAAACTTTACCAGTTATAGGATTAAAATCATCTAAATGATGCCAAGTAAATTGAACCTCTCCTAATTTAGGAGCTTTATATCCAAAGCTCGAAAATCCTGCTGCTTCATTGGCAGCTTTAAAGTCTTTTGCCATATCTCCAGTCATGGTAATTTCGACAACATTATTTTGTCCTGACTGTAGGGAATTTTTAGGATATAGGTATTTACCTCCTTTGGTAGTATAATCCGGAGCTAACATTCCTTTACTCAAATCAACATCAATATCTGTATTTGCAGTTGGTTTATATGATGGTGCATATTCCTTTACTACAACTTGTCCATTCTTATTGATTTCAATACTTAAAACTCTGTTTGAATTTGTTCCTCTTTCTGTTTGCACCAATAATCTCCCATTGGTATCAGTGGTAGTTTTTAATACTGCTTTACTTCCAATTGACGTTTCTAATTTCACGAAGATCTTCGCTTCTGCATTCGCACCAGTTAAAACAGTTCCTGCTTCATTAACAAAACTTAAACTTTTGCCACTTGTCCAAGCCTTTAATTCAGTTGCTCCTTGTTGTGTAAGCTTTGTAATTAAGCTATTTGGAACGAGACTCCCCGCCCCATTAACACCATCTCCAAGTCTTAAATATTCGACTCCTTCAGGAGCATTGCCTTTAGTATAATTACTACCTTTTGCTCCTTTAGTACCTCTGTTGTAAAGATAAAAATCTTTTTCAGAAAAAACATCACCGTTTTTATTTATTTCTACCCAACCATCACTGGCATAAAATGGTTTTTTTGTTTCAATTGAGAGGGCTATTGCTGCTGCTTCATCGTTACAGGACAATAATCTTGCTGTCTTGCCAGTAGGTGCATTGTCTAGGATGCTAATTATTTCTTTACTGCTTTTTTCTTGTACTACACCTTCAACAACTACATAAAATTTATTACCCTTTGCATGAATAATAATGTCTAAATAATTATCCGTGCTTTTAAAAGCAAATTTTGTGTAGTTTATGGTGTTTTTTATTCCAAGCTTGATGGCTGCAATATTTTTATATTTACCAATATCTTGTAGCGCTAATTTTAAAGAAGTAACAAATTCAGGCTTCAAAAATTTGCCTGTACTTTTAAGATACGATATGCTTCGCATTCTCTGCACAAGTCCGCCTAATGTTTTTGCAAGCTCTGGAGCGTTTACTAGTCCATCTACCATCATTATGCTGTTATAGACTAGATCCCATTTTTCATATAATTCTTTATTTCTTTGATATTGTTCAAAGGTGACATCATCCTTAGACATCATCATCAATTCGTCAAGAACCGCTGCTTCGCCACCTAATATAGCTATTGCAGCAACTACACTTGTCCCTCCTGATGGTACCGCAGCGACTATTGCACCTATTACCGCAGCACCATTACCAACATGGCGCCAAATACGGGCTTTTTTATGCTCTGCTATTGCTTTTTCTATACAAAATCCCCATATTGCTGGCATTACAATAACCTTGTCTTTCTGTAAGCCTAATTCGTTATTATCAATACCTATCAAGAAAATAGTAGCTTCAAATGGATCTGCTGTGGGATTATCATAAAGAGACGGAAAGGTCATATCATCAATCCCTTTGCCTTTAAAATATTCAGAGTATGACTCTTTAAGATTAATTGTTCCGTTTGAATTAAATGTTATTGGCAATTTGCTGAGTACTGTATATTGTGCATTCAACTGGTCTTTATCACTTGTGATAGACTCATTAGGTTTTAGCCCAATGATATACGGCATGAGAGAAGAAGGGTAACGGAGTGTTTCACCTAAAACTTCTAGCGCTCTTGTGGTATTAGCTACATTTGGATTTGCCATAAAGGCAATACTTACTTCGTCTATAAATGGATGTGTAACTTCGTCAAAGTCACATTCACCAAGCATTTTTATTAATAACGCGTAATTATTCTTTTTGACAATATTGATAATCTCTCTTTGAAAGTCATTATTTTCTACACCGGTACTTGTTAGTTGAGCAATGGCTCTTCCTACATCATATTGATCTCCTGCATTAAAAACATTTGAAACGAAGTTTTTAGTATCGCCTATTTCCCTGTTCATTGCCTCTAAAGCAGTTTTGCTTTTTGCGTCTTCTATATTTCCAAGATAGGGAAGCAAAGCATTAATCATAGACACTCTTTCGGATGTTTTTATTGCTTCTAGACATTCTTTTACGGCTCTATTTACTCTAAAAGCAATAGAACCAGGGTTGTCTATTTTTATTTCTGCAATTAGACTACAATCTATGGTGCCTCCGTTTACTGCTACTTCATTTAGCAATATTTTACTGCAATTACTGGCTGTTTTTGGTACTTCAGCAGGAAGAATTGTTAAAACAGGATTTAATAAATTAGGTTTTTTTCTTATAGCTAGATAGTAATTACAAGAGTTTGCAGCTTGTTGAATTAACAATCTATAGCTTTGTTCCTCAAAAATTTTACTAAAGGCATTAGTATAAGCAATATCAGAACCTTTTTCATAAAATGCTTCGGTAGTTTTTTTAGAATCAAACCCAAATTCATATTCTTTTCCATTTATGGTAAATGCATATAAAGTACCATTTGGATGACCTCCATTATTGATGTGATTAACGTTTATTATATCTGAATCCTTTTTACCATCATTTGTTTGAAACCTAAATGATTTATGATTTGGCATTATATAGTTAAATCCTTCTGCAATCTGAGCCCCCGCACTACTTCCTTGAGTAAACTGATACAACTGCAATCCTGGTGCGTGCGTGATTTCCCAATCATTATGATTGAGTGTAGTACCATCACCATAATCCATAAGTAGATCTGTGCTCCCTTTAGAAGTTCCATATTGTTTAAAAGGATGTTGTAGCCCAAATACACCATGACCCAACTCATGCGCGAGTGTTTTATTTCTACCATCAAATACAAAACCAAATTGTCGTTTCAAGGGCATAAACCCTGCATCCTTCTTTACTGTTCCTTCCTTAGTGTAGAGCATGTAGTAGGTATCAGTGGCGTACTCTGCGCCGAGCTCCGTTTTTAAAGCCATGGTTATGGCTTGTTGTTCAGCGGTGTAGGTGTTCAATAAGTCACTGTTGCCCGTTTCAATTGTATCTTCCCAAAATTGGTTTAAGAAAACGGGGATAGTATTGACATTAAACGTTATTCCTGTAGGTTCATAAATTTGATTTAGCGTACTGGCTGCATCTTCTGGTATTGCAGCTCCATTAACGCTTACTAAAGTTACATTAACTTTTTTATGGGTTAAATGCCATAAATTAAAAGTACCAGCTATGTCGTATTTAGGACTGTTTTTGCTATCCGTGGGTTTGACTGTGGTAGCAGCTGCTGGTTGTGCACTGCCGGTAGTATTTTGCTGTACAGCAGGTGTAGGTCTTACTGCCGCAATAACGGTTTCTTTGGCGTAGTCTAAAGTACGTTTTAGTTTTAAAATAGCTGTATTTTCGTTCCAATTACTTTTTATTAAAGTACCATTTTGGGTTTTGAATACGATATCATCTTTCGTTTTTCCGTTTTTAAAATCTACCGTGGCTATAATAACATCTGTGGAGTCTAGACTATTAGAAATGGCTTTGAAAGGAATGCTATACGTGCCACCGCTCTTTTGAGGAATTGATTTGTAGCTTTTGCTTAGTTTACCATTTTGTGTGGTAGGTGCTGTATCAAAAGCATATTTTCCGTCGCCTTTTGTGAAAACAACGCTCACATCTGTTGAAGAAATTTGTTTTACAACACCGCCTGCACCCATACCATTTGTGTTTGCAGCCGTAGGAACTCCGCCGGGCGCCAATTGTCCTGATGGTTTTATAGGTCCAGCTGGAGCATTGGCAGGAATTGTATATTGTGTACCATCTTTATCAGTAATAACAATATCATTAACTGTTTTATCTAGTACAGTAACTACTCCTGTGGTACTAGTAATTGTTATGGTGCCGTCTTGATTTTTTATAACGGTTTCAATGATAAAATCAATTTCATAATTGACTACGTTGCCCGCATCTCCAAAAACTTCGTTAAATGCAGGGTCAAGATCAATCATACTTTTCCACTCGGGGTCATAACTTGCTATAATGGAGCCCGATATGAGTTTAAAATCAGTGTTTACACCAATATCACTAAAGCTAACGGCGATGCGGGTATACTTTCCTATATTTGTGGAATAATCCGGTACCATTCCCGCTAGAGCATTAGCCTTGTCACTTACTAATGCTGCAGTGCTTTTAATTTGATCTGTAACCGCTTTCGTGGGGTCATTTATTGTTTGACCCGTTATGTGTTCTACTTTAGTTACTACATTATTAACTTGGGTTGCACCGTGGTTTGCAAGTGCAGTAGCTACTGTGGCAGCATCTGTTACGATACCTGCAGCTTTTTTTGGAATTTCTCCAAGGTTATCTGCAGCGTCAATTAGTTTTCTATATCTTTCTAAGAGCGGTAGTGTTACATAGCCCTCACCGCTAAATCTGCCGTTACCACCTGTGGCTTCAATCACTACAATAGGGAAATCACCCGCTTTGATCACATCATTTGGGACCAAATTGTCTAACGGACTTAGGTTACTTAAATCAACTGGATCTGGTATAATACCGCAGGTTACAAGGGCAATTTCGTCTTGAGCCAAGGTGGTAAATTCTTGTATGCTGCTGTGTATGTATTTCCCTTTTTCGCAAGAGGCTCCTACGGTATATTCATAGGTGGTGTTTGGTTTTAAATTGGCTAAAGTGGCATACTCGCGCGGGGTTTCAAGAGGATACCATTGTGAGTCGGCATTTTTTTCGCGGTAGTTTACTTGGTAATCAAAATTATCAAGGGCGCCGCTCCACGTTATTTTGGCTTGGTCTTGGCTTACACCTTCAGTGGATATTAGTAAAGGTGGCGTGCAATATACTTCATACGTAAAAGCAAAGATTTCGCTATAACCATTGTTCTTGAATACTCCAATCTCTTCGGCGCCCACAAGCGCTTTGGCTTTTATGCGCCATGCGTAGCGTTTACCGATAATCAATTGCGGTTCTGCCACACCATATTGCAGCGTGGTAGCTTTAGTGGTGGTGGTATAAATAGGTTTAGAGTAAGCAAAAGCGTTTTGAACTGGAGTGTATTGATCCCAAATTTCAATCAAATCAAACTGATATTCTACATTGCTCACATTGATTTGTCTAGGTGTCCAGCTAAAAAGAATGTTTTGGATGTTTTGCTGAATGATGCTAACTTGGTTCAAAGGCAAATTGAGTAACGGTGACTCGTTCTGGAAAATAATAACCGTTACAGTACTTTTTCTGGATAGTTTTTGTCCGGTAGCTACATCATACACTTCTACCGCTAAGGTATAAATACCCTCGGGCATAGCTTGTGCATATTGATTTGGTGTTATCCCCACTATGTTTTGAAACTCAAAATAGGGCGCTAAGTTCACATTGGTCAATTGCAATGGTACACCACCTTCTAGGAAAAGTGGTTGGGCACCTACCACAAAGTCATTATTCATAAATGAGATTCCGTTGCCTTGCCAATAGCATTTTAAGCGTACTTGTCTTCGTGCAATTGTTAAGTCGTTCAGCACAATTTGCATTTTTATGGGGCTATTGCTGGTGGTAGCATCAGCATAATTGCTCCAATAAATTGGCGAAGGTTGATTGATCTGGGTGCTTATAGTAACTGGAAAGGTTTGTGAAAAGCCCGTAATTCCTACTAGCAAAAGTAAAAAGATAAAAAAGCAGGTGTATTTTTTTAGCATTTTATTGGTGTATTGGTTGTCTATGCAGGGTTTGTTTTCAGTACGTGAGATGTAATTTTTTTTGCCCATTTTATTTCTGAAGGTATTTAATGTTAACATCATCATTACTTGTATTTTTTGAAGCTAAATCATGGTAAAAAGGAATTAGTTTCATTTCAATGGCACTTATGATTTCTTCGGATGTTTTTTTATTTTTTATCAATTCAAGTGTACTATCTATTATTTGAGAACTAAAAACTGAGACATACTTGTTTTCTTGAATAGCATTAGGTTTTGTTTTTGCGGCCAATGAAATTTCGTTGTACATCCAGCGGTGTCTTACTAATTTGTTTTTATTTTGTTCACTTTTTTTAAGCAGTACTACATAAGATTTATACCCGTTTTTATTGCTTATTTCTTCCTCTTTTTTGTCGTGAAATGGGTGCATGTTTATTCGACCCACTAGAGACAGGTATTCTTTTTCAAGGCTTTCATCCTTGTTTTTCATATCGTTTTCCAGCTTTGTATACGCTTGCATTAAGTACTCCTCATACTTAACACTGTTTTTAGTGCTCATATCTTGCGCCATTAAATAATCTAAGACTTTGTTTTTAAACTCTTTATCCGTCTCAGCTTGATTTATAGCTGAGAATAATTGTTTTAAATTAGATTGGTCCGCATTAGATAAAAGAGCTGTATCGGGCTGTTTAGTAGCCAATTGCTCTGTAATTTCGGATCTATTGCCTTGATACGTTTGGCCTTTATAAAGAATCCTTATAGCTGGCTTAGCAGAAACACTGTCTTTTTGCTCTTTCGTTTCGGCTGTTTTAGTAGGTTTCAGTTTAATTTTATCAAAAGAATAGGAATAAGATAATGTGGCCGTAATATCTTTGTTTTGAGCTGTTTTAGTATTGTTAAACAGGGAAATAGCATTGAAACTAAAATTGTGTTTTTCTTTATAAATATAAGATCCATTGAGTCTAAAATTAAAGACGTCATTTTGTTTCATGCCATTATTACTGCTTGTATTGTAGCTTATTGCGGCCGATGTATTTAGTTTTTTATCAAAAAAAAGTTTGTTTGCTGCAAGTGTTGGTCCTAGTATCAAGCTTCTACCATTATCTGTTATTCCTAGTGTATTATTTACAGATGCAGTAAGATTTAAAGCCCTTTGAGGGAGTCCCACTAAATAGGAAATAGCGTTATTGTAATACGTTGTTGCGCCACCAGCAATGGTTTTTCCTTGTTGTTGATTTATGGCGTCTTGCATGCTAAAATTAGCATTAAAGGTGTGTTTAATTTTCTTTGTATTTTTTAATAAATAATTTACAGACAATGAGGCGCTTTTATTGACTTGTCGAAAATTAAGGGTATCGAGGTTCTCAAAGTTGGAAGTTTGATTAATAAAGTCAAATTGATTGCGACTATTAGTAAAAGACTGAAAATTGGAGTAATTAGCGTTTAAGTTTAATTTCTGATTTACCTTAACATCAGCAGTCACAGATGATACCAATCGTTTCATCTGACTTTGTTTTTGTTTGTCTAAATTGTCTTTTTGTAACCCAAAATTCATGGCAAGGTTTACTTTGTTTTTTAATACGGTTTGTGTAGCATTTACAGTTATGTTTTCTAAATCATTGTTAAAAAAATAACCTCCTAGGGTTCTGTAATTTGGATCGATACGCTCATATCCTAACCCTAAGGTTCCGTTACCAGCTGGGTAGGCTAGTTGTCCTCTAAAAGCATTATAATTTGCGGTTGTTGAATTAGGGTTTAAAAATAATGAGGCATTAATTTTTCTTGTAGCTCCTGTTTTTTCTCTGATGTCTTCGGTGACACTACTGGTGGCAACTTCAGTAGTAATTTGTACTTTTTTAAGGAGTTTAAATGCTGTTTCTAAACTTATGGCTGTGTTCTCTTTTGGTGTAACTCCTAATTCAAATGGAAACAATGGATTAATGGAATTAACTTGGTCTTTTGCTTTAAAAAATGTAAATCCAATGTTTACTTTTTCTAAAGCATATTGCGTTTTAAATCCGTAACCAAATCTTTTGTAGGTAGGAAGTAGATCCGGGAGGTTGCTGTTGTACTCATTGCTTCGTAATAATCGTCCGTACATGGCACTGATTTTGAACTTTCCTTGTGGGGTCAAATCAACACCAAACCCTGTGAACTGATGTCCACTTAAAGTATACGGAGAAAAACTCATACTGGCATCTCCTATATGTGCCGTAATCCATTTATATGATGGATGAATGCTTAATCGATTCATTAGCACAGGTTTCCCATACCCTAATTTTTGATTGGTATACGAGAAAGAAAACGGCAAATTGTATAAGCCCGCAATATTTAGATTGATATTACCATTTAGAAAATAATTAAAGGGATCACGGGTAGCACTACCAGCGTAAAAAATACTACTTGCTGATGCTCCTCCGCTTACGTTTATTAATTTGCTTTTACCTACTTGCTCAATATTAAAGTTTTGACCAAAACTTACTGCGCTTTTCAAAAAAAGTAGTACTATTATAATTCGATTCAAGTTCATTATTTTATTCGGTAAGACTTTAATAAATAAGGTCTTTTTATTATTTATAAATTTCGTAGGCTATTGAATAATTATTTTTCTCAATTTACTTCCCTGCTGAGATTCAATAAGAATGAAATAGACTCCTGGTATCATGCCATTCAAATTAAAATCAAAAATATACGTTTGTTTGCCGGTTTCTGATTTTGAAGCAATAATGCTATTGTTTATTAAACTGAATATTTTAACAGTAGCTGGCATTACTTTATCTAAGGTTACATCAACTGTAAAAATACCATTCGATGGGTTTGGATAGATTTTCAAATCAAAATTTTTCATAGTATCCGTGCTTTCTGGATCTTTGTATTCTCCGTCTATTATAAGTACATTCTTAGTTTGAAAAGCAGTACAATTTCCTTTTTTGCTCGTCATGGTTATTTGGTATTCTCCCGTTTTTGGAAAGCTTATTTCAGCGAAGTCTTTATTCTTTGTTTTGACTATTGCTTCCGCTGGTAAAATCCATTCTATACTGTCTGGTCGGGGATTACTGATATCAATAATAGTAAAAATCTCATTTGTAAACACTTGTGACGACATAGCAAATTCAGCGCTAATAGGAGTATTTTGGCTACTAATTGTAATGATATCTACAGCTTTACAACCTAATTTATTGGTGATTGTTAGGGTATAATTTGCAGGTTCTTTTAAGGTTACAATAGGTTTATTACTAGTGAATCCTTTATCTGATTGCCAAAAATACGTGGCTTTATCATCATTAATAGTAGCATTAATTGTCAAGGTTTGATCGAGACACAACGTCACATCTTCACCAAGATTTAACAGGTCCTTTGGAGGATTTTCAATTTTATACTCTTCTTTAATAACACATCCTTTTACATCCGTAATTGTTACAGAATAAGTACCTGCCTTTGCATTACTCAATTGGCTTGATTGTGCTCCTGTACTCCATATATAGGTGTATGGGCCCTTTCCTCCTGCCGTTGTCAATACAATGGTAGCATCATCTCCTTCAAAGCAGGTCGGTTTTTTTATTTGAGCTGCTGTTGTAATTGGCTGTGGAGCGGTAATCGTAATCTCATTGGTTACACGACAGCCATTTTTATCAGTAATAACAACACTATACTTCCCTGGCGGTACATTTTGTATGCTCGGGGTTTTATCTCCAGTGTTCCAGCTGTAATTGTATGCAGTTGTCCCGCCTGTTGGAGCCGTTGTAATGGTCCAGTCGTTAGCATCCCCGCACAACGTATAATCAGCAGATAATGTGTTTTTTAAAATATCTGGTTCCGTCATGGTTATACTTTTACTGGTCGCTTTATTGCCGTTAGAATCCGTTACAATCACATAATACGACCCTTTCCCGATGTTATTCAGAATAGTAGTTGTGGCTAATGCTGTTGCATTTCCGTCTGCAAACCATTGGTAGGTATAGTTTTCACCTGGTTTCAAGAACCCTCCTAAAGTGTTAGGTCTTAGACTTCCGTTGGCATCACCATTGCACAAAATGATATTTTGAACTGCCGCTGAGGTAATTAAAAGCGCAGGTTCTGTTACTTCGATTAGTAGGGAAGTAAGCTTACATCCTTTTGCGTCTGTCACATTTACAAAATACTTTCCTGCTGCAAGATTGTTGGCTGTAGCAGTATTGTCAATAGTTGTTGTTGAACCGTTTTTGTACCATTGGTAGCCATAGTTACCGTTTCCACCACTAGCTTCAACAGTAATAGAACCGTTAGCTAAACCAAATCCTGAAGCAGCTGTAACAATTGTTTTTGAATTGACTAAACTTATTGGAGCTAAGGGCTGCGCTATGCTAACCTCTAAATTTGGTACATTGCTGCATAAAATTCCATTTTTGTCTTTTATTTGAAAAGTGTACTTTCCAGCTTTAAGCCCTTCTTGAATTGTACTGTTTTTAGAAGTAAAAGAGATCCAATTCCCATAACTATCGTTTTCTGGTTTGAAACGATATTCAAAAGTATTGCTTCCTCCTGACGCTTTTAATGTTACACTTCCATTTTCTTCGCCAATACAGTTCACATCAACAACTGTATTACTTGTAAGAATCAATTCTGGTTCTGTGATTGTTACTGATGTACTGGTAGCTGTATTTCCGTTTTTGTCTATCACTTTTAAATAATAATTTCCAGCACCTACAAAAGGTGACGTAGGATTAGTCCCTATCATAAAATTGGAACTATCATACCATTCAAAGTTATAATTTGGCACACCTCCAGCAACAGTTGCTGTTAATTGGATACTTTTATCGCCATAACAATAAATTACTTGGTTTATTGGATTAATAAGAGTAGTAAGTTTTTCTGGTTGTGAAATCGTTATTAATTCTGACGTAATACTACAATTTTTTGAATCGGTGATTTCAACATAATATTTACCAGCTACTAGATTTATTGCTGAACTAGTTGATTGGTTGATGTCAATTTTATTTTCATTAAACCATTTATACACATAGTTTCCGTTACCACCATCTATAACCACAGCAATACTTCCGTTGCTTAGTCCAAAACCAGAAGTACTATTTGTATTTATTTTAGAAATGGTTAAGATAGAGGGTTGTTCTATCTTGGCTAGAGCTGTTGTTATTGCATTACATCCCTTAGAGTCTTTAACATATATTGTATAATCTCCCGTTGGAAGATTATTAATAATTGCGGTAGAACTTGCAGAGAACGCAGTCCAATTAGTAGTATTTAAACTATACAAATAGGAGCCGCTACCACCCGTAACGTTTATAGAAATAGTACCATCATTAGCTCCGTTACAAGTGGAATTAGTCTTCAAAACACTTTTAATTTCAACTACATCAGGTTGAGTAATAGTGATCGTATTACTTATCACTTCTAATTTAGCCGTATCTATACAACTAAACTTATACTCACCCGGGCCATAATTAGTTAAAGTTGTTCCGTTTTCTAGTGGTATAATTTCATTGTTTTTATACCATGTATAGGTTTTAATTCCTAGACCGCCTGTTACGAGTGCTTCAATATTTGCTCCCTCACCATTGCATATGATTTGCTTGGTTTGCTGAATTGAAGCTGCTAATACATTATTAGTTAAATCAATAATTTCTGTTTTAGTACATCCTGTATTATCAGTGACACTTACAGTATAAATATCTGTTGGTAATTGATTGATCAATAGAGATTTGTCCGAGACTACTTTTTCTAAAAGTGTATTTCCACTACTATTTTTAATACTGTATTTGTAATCATTTTGTCCACCTTTCATTACCACATTAATCGACCAGTTTGTTTCTGGTAAAATTGGTTTAGTTAATGTGAATTTTTCTTTATCAAAACCAAAATCTTCCGGTTCTGTAATTGTAAATGTGTTACTTTGAACACAATCATTACTATCTGTTACAGTTAAGGTGTAGGTTCCTGCTAATAAGTTTTCAATAGCTGAATCATTAACTTGAGATGAGGTGTTTTTATTTACGTTTAATAAAGTGTATTTGTAATTTGGTGTACCTCCACTTGTTTCAAAAATAATACTACCGTCGGCTTCGTTAGGACAGGTGGCATTATTCTTTTTGATTTCAACTAACGTTAGTGCCTTGTTAGGTTGTTCAATAACTACAGGTATTAAATCATTTAAATTTGAAGGAGTAGTATTTAAATTAAAATCAGTTACTTGAATGTAATAGGTGCCAGCAAATTTAGTGTCAAATTTTGCTTCTAAAGCTTTTTGGCTTTCTAATACATTTTTATTCCTATCAAAAAGGGTATAGGTATAAAAACCATTGTTGTCTTTTACACCACCTGTGGCTATGGCATTAATACTACCGTTTTGTTCACCAAAACATAAAACTTTAGTTATTAGAACTTTAAATTCTAAAAGTTTTGGTTCATTAATGGTGAAAGTTTTTTCAATAGAACAAATAAGATTTGCATCTGTTATGATTACTTTGTATGCACCCGGAGCTAAGTTACTAGGATTGTTATTGCTCTGATTATTTATAACGGTACCATTAAAAAACCATTGGTATTGATAAGTTGGTGTTCCTCCGCTAGGATTTACTTCAATTTTTCCATTGTTAATTTGATAACCTGTAGCATCTGTAGAAGTAAATGACTCAATTGCTAATTCATCTGTAGGTTCAGAGATTGATGTAGTTGCAACATTAACGCAATAAGCCGTTAAATTAGAATTATAGTTGCTATCTCTTATTTCAAGTGTGTAATTACCTTTAGAAAGGCTTTCAATTTTTGATGTATTACTTCCTATACTTGCAGTTTCTTTTTTCCAAATATAAGTATAAGGACCTGTGCCGCCAATTACAACTGCTTCTAGTGATCCGTCATTTCCATTATAACAAGAAACATTTTTTTGAATTAAGTTTACTACTATGGGAGCAGGTTGCTTAAAAGTAACAGGTATAGTATTTGAAATTATTCCAGCCACATCTGTAGCGGTTAGCTCATACTCCCCGTCTGCTATATTTTCAAACTTAGCTTTAGTTCCAACAATAGATTCAGTAATTCCTGTTGTTCTATTTTTTAATTTATACGTGTATGTTTTTTCAGATTGCTTTTGCTCAAATGTTGCTCCACCTGTGGCAGTTGCATCTAGAGATCCCGTTAATCCATTGCATTTTGCTTGTAGATGCGTTTCACTTACTATAGGTTTTGTTGGTTGTAAGACAGTAAATGTTTTAGGCAATTCGCAACCCTTAGCATCAGTAATCACTACAGAATACTCACCCGCAGCAATGTTACTTAGGGTTGGACTATTAGTGCCAATTGTACTACCAGCATTATTTTTCCATACATAGTTGTAAGTTGGTGTGCTTCCATTTCCTGGGTCTATAGGTGTACCGCCGTCTACGCTAATTTCTATTTTTCCTGTAGCGAGACCAAAACCTGTGGTTGGAATACTTATTTCACTTGCAATAAAAAGAGCTTTTTCGGGTGCTGAAATTTCAATAGTTTGTTGGGCAGTTTGGCAACCATTTGCATCCGTCACTTTTACAATATAGCTGCCTTTTGCTAATCCAGAAATAATTCCGTTTTTAGTATCAATTGTTCCACCACTGCTAGTAATTGAGTATGGATTATTAGGATCGGTACTTTTTGTCCCTCCTGTTATTATAAGTTGAATGCTTCCATCAGAACCACCAAAGCAAGAAACGGGGGTTGGTGTTGTTGTAAAAGAAAGTTTTTTGGGCTCATCAATAAGCAAATTGTCTAAAATAGCAATACAGCTAGATGGTTTTATTGGATCATAATTAGCATCACGAACTTCAACAGAATATTTCCCTACCAAAAGATTACTTTGTTTTGGTGCATTGGTTCCTATGGGTTCATATATAGTTGTAGCACTATTGTATTTTTTCCAAATGTAAGTATAGGGAGAGCCAGTCGTAAATGCAGTTCCTCCTGAGACAGCAACGCTTAATATACCATCATTATCGCCATAACAATTCAGTAGTTTCTTTACACCGATTACTTTTTCTTCTATAATTACAATTGGTTTAGGTTCTGTAAGTTCCGTATAACCGATTGTTATAATACTTCCATTGCCATATTTAGTGTTTACATCCGTCGAAACATTTTGTTTTGAATCTTTTGCCACTACTTTATATTGACCCACTTCTAATCCATTGAAATTGGCGGTGTTTCCAACAATTGTTTGTTTTGATACATTGTTATGAAATAGTTCATAAGTGTATATTCTTTCATTTTGTTGCTGTGCTATCTCGGCACCACCCGTAGCAACCGCTGCAATCGAACCTAATTCAGCATTACATTGGGTATTGTTAGCAACAACATCCAGTTTTAAAATGGTTGGTTCTTTTATTTCAAAAGGAATTGGTGCTAAGGAACAACCCACTCCATCACTGTTTTTATCAGTAACTATTAGTGTATATTTACCAGCAGGTTTGTCTTTAATTTGGTTAGTTGTTTCAGAGGAAAGCAATTTACTGTTATCTACGGTACTTCCTTCATACCATTGATAAAAATAATTTCCCCATCCACCAATGTTTTTCGCAGTAATACTCCCATTAGTAAGCGCATACCCACTAACGTTTGTAATTACTGCGGCACTAAAACTAAATTGATCGTTTGGTTCCTTAATCTCAATTTCTTGTACTACAGTTGAACAATTATTATCGTCAAAAACCGATACCCTCCAAATGCCAGCTGAAAGCCCAGTTATTTTTTGATTGGGAATATCAATTAATGGTTTAGGACTAGAAACAATTGGTTCGCATGAAATTGTATAAATGGGTTTATTATTACTATCCGTTTGAAACGTTCCCCCACTGATATTTAATTGTATCGTTCCATCATTTGAATTTTTACAACTTACTTCAGTTTTTTTGGATTTGAATTTTAATTCAGTTGGCTCGCTAATGATAATGTTCTCTATTCCTTGGGAGCAATTATTAGTATTATTTAATTCAGTAGAGGTATAGACCTTGACAGAATAGTTTCCAGCACTAAGATTTGTTGGGTTTAAGTCATTATTCACGGTTATAGGGGCATTGTTTTTTTCCCATTTAAAGGTATAGTTTCCTATGCCACCGTTAGCACTAATTTTTATAGAACCATTGGTATCACCATTACATTGTAGGTTCTTAAAGCTACCTAACTCCTCTTTTACTACAATAGGACTTGCGGAGTCAACTGTAACATCAAATGGTGTCTCGCAAAATCCATCTGTAACTTTTACTTCATACGCTCCTTTTGTCAAGCCTGAAAGTGTTGAACTACTTGCTACAGTAGTAATATTACTCTTTAATTCCGCAAGGGGTTCCGTTTTTTTATACCATTTAAACGAATATTTCTTGTTTGAATTGTAGTTTGTAATTGCTAGAGAGGCGGATCCGTCACTACCATCAAAGCATGTTACATTAGTTGCTGCTGTATTTGCCGTTATAATAGGATTAGAAGATTCGGGTAGGTTGATTGTAGTCGATGCTGTATTATTTGAATCTGTTACTACAACTTTATAGTTACCTGCTTTTATGTTGTTTAAAGAATTGTTTTTTGAAAGTTCATCTCCCACCACTTGATCACCAATCAGCTTATACCAAGCATAGTTGATCGTTCCTTCACCACCTGAGGCTGCAGCAGTAAGGTTTGTTGTGCCCCCTTGACAGCTTATTGGCTGAGGTGTCGCAATTTTTACATTTAATGCTTTTAATATAATTTCATTACTGTTAACGAGACATCCTTCTGCTGTATCAACGCCTTTATCGATAACACTTACTTGGTAAGTACCATCGCCTAAGCCAAATACCCTACCTAATACGTCTCGTGTTGGTTGAGGATTCATTAGTTGTCCATCTTTTTTCCAAGAATAGGAAGAGTAGTTCCCGTAGCCACCACTTACCGCTAACTGCAAAATACCGTCATTATTGCCAGGTGACGGTTGTCTAGCTTTTGTTAGGGAAACGTTTACACCTTGGGGGGGTGTTTTAATTATAATTTCATTTTCAATGCGTAAACCATTGTTCTTATCACTTTCTATATTTCCAGTCGCTTGTTTATCAATAATGATGTATTCATAGGTTCCGGCTTGTAAACCTGTTCTTTCGGAATCAGTAAGGGTTGTATTGTTCCATTGTATAGTATTAGTTCCGCTACCGCCTTTAATGGTAAGAGTAATACTTCCGTTATTGCCACCAAAGCATTTTATGTTGCTTTGAACAACACTAACATTTAACTTATCATAAATAACAAAGGAATCACTTACACCTACTGTGCAGGTGGCATCTTTTATTGTTGCTCTATAAGTTCCATTAGGAAGGTTTGAAAGAATGACATTTCCATTGGCATCAATTGAAATGGTTGCGCTATTTGGCAATGGATTCTCCCAAGTTAAAGTATATGGAGTATCACCGCTTATTTTATTCCCACCACTGATGGAGAAACTAATTTTTCCGTTAGGTGGAGATGAATTCGAGTTGTTTTCGGTTATTTTATTATTGATGGTAATAGTAGCAGGATTTGTAAAAGTTACAGTTCTTGCACCATCTACAGCTATTTCTGTTACAGTTGCTTGTGTTTGTGTTTGTGAATATCCCCAAAAGTTAATCAAAAACAATAGTAGTAGGAGTAAATATTTTTTCATAAT
The DNA here is from genome assembly GCF_048286795.2 of Flavobacterium frigidum. Lineage (NCBI taxonomy): Bacteria > Pseudomonadati > Bacteroidota > Flavobacteriia > Flavobacteriales > Flavobacteriaceae > Flavobacterium > Flavobacterium frigidum. The sequence goes on from NZ_JBLVPT020000025.1 coordinate 17,430, forward strand.
AGGTGTTTAGTAGAGGATTATTTTTCAGTACAGAATTTTGAATCAGTGACTTTTATGTTATATACACTTTTTGGATTTAGTAGTGGTATTGAAACTTGATTTGATTGCTCATCTGATGGGTTGAATTGTATTCTTTTAATTTTTGTTTCCCCATTAATTAATTCTGTAGTGCCTTCTAAGTCATCATAAAAATAGGGTGGGCTACCGCCAATAGTCTCTATAATTAAATTAGTCGCTCCATTATTACATAAAGGATTATTGGCTGATACTGTGAATTCTAATTTAGTTGGAGATGATATTGTAAAATTTTTTTGTTCTGGGTCACTTATGAGCTCGGAGTTTCCTATAATCTTTTTGGTTTGATACGCAAGAATATACTTTTCAGCATCTAAATTATTCCAAGTATAGGTTGTTGGAGTAGTCATCGAATCTTTAGGAATTCTTTTATTCCCATTTAAGACAGCACGACCATTTTCAAACATAAGAGTCATTTCATATTGCTCTTCATTTTGAAGTTCTCTCTCAAATGTGAAGGTAACAGATCCATCTTTCGAATAGGTGCAGCTAGTAAAATTGGGAGAAGATGTTGAGATAATTTTCGGAGCTTTTCTAGTAACATTGTATGAAATAATATTTGAATACACGTTTTCTTCGGTAATAGACGGATCCGAATCAATGACTACTCTAAAGTCTACAAAACCAGAGTAATCTAATGGGATAAAATTTGCAGTTATAAATTCAAATTCTTCATTAAAAGAAGTGCTGATATTCATTTTTTTAAATTGACCTCCATTAAGTTTGTACTCCCAATCAAACCTTTGTGTTCCAGTACAACCTGTTGCTTTTAATTTGATTTTATCCGTTAACACGTTATTTACTCCTGGAGAAGTAAGTACTTGGTTACTAATTAATTCGAAATAGGGTCTTAGATTTGAAGCACCATAGCCAATGGTGGTTTCGCAATCTTTTGTTATTGTTACAACAAGAGAAGCCAACAACTCATATATGTCTGTTTGATTATAATCAGTGTAAGTCTCATAATCTAGTGTATATGAGCTTGGTTTTTTATCGAAAATTAAATATGGACCAACTTCTTGTATTGGACACAACCAAATACCATCGTCTGAACTTATATTATAACTGAAACTTGTTGTAGCTCCCCCATAATAGGGTGTTGGCAGACTATAATTGCTGCATCCCCCATAGTTAGTTTTCATTATATATAAAACCTGCGCTGAGGAGCTGGTAGTTGTTATTAAAACTAATAAAATAAATAGTATTTTTCTTTTCATAAACATATTAATTAGTATCAATACAGTTATTGGCATCAGTAACTTTTATTTTATGTCCAAGTTCATTGGCTGCGAGTCCGTCTATTCTATATAGGGATAGGGTATCGCTTATTTTTACGGTATTCGCGGGTTTGCCATTTAACTCAAAATTCTTTGGGATGCCGCTGGTTATTAAGACTTCAACACTACCATCTTTTGCTCCAAAACAACTTGGATTTTTTGGGTTTTGAAGCTCAAAAGTTAGTGGAGTAGCGGGATTAATGGTGAATGAATCGGATTCAACAGGATCTCCAATTGGTGTTATTTGATATTTTATTTTATAAGTACCGGCATCTAAATTTTCAGGCCAATTGTAGAGTAAAGTAGTGCTATCATAGGTTTGATCATTTTTATCTTTAATTATTGAATATCCACTAGTAAATAGTTTCAATAAATTAATGTTTAATTTTTCATAGTTTTCTAATTTCCTTTCAAATAAAATTGACATGGTACCATCATTGCGATAGCTACATGTTATATCTGATTTTCTTAATTCTTGTATTTTTGGAGAACAATTGGTAAATGAATACGAAAGTATGTTTGAGTTTGTACAGTTACTAATTCTAAAATGAACAGTTTGACCAATTGCAAGATTTGGAATTTCACTTAATCCTATTTCTAGCGTATTTTTGCCATAAAAATTTGATAAGTTTATCCATCCACTTGAATTAATGTTATATTGCCAATTATAGAATTCTAAATTGTAAGTATCAGGACTACTTATTATTATTTTATTGCATGCGCTTACAAGCTGGCTTGTAGGGGTAATTGCTGTTAAACTGTAATTAGGTACTAAATCAAACGAAATGGTAACAACTTCATCACTATTTGTTCTTAGTGTAATTTCTTGAATTGATTTACAATTAGAATTATTTCTATAGCTAATTAGGTATTCATCTGAAATGAAATTTCCATCTCTGAAACGAATTGAGTTGGGTTTCTGTTGTAAATAAGTAGTATTATTTGAAGGATTTGCTCGTCCACATTTTGCTGACTCAAGAGTCGTGAACGTGTTTTCTTCTTTAACTCCTATTTCTAAAACCAAATTTGAATTTATTGAACAATTATCATTGACAAATCCACTTTGAGAATAAGTCAATTTATATTGTGAAAACATAATATAGTTTGTCAAAAGCATCAATAATAAGGTGATTTTTTTCATAGACTTAGTCATATTTATTATTATCAATACAGTTATTACTGTCTACTACCTTTATTTTGTAGTCTTTGGGTGCTAAATTTTTTAGATGATAAAAACCGTCAGTACCTTTTATTGGTGTTGGAATTATTTCTATTGTGTCATCATAAAATTTATAGCTACCTGTACCACCTGTTACACTAATGACAATTTCAACAGTACCATCGTGGCATAAGGGGTTTTCAGCAGAAACAATCTCGAATTGTACAGCTGTTGGATCATTATATATAAATGGTTCAAATGATTGAAGTGTTCCTCTTGGTACTCCATTATTCTTTGCTTGATATTCTATAATGTACCTTTTGTTATTCATCAACCTACCACTATCTAAGTTTTTAAATTTATAAGCCCAAAGATTTTTTGTAGCATCAAAAACGAGACTTGTTATTTCCTCCTGTTGAGAGAAAAATATTGGATCACCATTTACTTTCGGAAATGGAATTATTTGCATAGGGCTTAGTGTTTCGTTTGGCTCTAATGGTCTTTGAAAGTAAGCTGCTATTTCTTTTATAGGTCCTCCTTTGCAATCTGGAGGAATAAATGTTTTATCCACAAGTATTGGAGCACATGGGGAGTATTTAATGGATAATGGACTGGTAAAATTATTTGTTTGATTGTATCCTAGTCGAAAAAAAATTGTTTGGTTCAAATAATTCAAGTGGTTAATACCTAATAATTCATGCATAGTAATTTCGGTCAAAGCAACATTATTAGTATTTTTTCCATTAATATTTAAAGGCAGGTCTGTCCAATTGATTTGATTGTTAGTAGAATATTGCCAATGATATACGGAAGAAGGAAAACCTGCAGGAAATGCACCAAGTTGTAATAGGCTTCCTGCACATATTTCAGAAGGTGAATTTAACTCTAAGTTGCTTATTGTCACATTAGGTTTGAAATCAATTAAACGAACATTTCCATTACAACCGGAAAGTGAAGGATAGGTAGCATTTATGAGTTGGTTCAATGTTTTTGATGAAGTACTATTAAACTCACAGATAGTATTGTTTTGACAATCAGAAATTAAAGCAATAGTAATACTGCTTGATATATATATGTTGCTAAATTCTCTTTTATCCGATATGCTTATTGCGTTTCCACCTTTCTCAAATGAATCAATTAAATTTGAATCATTATACAATTCCCAGTTGTAATTTGCAGCATGACAACCTAATGAGGATGATGAGTACTGTATGGTAAATCTATAAGTTTGACAATAACCAATTTGACCTAAAAATAATAGTAATATTAAGTAAAATATTCCTCTCATCTTCCTAAAATTTAACCGTATAAAAATCCATTTTAGACATTCTTCCGTCTTTAAAAATCGCTCTAATACCGTATTTGTAATTGGTGTTTATGGTAATGGTTGGGTCAGATAGTTGTCTTTTTTTCCCATCTACAATTTGAATTAATTGCAAAGCATCTTTCTCAGAGGCTTTGTATATTTCAAAACTATCGACCAAGGGATTGCTGTAATTCCAAGATAGATCAATGGTGTTACTTGTTTTGTTAGCTTGAGCAAAAAAACCTTTTATTGCTTCCATCACTCCGTAAAAAGGAACAAAAGTTGATAGGTTAGGCGAAGGCAGCGATTGCAGATTTGAATCATCTTTTGCGAAAATGGCATAGGTATAGGTATACCCTTCTTCAACAGACTTGTCTTGAAATTGTTCTTCTTTGTTTTTGGTTTCAAAAACAAGTTTCCATTCCTTTTGATCGTTTTGTTGTCGATACAATTGGTGTACTGTCACATCTTCACTTTGGCTGTTAAACCATTCTAAGAAAACCCCTCCTTCTTTAATTTCATACTTTGAAAAAACGGGCGATGCGGGAGGAATAATATCTGGCTTTTTTAGAACAAGGGGTTCTGAAAATTCAGACATATTGTATCTGTAATCTACTGCAATCACTTTGTAATAGACTTTACTATTTAAGGTTTTGAGTATTACTTTATCTTCAAAAGTATTCTTTTCATTTGGACTCACTGTCAACTGACTGTATTCCTCAGATGCATTGTATGCTTTATAGATTCTATACCCCAACACGTCTTTTTCTTTATTTGTATCCCATAAAATTTTTACAACGCCCAGACTGTCAATAGTTCCTTTTAATCCAACGGGTTTACTAGGAGGTATTGAATCTATTGGCTGAACAAGCATTGGGAATGAGGCTCTACTAGTCCCCTGTTTCCCAACTGCGGTTATAGTAAAATAGTTGGTTGCGTTTAATTTGTTGTAAATTACGTTGCGAGCCTTTGGCGAAATGTTTTTTATTACAGTAACATAATTACTATCTTCTTTATCAGAACGATTGAGTTCAAAACCAGTTATTTCTTCATTCCCTTCCTCTGGAAATTCCCATACTAGGTTAACAGTTGCATCATCTTTAAATTCTTTTAAGGTAAGGTGAGGAACATATTTTAATAATGACTTTCCTTTGCCACTAACAATTTCAGAATAAGGCCCCAATTCTCCAAACATTGAAATACCCTGAATACGATAATTATATTCTCGATTGTTTGCAATTGAGTCCACATAAAATATTCTATTATTATTTGAATTTTCTTGATTTAAACTGGTGTAGGGTTTATCAGTAATACGTTTAAATATTTTTTTATCCTCTGAGCGTTCTATATAATAACTACCATAAGCGTGTGCTAGTATATTGAAGTTCCAACTTAACATAGTGCTATTATCGGTAAAATGAGCTGTAAAATCCATTGGTTTTGGTAATGTCTCAACCTCTTTAGGATCTATAAAGGCACCACCATAAATAATATCTAATTCTTCTTTAGGTACATTAGAAGAAATCCGATACAGGTATTTTTCATTTTCTTTTATGGTATTATCTTCAAATCCTAAACCTGCTTTTTTAGCAATTTCATAGTCTTTATCAGCCGTGTATAAAGCAAAAGTGAATCGCTGCTCCGTTTCTTCAGAAAGGTTAATGATAGATTGTAAATTATCGGTTCCTGTAACGGAAAAATCTTCACCATAAAGTGCTTGAGCTATAATAGCGGCATTTTCATTGGTATCTATTATGGTTTCCCAAGATGCTAAGGGTTCTGGTTTACATTGTTTAGCCAAAACAACTTTTTCTGGAATTGATAGCGTTTTATTGTTTCGCGCAATAGTAAACCGCTCTACTAAGTAGCCGTATTTGTTTAATTTTTTCCAAGCCAAAGCATCGGTCACGGCCCAGCGTAAAAGTATCTTATCTTTTTGAACTCTTGTAAGTACTTTTATTTCTAGTTTATTTTCAGATATTTTAGGCTCTTTAATTAGTGGGTTTTGAGCAAATCCTACATTTATAGTATTTAAAATAAGGAACATTAAAAATTTGGGCTTCATTTTAATTGGTTTTATTAAATGTAAAAATAGAACTTGTTCCTAGTTGACCACCTGGTAAAGTATAATTCAATTTTATGTTATAGTTCCCTTTTTTGAGGTACGGAAATTGTCCGTTGATGATATAATCATACTTTGTTTTCATGACTTGATTGGCAGTATTCAGATATTTGTTGACTACTTTATATCTTAAATCCACAAAGTCTGTTTTATAATAGAAAGGTAAATTATATCGGTATGGCAAGTAATCTCTCAGCATAAAACTACTTGAGTTATTCATAATATAGTCTTGATACCACACTAATGTTTCAACACCTTTTGTTGGTGGAACTCCTAAAACATTTGTATTTCTATTTAATGTTAAATCACTTTCTAGGGGATATCCTTTATATATCAAAGGAAAAATCTCATTGATATAATAATTATCGTCAAGTATAGCCTCAGTAGTAACTAAAGGAATATTTAAGGTCTTCGCATTACCAATAAGTTCAATTTCGTCAAATGGTTCTGAGGAATTATTGATAGAATGTAAGGCATGAACATCTGAGTAAATGATTTCTACCAAAGTCTGTTTTGGTTTTTTTACAGCCATTTTTTCCTGAAAAGTATTGTATTGACTTGTGTTGAAATTATATTGCAAAAGTTCAATCCCTTGTCCTCCAGTTATGGTTTCTTTTAATTCATTATTTTTAGTTTCAACGCTAGTTTCTGAATCTAAATTTTGTGTTTGATAACTTTCCTTTAGGTTGTTATTTGCTTCTAATTGAGTTTCCAGTGTCATTAAAGTAAGATTGTAGGACTTAGTTGTTTCTAAATCAGGCATATCAATACTTACTTTTTTCAAACTAGGCGAATAGGATAATGCACCATTTACAGTTTTAGATCCAGTTTTGTAAAAAGCTTTTTGAGCCTGACCAGCTTTTAATTCAAACAAATAGGATTGACCTTGTTTAAGAACTACATAAGCTTGCTTGCTTTCATTTTTATACACATATTTTTGATCAAAAACAGGATAACAATAAGCAATATTGGTTATTGGTATATTATTAGGTGCTGCTCCAGTTGTGAAATTAATAGTCTCATTTTCAGTTGCTATTTGACCGTTATCATAAATAGTTTTCCAAGTACCATTACTGTATTCTTGGAAACTTACTTTTACATTAAGTGTCAGTTCAGAGTTTTGTGGTAATACTTCTGTAGCATTGAAACTGACTAAATCATTAGTTGTGTTCCAACTCATAGTGCCAAGTATTGGAGTGCCATTTTTGTTAACGGTATATTCCTCTAATTTTAGTCGATATGTCTTTGTGCCATTATCTTCTTCGATAGTGAAGCTTTTGTCTATTGGCATATTAAATCCTACTTGTGGGACGGCAAAAACATTTACATCCTTAGCATCTTTAGTAGGTGTGATATCGGCTATGGCTTTTAAACCGTTTACAGGAGTGTCATTTATAAATTCACATTCTTTTCCAAACTCAAGTTTAAATCGGAATCGTCCTTTTACTAATCCCCCAAGCAGATTAAAATGTCCTCCAAGATATCCTCGTATCCACACTGGATTAGGAAGCTTAGCTTGTAACAGAACAGCTCCACCACCTTTTATAATTGGTATTTTTTTTCTAATCATGAAAAGTTTAACCTTAATACCTAATTCTCCTTGTAAATAAGCGTAGGACTGACCATTAGCGTACCAACCATTAATACCAATGGGACCAGAACCTTTACATGCGGCGTCACCATAATCCTTAACCATAATGTCAAAACCAAAACCTGCATTAAAATTAGCGTAAAACAATAAAAACGTTATATCCCCAGTTTTAATACTAAAATCTGATCCAAATGCAAAACCTTTACCATTTCTAAGGCTATTTTCATTACGCATATAATCTAATTGTTCTGCAGTAACTCCTAAGATTTGCGCAACAACTGCGGGAGGAGGTGGACTAGCTGGTATATCATCACCCATCATGAAATATCCTCCAGCTTCAACCTGTAATGGACCTACAGCCATTTTTAACCCTAAGCGATCGGTAGGGGTTCCCATGCGAATATACCACTTGTCTGGAGCGAAATGCAACACCGCCCAACCAGCTCTGTTGCCTGATGCACGACCTTTTATAAAGCCTCCAGGAGTATCAATGTATAAATCGAACGTACCGTGTAATGTTTTTGACATGAAATCATATTCTATGGCTGCAAAAGCATTAATTCCCATCGAGCTTTTTATATCATTGGGATATAATTCTTCTGCAGCTTTGGATAAATCTTCTTGTTTTAATTTCTCTAGGATTGCTTTTGAAAATTTAGCTTCTTTTTCACTCACTTTTTTCAAAACATCTTTAAGTTTATCTGGTACGGGAATTTCAAAAGGTTGCATCACATGCCCCTCACCATAAATACTGATTCTATTGATACCAGAATTACTATTAAAAGCTATTTCGAAACCTGCGCCTCCCCAAAATGAATCTGCCGAAGCTGTTCCTGAAAATTTAATCATAGCTTTTACACCTAAACCTGAAGTAATATCTGGAACATAATTAGACCCTGATGCTGTAAAATTACTACTGAACCCTTCCTTTTTCATTCGGTAGGAAGCACCACCTCCAAAACCTTTAAAAGTAATTGCTCCCGACGGAATATTTAAATTATCTGCCATAGCATCAACATACCAATACCTAAAAGTTGTAGCCCCAAAAATAGCGTTTGCCTCAACCTTAATTCCTCCCGTAAAATCACAACTCAGCATTCCTTTAAAGCCTTTACCATAAATAGGATCGTGGTCCATGATTGCAATGCTACCATTTAACTTCATCCCTCCTATATCCGCACCAATATTTATCTGTTCAAATTTAAGACTGTCGTATTTCCATTTTTGAATACCTTCCTCTTTGCTAAATTTTCCAATGACATAAAATTTAGTTTGTCCTGTAAATTGATTTTCCATTATATTGATCGCCAAATCAACTTTTAAACTAGCACTTTCAGGCGCAGTAATTAAAGAAATTTCATTGACAGTTACTGGAAAATTACTAAGGCTAGCATCTTTACTTTGGAGATTTTTGTAACCAAAATAATCAGCAGTTAAGTAAGGAGTTACTGTTTGTAATATTAAATTTTCGAATATAATCCCTTTAAAATCAACAGTTTCCTTACTTTGTGTATTTACTTCTGTTTGTGTAGTACTAACCGATTTATTACTCGCTTGCAATGACAACGTCCCGAATAAAACAGCTTTTGGAAAAAATTTACCGTCTTTTACTTTTAGTTCAACATATGAATTTTCCTTAATTGTTGCAGTTGCTTTGAAGGCCTGAAAGCATATATCATTACTAACTTGTGCATTAAGAATATATTCATCTTTTATTGGATCTATGCTACCCTTGTATTTTAACTCAGATCTTTTTCCTTGGCTACAAGTAGATGATGTATCAGATACAGGTAGAAGAATTTCGCCATTAAAATTAGCTGACACCAATGAATTTGCAGCAATTTTAACATCGAGTGAGTCTAAAGACATTTCCCACCCAGAGGCATCACCTTCATCTAGGCTAATTAAATTAGTTCCTAAAAAATGTCCTGAAACCCCCATACGGTCAATTAGTAGATCTTTTGCGTTAAAATGTATCCTAGCCTTACTATTCTTTTTTTTGAATTCCTCAGGTAACACAACATTAAGCGTTTTTACATATATTCCCCGCCATAAATTTTCATTTCCTGGTATTAAATATTTGGATTCATAATTAACAGGCCAGTTTACATTTTTAGAATTTCTTAAATCGCTAAAATCCAGTACTGCTTTATTTAGTTCGAAACAAAAACCTTTTTTTGAAGCCAACTCAAATTTTGGCATAGATATTTCTACCAAAATATCATTCCAATTTGACACAACAGTTTTGAAATTAGTAGTAACATTTGCTGTCTTATCTTCAGCAATAAATTTGTCATTAACTGGGACGATTAGATTTCTGGAAAATTTTAAATCGGCAGTAATTCCTAGTTCTTTAAAACCATTGCAATCAATGGTGACATATGTCTTTTTATCAACTTCTCCAGTTGCCATATTCATACCTCCCTTTAAAATCAATAAAAGATGTTCACCATTAATTTTGATAGGAACGTCACCAAGTAAGGTTAGATTCGTATCGCCAACTAATCCACCCTTGTGTGATAACTTTATGTTGTTAGCACCAAAAAACAATTGTTTTGACTGCCCGTTAGCATCTTTTTGAGGAATTATAATTCGTACAAAAGCTGTTAACTCAGTATATTCAGCTTTAAATGTGGCCTTGCTTATCCCTAACATGTATTGAATGCCTCCAATGGTTTTTTTTATGCCTATTGGTAACATCGAAAGTTTTTTAGGCTCTAAAAAATCCGTTAAACTGCTATTTTTTTCTATTTTTTCTATAGTAGCTTTTGCAAGTTCTAAATCTTTTTGAGTCTCTTGTGAAAGAGGAAAATTATGATCTAAAAAGTCTTTTGTAAACTCACTTGTTTGTTGATTGTAATGAAAATTAGAAGCTACTTCAGGAGTATGTTTTTTAGTCAAATTAAATTTAGAAGAGAAAGAATTTTTATTTTGACTTTTTAATATTGTATCGTTATGTACTTTTGCGTAAGAATTGAAACTAACAAAAAGAAGGGATATACAAAATGTAAAAATATTTTTTTGTAAAGTAATTTTTTTCAAGTTCGGTATATTTTAATGGTTTGAAGCCTTTTTAATTTAATTTTGTGGTCAAATTTTTTTTATGCTTTAATTTTAATAAAGTTAATGATCAACAAAATCTACTTTTAATGACAGTAACCATTTAGTTGTTCGTTTTGAAAACAATTTTTGTGACTTATAGAGAAAAATCATTTCAAGAATTTTATATTTATCAATCTTTAATTAAATATTTTTATGAAAAAAAGTTTCATTAAGAAATTTTCCTAATATTTAATAAAACTTTAACGGTTGCAAATGTAAGTTCTTTAATTCAAAAAATAATAATGTTTTTTATAAATAGTAATTTATTTAATAGAAAATTTCTTTTTAAAATTGATCTGTTTTCTCCTTCACTGCATTACTGCAGTTAAAAATTATTTGTTATCAACAATTTATAAAAGCACTACCATTCAATATTGTTCTACTTTAGGAGGTGATTTTATAATATAAATATGCTAACCTCCAAAAATTCTGACAATATATCCAGACTAATTTAGATTCGATCATCCGTCGAGGAACTAGGTTAATAATATGTCAAATACATGATTTTTTGGTATTTTTGTTTCGTCTGAAGAGTATTATAAAGTATTTATAGTTTCGCAAAATCAAAAAAAATGGGATTTTCAGGATCTTTTATTTTAGGCTTTTGAATAGCAGTGCCAATAAATAAAACAATTGAGAACTTTATTCAATTAAATACTAATTCCTTACAATTATATTGATATAAATCAAAACTTTGAAAGTAAACCTAATGTTGAGTATAGTTCTTAAAAAACATACCGAAAGCTCATTAAATACTGGGACTTTTATAACGGCACTGGAGCCTCATTCTGTACAAGAAAAAAAGCTTAAAGAATCATTTTTTTTGGCTTTAGACTTAATATTTAAAATCATAATTTCAAGCTCTCAAAAAATGTTAATATCGGAATTAGGTGTTCGATTGTAGGCCCCGTCAGTCCACAAAAACCTCATAATCAAATGATTATGAGGTTTTTTTTAGTTGACAATGCAGTTGATTTTATTACTGTTTGTAAATCATATTGTTTTTATTGCTACCCCCTCTGGTGCTCGTTTGCAACGAGTACCTACTTACTTAATTATCAAAAACAAAGCGTTTGCAACGCGGATTACTTAGAGAGATTACCATAAAGGTTCAACATTTACGTTGCAAAAAACAGTATTTTCTTATTCATAATTTCTATAGCTGCTCTTTACATAATCTCTTTCATGAAATACAATTCCCGCTTCAACTGGATAATCACGGATGTAGTTTACTCGTTGTTCCATTTTTTTCCAAAGTATCTAAGGTATCGGTATGAAAACCATCTTTCCAGAATTTATACTTTGTTGCTCTTCCTGATTTTTGAGCTTCAAAATTAAATTTTTTTTAACAGTCATTGGCTCCGCCGAACCACTTCGTTAGGTTTCGCATCTACTCTGCTTCGCTAGTTCGTCTAAGGCCTCGAGTCGGGATGTTCTTGTATTGCTTTAATTAATTTTTTTGAGGTATACTTCCACTAGTGTCCAATTAAAATAAGTTGAAAACCAGCTGGTTAGTATTATGTTCATTGACATTATTGTAATCTGATTTCATAAGTAGTTCATTTATAGATGTTTTTTCGAGTA
>NZ_JBLVPT020000026.1:0-24864 GCF_048286795.2 Flavobacterium frigidum
GACTCCATTATCAGGAGCCTATACCTTTGAGGTTGAATGTGGAAAAACGTATTATTTACGCGGAGAAAAACCAGAATATGAAACCAAAGAGAATAAGATTGTAATAGCAAAAGCATCTGGAGTAACACAAGGTCCATTGGCCTTAGAGCCAAGAAAAAAAGCAATTGATGTAGGAACAGATTTAGCTAAGACTTTAGATATTCCGATTTTGTATTTTGATTTAGACAAGTCATTCATTCGAAAAGATGCGGCTTTTGAGCTAGAAAAAGTACTAGCAGTCATGCAAGAATACCCAAAGATGATTATCGACATTAGATCACATACAGATTGTAGACAAACGGTTGCCTATAACCAAGCATTATCTGACAGAAGAGCTAAAGCAACCAAGGCATGGTTGATGAAAAATGGAATAGCCGCAAATAGATTAACGGCCAAAGGTTACGGAGAATCACAGCTCGTAAACGATTGTGGATGTGAACCAACGAACAAATCAAACTGCACGGAGGCACAACATCAAGCTAATAGAAGAAGTGAGTTTATTGTTGTTTCTATGCAATAAACTTTATCAAAACAACAAAAAACTAAAAAGGCTATCCATAAACTTGGATAGCCTTTTTTGGTGGTTGATAAATTGAAAATATAAAACCATTGGATACGGTTTGATTAAAAGATAAATTGCCAATTTTTACGCTATATAGAATACTGCCTGAATTGGATTAGTCCCAAAAGGTATATAAATTTTGATACTAATGAGCTTGATCTTGTAACGTGCTCCTAGCTTTTAATTTCATTCAGAGCATTCTGTAAATCATTCATTCGCACATCATCTACTTTAGAAGGCTTTGGCTTAGGGTTGTTACTTTCTCTTGTAATACTAAGCTTTTAGGTTTTTTCTATCTCTTAAATGTACTCCCTTGCAGGATGGTTTTTCACGTAAAAAACCCGCTGATACGAATACCAGCGGGAATTAAAAAAACAAACCACTTAAAACTAATCAATTATTTTCTGTCTATTCTGACGGCTACATTCCCGGATACTTTTGTATCCTCAATTTTAGCTTTTGTACCATTTGTTCTGTAATAATAATGGTCATCATCATTATCATCATCACGATCATCATTCGTATTGTGATCATAACCATAATCGTTGTCTTGGTTGTAGGCATAACGGCCACCTCCTTTAACAGATCCAACAATATCAACAATTTGACCACGACGGTTGTAAATGATTTCTAAACCACCTACTCGCTGTAAGGCATATCGGTTGTAAGTCATGTATACAGATCCTATTCGTTTTACTCGATCGTTAGCATCGTAGTTAATGAACACATTTCCCACTTGTCTTACTCTGCCTAGGTTATCATGTTCTACTTTTACGCCATAATTGCCTTTTCTGCTATTTCCTGGTGCACCATACGTTTTGTTGACACCGTTTTTGCCTTTTGATCTGTAATACATGTCGCCATTGGTTGTAGGACGTGTATTAAAATCTAGTTGCCCGTCAGGAAACACATAAAATTCAATTCCTCGTTCTGTGAACACAATCGGATCATCATTTCTAAAATCTACTAGAGATTTTCTCTGTACAGAAAAATCGATTTTTTCTGTTGCGCTTGCTACAGTACCTCCAAATATGAAAATACTAGCAACTAAAAAGGTAATTTTTTTCATGATACTTCAATTTTGAATTTTGCCTACTCTTGAGCTTTTCGGCTTTCGCTTTTTACTTATTTGATTAGGTATATTCAAGTAGCATGCCAGAAATGTGAAAGATGGTTTCTTGGTTTTATAGCTTTGATCGGCTTTTTGTTTTTAAAGTGTTTAAAATCAATAATTTGTAATTTAATAAAAACATAAAAAAATTTTACTAAAAGGATACTATTAAGATTAATTTAAGGCTTTCGCTTTTTTATTCGCTGCTTGTTCTTTTGATTCTGAATTAGAAATACTTCTAATACAAGAATAAAAAGTTCTTTTTGGAAAATCGTTTTACATAAAACTACTTATTAACAGTGTTTAAAATTAACTTCTGTTACGAAGTCGCATCGAGGGATATTGAGTAATTTTGCAGGATGTATGCTTTAGTCGATTGTAATAATTTTTATGCCTCATGCGAACGTGTTTTTCAGCCGAAATTCAACGGGAGACCAGTTGCAATCTTGTCTAATAATGATGGTTGTGTTATTTCACGTAGTAATGAAGCGAAGGCGGTAGGAATAGCAATGGGAGCGCCCGCTTTTCAAATAAAAGAAATTGTAAAACAGCATGATGTGCAATTATTTTCGTCAAATTATGCCCTGTATGGTGATTTGAGTAACCGAGTAATGAAGATTTTAGAGCAGTTTACGCCAAATTTAGAGATTTATAGTATTGATGAAGCTTTTTTAAACTTTGACGGATTGTCAATTGAGGACTATCACCAGTATGGGATACAAATGAAGAACCGAGTACACAAATGGGTAGGTATTCCGGTTTGTATTGGCTTTGCCGAAACCAAAGCATTATCAAAAGTAGCCAATAAAATTGCTAAAAAATTTCAAGATAGAACGCAAGGTGTTTATGTTATAGACAGTGATGAAAAACGAGTAAAAGCGCTTAAATGGACTAAGATTGAAGATGTATGGGGAATAGGACATCGACTGAATAAGAAAATGAAAGCTAGAAATATAGCAACCGCTCTAGATTTTACGGCGCCACAACATGAGGCTTGGATAAAGAAAGAAATGGGTGTACTAGGAATGCGTTTAAAGTATGAACTAGAAGGCAAATCAGTATTAGACCTAGAGCCTATTGCTACCCAAAAAAAGAGCATTGCTACTACCAGAAGTTTCCCTAAACAAATTGCGGAGTTTGATTTATTACGAGAGCGTGTAGCTACTTTTGCAGCGCAATGTGCGGAGAAATTACGCAAGCAAAAATCATGTTGCCACACCATAATAGTCATGCTAGTTGTAGACAAACACAGCATACAAACATCTAAATATTATTTTAATTGCGCCGTAACATTACCTTATGGTTCTAATTCTACATTGACCATTGCCAATGCTGCGATAGCCTTACTTAAAAAACTTCATGCGGGAAACGAGCATTTAAAATTTAAAAAAGCAGGTGTAATTGTTACAGAACTTATTGATGAAAATAAAAAACAGTTTGATCTTTTTGAGGAAGAAAACCCCAAACATTTACAACTAATGAAAGTAATTGATGGGTTGAATGCTAAAATAGGAGACAAGAAAATAAAACTAGCCTCACAAAATTTAAGTTTGACCTGGAATATGAAACAAAACCATTTGTCACCTAGATACACCACCAGTTTTAAAGATATACTTGAAATAAAATGCCAGTAAATAAAACATCCAAACTTACTTTTTACTTTCCTGATTTTGAAAGTGAATTGCGCATTCCTTTTATAAACGAAGGAGTTTCAGCAGGATTTCCATCGCCAGCCGCTGATTTTATGGAAATGAGTATTGATTTGAACAAACAATTGAGTGAAAACCCGCTGGCTACTTTTTATATTAAGGTCAAAGGAAACTCTATGATTGATGCCGGTATTGATGACAAGGATGTTCTTGTTGTTGACCGAAGCTTAGAGCCACAAAACAACAAAATTGCCATTTGTTTTATTGATGGAGAGTTTACCGTAAAGCGAATGAAGGTTGAAAAAGATTGTTTGTATCTCATGCCAGAAAACCCAAATTATCCACCCATAAAAGTCACCGAGGAAAACGAATTCATCATTTGGGGTATTGTGACGTATGTGATTAAAAAGCTATAAGCCATTTAATTGGTACTTAATTATTACAAAAAAAAACGACCTGCATCTATCAAGAGCAGGTCGTTTTTTTATGATGTGGGAAGGTGTTAGTGTTTTGGAGTAACTCCGTCCTCATTTAATTCTCGGTGTTCGTAATCAGCAATCATTTCAGCTTCATAATTTACTTTTTGACCTTTAGAGAATTTAGCAATTAATTTCTCCATGATTTCATAAATCACCGGAACAATAATCAAGGTTAGGAATAATGAACTAATTAATCCACCAATAATTACCCAAGCCAGTCCGTTTTTCCATTCGGCACCAGCACCAGATGCTAATGCAATTGGGAACATACCAAATACCATCGCAATGGTTGTCATCAAAATTGGACGAAGACGTGCGTGATTCGCTTGAATTAATGCCGTTCTGATGCTCTCGCCCGCAGCTCTTCGCTGATTGGTATAATCCACAAGCATAATCGCATTTTTACAAACCAAACCAATTAACATAATCACCCCAAGAATGGTAAAAATATTCAACGTATTATTGGTCAAAGCCAAGGCTAATAATGCTCCAATAAACGAAAGCGGAATAGCAAACAATACCACAAACGGGTGTGCAAAACTATCATATAACGAAACCATTACTAGGTAAACCAGGATAATAGCGGCCAATAAAGCAATTCCTAAGGTTCCAAAACCTTCTGTTTCATTTTCTTTTTGTCCCCCCCAAATATAGTCTACACCAACTGGTTTCTCCAATTTGTCAATTTTCTCTTCCCACTTTGATACAATTGTTCCAGAAGAGATACCAACATTTTGACCTTTAACAGTTACAGACGCTGTTTTGTCTCTACGCTCTAATTGGCTGGGACCAGAACCTTCAGTTACCGTTGCAAATTGATTTAACTCGATTTGTTGACCCATATCATTGATGAAAATCAAGTTGCTTACATCAGCAATACTTTTTCTATCGAAAGCATTATACTTAATATTGATGTCGTATTCGTATTCTCCAGCTCTAAAACGCCCGTCTGTGTTTCCACTAAAAGCGGTTTGCATAGTCATACCAACGGTTTGTAAACTCAAACCAAGTGCAGCCATTTTATCTCTGTCTACTTTTACGCTTACTTCAGGATTTCCGTCCTCTACCGATAATTCAATCTCTGTTGCACCTGGAATAGTGCGCAATTCTTTTTCGGCAGCAATAGCAAATTTCATAGCACTTTCTACATCTGGACCTGTTACAATAAGTCCTAAAGTAGCATCTTCTGCTGTTCCTAAAATACCTACGGGAACCGTTTTTACTTTGGCACCCACTAGTATTTTTTCTAATTTACGTTTGGTTTTTGCAGCGTAAACATTGGCAGGTTCATCGCGCTGGTCTAATTCAACCATCTTCACGTTAATCTCTGATTTGTAAGCAGTTGATTGTGAAGCTCCCATACCACCACTAGTTTGACCCACAATAGTAAATTGACTGTGAACAAAATCTTCTTTGTCTAAAAAGGCTTCTGCTTTTTGCGTCATAAAGTTGGTTTGTTCTAGCGAAGCATCTTTTGGCATTTCGATTTGAACTAAAAATTCACCACTATCCGATGCTGCAAAGAACTCACCACCAATAAATCCTGCTGGTACCAATGCAATTGAGCTGAAGAATACAACTAAAACTATGGCAAGTGTTGTTTTATAATGATCCAAAGACCATGTCAGTAAGCCAGAGATCCAGTTAATGAATCGGGTTAAATAACTTTCAAAACCAAGAATGATTCTTCCAAAAAGGTTTTTGCCAGTGATGTGTTCTAATTTTCCGTATCTGGATGACAACCACGGAATAATAGTAAACGAAGCAACTAATGATAATAAGGTGGATATAATAACCGTGACACAAAATTGCGTAATAATGTTAGAAACCAGACCAGAACTCAATGCAATTGGTAAAAACACAACCACAATTACAAGCGTAATCGATACTACAGTTCCACCAATTTCGGCTGTACCATCATAGGCAGCTCGAACTTTGTTTTTGCCCATTTCCATGTGCCTATAAATATTCTCTAGAACCACAATCGCATCATCCACAAGAATACCTACAACGAGTGACAATCCTAACAAACTCATTAAGTTCAAGGTATAACCCATTAAGTAAATCCCAATAAAAGTGGCAATTAACGAAGCAGGAATAGAGACCATTACAATCAAGGAGTTTCGAATACTATGCAAGAAAAACAGCATGACAAAGGCTACTAAAAGCACTGCAATAAGCAAATCGTGCACTACAGCATCAGCTGCTTCAAGGGTGAAAATGGTACTGTCTTTGGCAATTTCTAGTTTTAAGTCGGCAGCTTTATATTCTCCTTCCAGTTTCGCAATGGTTTTTACCAATTCTTCACTTACAGCAACTGCGTTGGCATCAGATTGCTTAATGATTTGTAAAATAATGGCATTTTTCTGGTTTACACGAGCCACTTTCTCCGTAATTTTTTGCGTGTCTTGTACATCTGCAACATCGCCTAAACGAACTTGGATTCCACCTCTTGAGGAAACAATTAAGTTTCTTAACTCTTCAACATTTTTATATTTTCCAGCTAAACGAATTAATATTTTTTGTTCCCGAGTTTGGATGTTTCCAGTAGGGAAATCTAAATTTGAGGATAAAATATTCTGTTGTACCTGTGGAATAGAAAGTCCATAGGCTTGCATTTTTACGGCATCCAGATTCACTTGAATTTCTCGCTCTTGTCCGCCGGTATTATTAACTTGAGCTACTCCTGGCACACGAGAAAGTACTGGCGCAAGTTTCTTGTCTACTAAGTCGTAGAAAGCTACTTCGTCCATTTTTCCGTTGGCACCAATGGTCATAATTGGTAAATCGCTCAACGAAAACTTGTTCAGTGAAGGCGCCTGAGCGTCATCTGGTAAGTCGTTTATGATGGCGTTTATTTTACGCTGCGCATCATTCATCGAAATATTTACATCAGCATTAGATGTCAATGTTATCGAAACCGAGGATAAACTTTCAAAAGATTTAGAATCAATTTTTTTGATGTTTTCCAGGGACGAAATCGCATCTTCAATCTTTTTGGTAACGGTATTTTCGACCTCACTGGGTGATGCTCCGGGATAAACCGTTGCAATCGAAATCACGTTGGTTTCAAATTTTGGGATCAACTCATAGCCTAATTGGCTGTAGCTGAACAGTCCGCCTAGCGTAAGTATTGTGAACAATACGATGACTAACGAAGGACGTTTTATGGATATTTCTGCTAATTTCATGTTGTTAAGGTGCTTTAGGCTTTGAACTGTTTCTTGATGACTTTAAGACTTTCGACTTTAAGACTTATTTAATAACTTCCACTTTGCTTCCGTCTTGCAAATTGATTTGACCAGTTACAATTACTTGTTCTCCATCTTCAAGGCCGTTTAAGATTTCTACTTTATCGCCTAGAATTCTACCAGAAGTAACTGTTTTTAATTTGGCGGTTCCATTTTCAATCACAAAAATCTGGTTGCTACTTACACTGCCTACAAAAGCATTTCTTGGAACAATTTTCAAGGATTGTTTTTGTTGGTTAGACGCAAAAGTAGCAGTACCGTACATTCCTGCTTTTAGATCTTTGCTAGCATTGTTTGTAATTTCTATTTCTACAGGGAAGTTCAAAGTTTCATCCGCTTTTGCTGCAATAAAGGTGATCTTACCAGAAAAAGTTTTATCTGGATATACGCTTGCAACTACATTAGTTGTGCTACCTACTTTTAATCCTGCAACTTGACTTTCATTCACGTTAACTTTCAATTTTAACTTTGATACGTTTACAATGTCAAATAACTGTGTCGCAGGCATTCCTGTAATTATAGAACCTACCTCAATGTGTTTTTTATTGATGAATCCGCTTATTGGTGCCTTGATTCTAGTATCACCCACGTTGATGTTGGCTTGTGTTAATTGTGATTTAGCATTTACCATTTGTAATTTTGCTTGGTCTAGTTGTTGTTTGGTTACACCACCGGTTTTAAAGGCATTTTCAAATCGGTTGTAATCAGCCACTGCATTTTGATAAATGGCATTTGCGTTTTGCGCGTTTACATTTACAACATCACTACGCACAATAGCAAGAGTTTGTCCTACGCTCACGTAATCTCCTTCTTTGGCTAATATTTTTGTTATTTTACCAGATTTTTCAGCTGAGAATTTCAGTTCTTGAACAGGTTCAAAATTTCCATTAGAAACAAAGTCAAGAGAAACTTCTTCTGTTTTTACAACATCAGTTCGTACTGATACCGTCGCATTTTTCTCAGCAACAATAGCTGTTTTAGCTTCATTCTCATTTTTGTTATTAGTAAGTATGAAAGCAATAATCCCTAGTGAGGCAGCAATTACAACTACGGTTATGATAATTTTTTTCATTTTGATTATTTATTGGTTAATGTTTTTAGTTCTCCTTTTGCTTTTATTACTTGTATTTCTGCTAGTTTGTAATCTAATAGCGCTGTGGTATAATTGTTTTGAGCAACCACAAGTTCGCTTTCTGCTTCAAGTAGATCCGTTAATGAAGCTAAACCTTGAATATAATTGTTGTTGGTATTGGTTAAAACTTCTTGTGCTAGCTTTGCATTCTCTTTTTGATTGTTGATCGATACAATACTATTCTCGATTTGTGTTCTAGCGTTGGTATATTGTAAATCTAATGCTAGTTTAGTCTCCTCTAAGTCTACTTTTATAGAAGCAAGTTTGTTATCAGCTTGATTTACTCTTGCTTTTGTTCCAAATCCTGTAAATATGGGAATGCGCAGATTTAGTCCAACTGATGCAAAATCAGACCAGTAAACTCCATCAGATGGTTTCTTGAACCAAGGCATCTCAGGACCTTGACCAATGAAGTTATATCCTCCAGTAAGTGATAAACTTGGGTAATAGTTCGCTTCAATAGATTTTTTTTGGTATTCCAGTAACTGCTCGTTCTTTTTAAGCAATAAGTATTCGGTTCTGGTTGTAGTATCTGGAGCCAATGAAAGCGCATTTGGAGTTATTTCGAATTCCGTTTCAGGAATAGAAATACGAGTATCTACTGGCAAGCCCATAAAAAATTTCAAGGCATTTTCTTGCAGTGTAACCGCATTTATGGTTTGCTGGCGCAACGTATTTATGTTTGATATACGCACCATAGTCCTATCTAAGTCAATTTTTTTAGCCAATCCGTTATCGTATTGTCCTTTTATGATGTCCTTAACTTTTGTAGTGTTTTTAAGGTTGTTGTCCAGTACCGTTAAGTTTTGGCGTGTTACGTAAACTTGGTAATAGGCATTTGCCACACGCTCTATAACTTGCTCCTCGGTTAATTGTGCGTTTATTTGATAAAACTCACGAGTTGATTTTGCTGCCTTTAAACCTACAAATACAGCTTGGTCGTATAAGGCTTGATTAAGAGAAACTCCTGCAGTTGAGCTCCATTTTTGACCAAATGCAGCTTGAATGGTAGTGCCAGGTTGACCGAATCCAGCTCCGTCAATTACGGTAGTTTGTAAAATAGGATTGTAGTTCAAGCTTCCATTTGCAGCAATTTGTGGCAAAGCTCTTGAACGCACTTCTTTAATTTCATACTCTCCTTTTTCTATCTGTAATCTTGCTTTTTTTGCATCGGCTTTATTCTCAAGTGCGTATACAATGGCATCTTTTAAGGTAAGGCTTTTTAGTTCTTGTGCATTGACGCCAGCGGAAAATGTTAGAATTAGTATAAGGATTGATTTTTTCATTTTTATATAATTGGATTTAGTAAATTTTTCTCTAGTTCTGCAATCCCATTTGGAGTAGCCATCGCTCGAGTATGATATTCAAGTGCATGCATTTCTAATGCAAAAGCTTCACGTTCTGACCTAATATTTTCGTTGATCGAAAAAATTAACATGTAATAAAACTTGACGTATGCATCTACATTTAGGTTGTCACGGTATAAACCTTGGGCTATTCCTTTTTCAATATTTTTCCTAAAACAGGATTCGCACATTTCTACTTGATCGGATAATACTTTTTGATACACCTCCGGATAGTGTTTTTTGAGTTGGTACACTGGTGAAGTATCAGTAGACTTAAACATGTTTTCAAACATCCGTCTGATTTCAAAATTCTCTTCTATAGCATTAAAATCTTGTGAAGTAATTGTGTCGATTATGTTATTTATCTCGTTATGAATTACTTGAACACTCTCTTCTATGAGTAACTCTTTATTAGCAAAATACTTGTAAATTGTTTTTTTTGAAATACACATTTCGCCTGCAATATCATCCATAGTGATGCTCTTGAAACCGAGTTTCAAAAACATTTCCTTAGCTTTAGATATGATTTTCTCTTTCATTTTAATTGTGCAATTATAGTGGTTTTTTTAAGAGCTAATAGTTGCTCAAGTCTTTTTAAATTCTATGCAAATACACAATGGAAACTTTAGACACTAAAAAAGTTTCCTTTTATTAGTAATTTTTTAACAGTAGGTTTTTATTTTAGGTTAGATTGTAAATTCTAGATTAGCAATTAACTTAATGTCTTGGCCAAGAGCCAGTTCGCTAGTTTGCGTAAAGGTGTTATACGTGAGGCCAAAATCCTGTCGGTTTATTTTTCCAGTGATTTCAAATCCTGCTTTTTTAGCACCGTTATACGCATTGATTCCTATAAACTCGGCATCAAGTTCCACCATTTTAGTGATGTTTTTGATTGTTAAATTGCCCTTTAAAAAATTAATATTGTTATTTATTTTTTGGAACGAAGTCGATTTAAAGCTGATCATTGGGTATTCATGAACATCGAACAAATTATTCATTTTTAAATAATCATTTTTTTGTGCCAGTTTAGCATCTTTTTTATTTACATCTAAAAAGAATTCAATCGATGCGTCTTCAATTTCATTATTTTCAATATCAATATAGCCGCCAAATGAATTGATCGATCCACCTAAATAAGCGATTATTGAGTGTCTCATTTTAATCTGTACATCAGATTGATTGGAGTCAATGTTCCATTTGGTTTTCATAATTCTTGAGGTTTGATTAAACTTTACCAGATGTAATAAAAGGTAATAAAATTTGAGGTTGAAATTGGGACCGTTAAATTCGAGTACAAATGTAACAAGGAAACTTTAAATACCAAATAAGTTTCCAAAGTATTTTGATTTATTTAACATTTGAGTAACTTTAACAATTTAGTAAGTTTCAAGTTTTTTGAGTTTCTTTGTGACTATAGAATTCAAATGTTAGGACATCCCAAAACGGTATGAATTTTAAACTTAAACAAAAAAATAATGCATACCATTCAGCAGTATCAAGAGTTTCTTTCGGATTATTTGCAATCGCAATATGAAACTAAAGAGCCTAGAAATTTATACGAGCCCATTCATTATATTTTGGATCTTGGCGGAAAAAAAATGCGTCCAGTGCTCACGCTAATGAGTGCTGAGGTTTTTGATGCCGATTATAAAAAAGCACTTCCTGCAGCATTGGCCGTTGAGGTTTTTCATAATTTTTCATTAGTTCATGATGATATTATGGATGATGCGCCATTGCGAAGAGGACACGAAACGGTGCATGAAAAATGGAATATCAACACCGGAATTCTTTCTGGTGATGCGATGTTGATTTTAGCATATCAATATTTTGAACAATATGAACCGCTCATCTTTAGAGATCTCGCAAAGTTGTTCAGCAAAACAGCTCTTGAAGTGTGCGAAGGGCAACAGTGGGATGTTGATTTTGAAGATCGTACAGATGTGACCATTCCTGAATATTTAAAAATGATTCAGTATAAAACAGCAGTTTTAGTGGCAGCAGCTATGAAAATGGGTGCTATTATTGCAGAAACTTCTGTTGAAAATGCAAATCTGATTTATGATTTTGGATTAAATTTAGGTTTGGCTTTCCAATTGCAAGATGATTTTCTAGATGCTTTTGGAAATCCAGAAACCTTTGGCAAACAAGTAGGTGGTGATATTATCGAAAATAAAAAAACCTATTTATATCTTAAAGCAGTTGCTTTTTCAAACCAAGAAGAAGCGGAGGAATTAAAGCGTTTATTCGCGATCCAACCCGAAGACAGCACCGATAAAATAGAACGTGTGAAAGCTCTTTTTAATAGTTCTGGGGCTTCAAAAGCAACGCAAGATGCGATTCAGGATTTTACGTTTAAAGCGTTTCAAATGCTGGATCAAATGAATATCAGTGACGATAAAAAAGCTATGCTTAAGGCATTTGGAGAGAATTTAATGGGAAGGAAAGTGTAGTTCAATTTTAATAGCAATTTCAATAATCAATAGCAACGTTGATTTTGAAAGTTGATATTTAAAAAATAACAAGAAATAAATTGCACCACAACAACAATATTGAAAATTGATATTCATATTGCCATTGAAATTTTAAAGATATGTTTATAGTTCCAAAAAATACCGACTTATTACTTTGTGAAGTCGAAGCAGAAAATTTATATTTGAAGTTAGTCGAGCAGCTCAATAAGGATTTTAATTTGGCTAATGAAGCAGTAGATTTCCCAATGAGTACTACTGCTGCCGAATTAAAGATTCAATTGCATGAAAAAATCTACCGCCTCATTCAATACAAGTTTGCTGAATATTTGAACCTGCTTTATATTATCGATGTTTCCGAAGAAGAAATAAAAAAACTCGACGGTTCTGATTTGGTAATTTTGGCGGAGCAAGTTGCTTTTTTAATTTTAAAAAGAGAATGGCAAAAAGTATGGTTCAGGAATAAGTATCATTAGTTCTCTTTTTTCACGATTTTGTCTCCCCTTCCTTCGGAGGGGGCATGGGGGGAGGATTAAAAATAAAAACGAATAAAAGGCATAAAAGCACTGCCGTAAATATTGTTTTTGTCCGTTAGTACATTGTAACGCGCACCAATAGTGGCGTTTCCAGAGCGGTAACCTGCTCCCACAAATAATCCTGTATTCCAATAATTTTGTGAATTTGTATTGGATCCATGCCCGCTGACATTGACTCTTAATTGCTCCAATTCAGCAGAGAGTTGAATTTCATTTATGGGATTCAAAAGTGCAATTATGCTTCCTCCATACAAATGAGACGCAAAAAAGTCGCGTTGTTTTAGGTATTTGTACTGCAATCCCGCCCCGAAAGCGACGTATTCATTGAAGTTATAAATGGCACTCGGCGCTACAGAAATATCGGTGAAGCCTGACCCAAATCCCAAACCGATCCCGCCACCAAACTGTACGTTTTTCCAAAATTGATTTTCCATCTTCGGTGTGCTATCATTTTGCTGTGCAAAAACACTACCGGATAGTATAATGGAAAGCAGCATCAAAATTGCGCTAAAATCATTCAAAATGCGATTTGTAGTCATAAGTTTCGGGTTTTTTAACAATATTCAACGTAAAAGTATCTTAAAATAAATTATAAATTTATTGTATTATCGTACTTTTGCCAAACTATTTTAACAAAAAAGGTATATTCACTAAATATTATGGATAGGTTTTCATTTTTAAACGCAGCACACACCGAATTTTTCGCACAATTATACGATCAATATTTAGAGAATCCAGACAGCGTTGAGCCAAGTTGGAGGAGTTTTTTTCAAGGTTTCGACTTTGGGATGACAACTTATAATGAGGAAAACCCAGTCGAGCAAATAGCAAATTTTGCAGCTACTAACACGGATGTTAGTTTGATTTCGGATAAAATTCATAAAGAATTCAATGTCTTGAAATTAATTGATGGCTACCGTTCACGAGGTCACTTGTTTACCAAAACAAACCCTGTAAGAGAAAGACGTACTTCATCGCCTACTCTTGAAATTTCAAACTTTGGACTTTCAACTGCGGATTTAAATACGGTTTTTGATGCTGCTAAAGTGATCAATATTCAACCGTGTACCCTTCAGGAAATAATAACGCATTTAGATACGATTTACTGTCAGCACATCGGGGTAGAGTACATGTACATTCGAAAACCAGAAGTGGTTGAGTGGATTCAGAAAAAATTAGGAGTAAATGACAATCAGCCTAAATTTTCGATAGAGGAAAAGAAATCAATTCTCAATAAATTAAACCAAGCGGTTTCCTTTGAGAACTTTTTGCACACCAAATATGTAGGTCAAAAACGGTTCTCCCTTGAAGGTGGAGAGTCTATTATTCCAGCATTGGATGCTTTGATTGAAAAAGCTGCCGAAAAAGGAGTAGAGCAATTTGTAATGGGAATGGCACATCGTGGTCGTTTGAACGTTTTGGCCAATATCTTTGGAAAATCTACTCAAGATATCTTTGGTGAGTTTGACGGTAAAGATTATGACCAAGAATATTTTGACGGAGATGTAAAATACCACTTAGGTCTTACGGCTGATAAAGTCACTAGTGCCGGTAAAAAAATCAATATCAATTTAGCGCCAAATCCTTCGCATCTTGAAACAGTAGGTGCTGTAATTGAAGGAATCACAAGAGCAAAACAAGATAAATATTTCCCTAACGATTTCTCAAAGGTATTGCCAATCGCCGTTCACGGAGATGCAGCTATTGCAGGTCAAGGAATTTTGTATGAAATCGTACAAATGGCGCAACTAGACGGTTACAAAACCGGAGGTACAATTCATATTGTCATCAACAATCAAGTTGGTTTTACTACTAATTACCTAGATGCACGTTCCTCAACCTATTGTACTGACGTGGCCAAAGTGACACTTTCGCCGGTATTGCATGTAAATGCAGATGACGCTGAGGCAGTAGTACATGCGATGTCGTTTGCACTAGACTTTAGAATGGAGTTTGGTCGTGACGTTTTTATCGATTTATTAGGATACAGAAAATACGGCCATAACGAAGGCGATGAACCTCGTTTTACACAGCCCGTTTTATACAAGATTATTGCCAAGCACAAGAATCCAAGAGATATCTACATGGAGCAATTGCTTGCTGATGGTGTAATTGATGCCACATTTGTAAAAGGATTAGAGCAAGAATACAAATCTAATTTAGAGGTAAATTTAGAAGAATCTCGTAAAAAGGATTTAACTATCATTACACCGTTTATGAAAAATGAATGGAAAGGTTTTGAGCAGGTTTCAGATGCCCAGATGTTGCAAAAGTATGACACTTCATTTCCCAAAGCAGCATTAGATTCTATTATAAAAACGGTCTCTACTTTACCGTCAGATAAGAAATTTATCAACAAGATCAGTAAAATTGTTACTGATAGAAAAACGGGATACGACAACAATACCATCGATTGGGGAACTGCAGAGACCTTAGCTTACGGTGCACTTTTGACCGAAGGTTTTGACGTTCGAATTTCTGGTCAGGATGTAGAGCGCGGAACTTTCTCTCACCGTCATGCTGTTGTGAAGGTAGAAGATTCTGAAGAAGAAGTTATCGTATTGAATGCAGTCGAAAATAAAAAAGGGAAGTTTAATGTTTATAACTCTCTTTTATCTGAATATGGTGTACTGGGATTTGATTATGGGTACGCGTTAGCAAATCCAAATACACTGACTATTTGGGAAGCACAATTTGGGGATTTCAGTAATGGCGCCCAAATTATGATCGACCAATATATCTCTTGTGGTGAAGACAAATGGAACAATCAAAACGGAATTGTTTTATTATTGCCACACGGTTATGAAGGTCAAGGAGCAGAGCATTCCTCTGCCAGAATGGAACGTTATTTGCAACTTTGCGCCAGACATAATATGTATGTTGCCGATTGTACAACGCCAGCCAACTTTTTTCACTTGTTGCGAAGACAAATGAAAACCACCTTTCGTAAACCACTTGTGGTATTTACACCAAAGAGTTTGTTGCGTGATCCAAGATGTGTGTCTACTGTAGAGGAATTAGCAAACGGAAGTTTTCAAGAAACGATAGATGATGCAACAGTAAACAAAAAGGATGTGAAAACAGTTGTTTTTTGTACCGGTAAATTCTATTACGATATTACAGCTGAAAGAGAAAATTTAGGTAGAAATGATGTAGCGGTCGTAAGAATTGAACAATTATTCCCTTTGCCAGTAGAACAATTAAAAGCGATTATAGCGCAATATCCAAATGCAGATGAGTACGTTTGGGCTCAAGAAGAGCCAAAGAATATGGGTGCTTACAGTTTCATGTTGATGAATTTCGATTTAGTAAAATGGAGATTAGCCTCCTTAAAAGCTTATGCAGCACCAGCCGCGGGAAGTTACACAAGAGCAAAACGCCGTCATGCTGATGCATTAAAGATGGTATTTGATAAAAATTTATTTAGATAATAAGGAGCTGTTTCCTGCTGTACGCTATATCTTTTTCAAGCTAAAGGAGCTAGAAAAAGGATGCCGCTACCATCAGGGCTAAAAAATAGTTTTGATAAGAAATATAGGTTGTTTGAATACAATTTAAAACTTAAAATTCATAATTTAAAATAATAGAACATGATTTTAGAAATGAAAGTCCCATCACCAGGGGAATCAATTAAAGAAGTTGAAATTGCAACGTGGTTAGTAAAAGATGGAGATTATGTAGAGAAAGACCAAGCAATTGCAGAGGTTGATTCAGACAAAGCAACATTAGAATTGCCAGCAGAAGCAAGCGGAATTATTACTCTTAAAGCAGAAGAAGGTGATGCTGTAGCAGTGGGAGCGGTAGTTTGCCATATTGATACAGACGGAGTAAAACCCTCAGGTGATGCGCCGGCGGAAGCAGTTGATCCCGAAACTTCGGGACCAAAAGCTGAAGTTAAAGCAGCTCCCGAAACTTTGGGACCAAAAGCGGCTACCGTAGCAGCAGCTCCAACAGCAACTTACGCTTCAGGAACTCCATCTCCAGCAGCAAGAAAAATATTAGACGAAAAAAATATAGCGCCAGCATCCATAACAGGAACAGGTAAAGCGGGAAGAATCACTAAAGATGATGCCGTAAATGCAGTGCCTTCTATGGGAACTCCAACTGGTGGTTCTCGTGGTACAGAGCGTACAAAATTATCGATGTTGCGTCGTAAAGTAGCAGAGAGATTAGTAGCTGCCAAAAATGAAACAGCCATGTTGACTACTTTCAATGAAGTAAACATGACGCCAATCAACTTGATTCGTAATGAATATAAAGATGCGTTTAAAGCAAAACATGGCGGAATTGGCTTAGGATACATGTCGTTCTTTACAAAAGCAGTAACCAGAGCGTTGCAATTATTCCCAGATGTAAACTCAATGATGGATGGTGATCATAAGATTGCTTTCGATTTTTGTGATATTTCAATTGCAGTATCAGGACCAAAAGGACTAATGGTTCCTGTGGTGCGTAATGCTGAAAATTTGACTTTTAGAGGTGTTGAAGCTGATATAAAAAGATTAGCACTTAAAGCTCGTGACGGTCAGATCACAGTTGACGACATGACTGGAGGAACTTTTACCATTACTAACGGTGGTGTTTTTGGAAGTATGTTGAGTACTCCTATTATCAATCCTCCTCAGTCAGGAATACTAGGAATGCACAATATTATTGAGCGTCCTATTGCTGTAAACGGAAAAGTTGAAATTCATCCTATGATGTATGTTGCACTTTCTTATGATCACCGAATTATTGATGGTCGTGAGTCTGTTGGTTTCTTGGTTGCTGTGAAAGAAGCCTTAGAAAATCCTTTAGAATTATTAATGGATAACAATCCTAAAAAAGCGTTAGAGTTATAAGTTGACTTTTGTCAAAATATGCTTTCCTGTATAATCCCGTCTAGTTTAATACTCAGACGGGATTTTTTTTGCGACTTCTGATTTAGAAATAGCTATTTTTTTGCAATTTATTTATGATTATGGTTTTTAATTTAATAAAAAATTATTTTTTGTTTCAAAATAAGTCTAAAAAATAATTTATTTACCATAACATTACCACAACATTATTGGATTGTAAAGGTTTGTGTAAGTTCTTCTAAACGGCATTAATGTAAGCTAAGCGTCAGTTATACTGCTATTTGAGGTGTGTTTTGATCTTGAAAATTCTTTGTTTTGTTGTATAGTTTTTAGATACTTTTCTTATCAAATCGCAACACAATACATTCATAGCTTTGAGAATAACTCTTAACTCAACAATATGAAGAACATTACTCTAATTATTTCCCTGTTGTTTTTTACGATAGGATATTCACAAAACGCACCAGTTACCTTAGAGACAGGTGAGTTTGGTTCTACTTGGCCCTTTACCACTTTTCAAAATGGAAGTGGAGCAGGATACTCTAAAGTAGCTAATCCATTTCCAGGTGGAATCAACAGTTCTGCAACGGTTGGAAAATTTGTAGCAGGAACTACAGTCTCTGGCGCAGCGCCTTATGCAGGATTTGAAACTACCCATGCTTCGGGTGCAAATGGAATAGGCACTTTTACCTTGAGTGCTTCGAACAGTATTGTAAAAATAATGGTGTACAAAACGGTTATCAGTGATGTGGCTATCAAATTTGCAATAGCAAACGGTGGTGCACAACCAGAAATTAAAGTACCCAATACAAAAATTAACGAATGGGAAGAATTGACTTTTGATTTCTCTGGGAAAATAGGGTTGTTCGAAACTATAAATATTGATCAAATCATACTCTTTTTAGATTTTAAAGAAAGAACTACAGAAACAATCAGTTATTTTGATAACGTAACATTTTCTGCAAAGCCAGCTGCAACTATACCAACAGCTGCTGCGCCAACTCCTACAGTTGCTGCGACTAATGTAATTTCGTTATTTAGTAATGCGTATACCAATGTTACAGTAGATACTTGGAGAGCAGATTGGGGACAATCAGGAAATGTTTTATCTGATATTCAAGTTGCCGGAAATGATACTAAAAAGTATACAGATTTAAGTTATTTTGGAGTAATTACGGAAGCCAATAAAATTAATGCTTCAACAATGTTAAACTTTCATATCGATGTATGGACGCCAAATGTGACAACATTCAAAGTGAAAATAGTCGATTTTGGAGCTGATGGTGCGTACCAAGGTGGTGATGATAAAGAGTTTGAAATAACACGTACTTTAGCCTTAAGCGGATGGAATAGTTTAGAAATTCCGCTATCAGAATTTACAGGTTTAACAACAAAATCGAATGTTGCACAATTCGTATTTTCAGGTTCTGCTGGAACAATCTACATCGATAATGTCTATTTTAACAAGGTAGCGATAGTGGCTCCACCAGTTGCTGCTCCTTATGCACCTGTTACATTCGAAACAGGAGAATACGGATCAACTTGGGTTTTGACTTCTTTTGACAATCCATCGGGAGCTTCAACCGCATCTTTATTAGCTCCAAATCCAAATAAAACAGGAATCAATACCTCTAACACAGCGGCAAAATTTACGGCATTGGTTGCAGGGGCTTGGTATACTGGTTTCGAAACAACTCATGCTTCTGGCACCAATGGTATTGGAACCTTTACTTTAAATGAAACTAATAGTACGATAAAAGTAATGGTGTACAAGGATGTAATTAGTAAAGTAGGGATAAAGTTTGCTCGTCCTGATGGCGGTTCTACCGGAGAGATTTCAGTTACTAATACTAAAATAAACGAATGGGAAGAATTAACGTTCAATTTTGCAGGGAAAATAGGCGAAGGTGTTTCTACAGGCATTGATCAAATTATTGTATTTCCAGATTTTATTCCAGAAGGAACAACAAGATCGGCGAATCATGTATGTTATGTAGATAATATCACTTTTTCTGCAAAAATAGCGGCTCCAGTTGTTGCCACTGCACCTACTGTTGCCGCACCAACGCCTCCAGCTAGAGTTGCAACAGATGTAAAATCTATTTACAGCGATGCTTATGCAGTGTACAAGGCAGGCGATTGGTGTAAGTGTTGGGGTCAGTCTACGGATGTAACTGATGAAGTCATTGCTACCAACAATACAAGAAAATTAAGTAATTTCAATTATCAAGGAATTACATTGCCTGGCGCAGAGGTTTTTGACCTTTCCGATATGACTAAAATGCACGTTGATTTATGGTCTTCTAGTGCAACTTCTGTTAAAATCAATTTAATAAATCCGGGTCCAGTTGAATCTGGAGTGACTTTAACAATTGCAGCAGGTTGGAATAGTTTTGATGTACTATTGAACGCTTCTAACTTTCCTGGAATCAATTTTAGTAACGTATTTCAAATGAGTTTGTCCTCTACTCCTGCGGGAACAACGGTTTATTTAGACAATTTTTACTTTTATAAATCAACTGTAGTAGTAACACCAACAGAACCTACTGTTGCAGCACCAACGCCTACAACTGCGCCAACCAATGTTATTTCTATGTTCAGTAATGCCTATTCAAACATTCCGGTTACTACTTGGAGAACCGATTGGTCAGCTGGAAGTATTTTAACTGAAATGCAAATCGCTGGAAATGACACTAAAAAATATACAAATTTGAATTATTTTGGTGTAGATGTAACTGGGTCGCTAGATGCTTCACAAATGTTGTATTTTCATATTGATGTGTGGACACCAGATTTGACTGCTTTTAGAGTTAAATTAGTAGATTTTGGTGCAAATGGGGTGTATCAAGGAGGCGATGATGTAGAGTTTGAGGTAACGCGTACGCCTACATTATCTGGATGGAACCATTATGATATTCCTCTATCGGAGTTTACCGGCTTGACTACCAAAGCACATATTGCTCAATTAGTATTGTCAGGAGCACCAGCGGGAACTGTTTATATTGATAATGTGTATTTCAGTAAGGTAGCGAGCACGTTAAGTTTGGCTAGTTTTGAAACGGCAAAAGTTATGATGTATCCAAATCCAGTTTCGAATGTTTTAACGATCGAAGCCAATAGTACTATAGAAAATGTGAGTATATATAATATCTTAGGTCAGGAAGTTTTGGTTAAAAATCCAAAAAACAATACTGCAATACTTCAAACTAATGAACTTTCAAAAGGAGTTTATATCGTTCGAACAAGTATTGACGGAAAAGTAGTTATCCAAAAACTGATCAAAGAATAAATTTGTTTGGATTAATAGTAGAATTAGAGCGTATTAGTTTTTGATACGCTCTTTTTTTTATGTCATCAAATACAAATAATGATTGTAATAATCCACAATCGCTTTTCCTTTCATAAAAATATTAGCGCCAATGATTCCATGAACTGGTTTTGCTTTGCGTTGCAGTAAAGCTTCATTAACGTGAGACAAATCAAAAATAACGAGTTCAAAATTAGAATCTTTCCAAGAACCCAGTTGTAATTGGTTTTTTAAAGCCAATTGTGTAAACATTCCTGCAGCCTTAGTCTTAGATTTTTGAGCTTCAAAAGCAAACAAATCAATACTCTCAAATCCTACGCAGCTATTTGAAGCTCCTGTATCCAGAATGAAATTCCCTATCACACCATTGATTTTTGCTTTTATCAAAAGATGCTGTGTTTTAGTAATCTTAAATTTCACTTTTTTGTAGTTTTCTTTTTTAAGAATATCTTGGAGGTTCTTCATTTATGCGGAATTTATTTCAGTCATTTTTCTGTTTTACAAAGATACATGGAGTTGTTGAAGGAATTGTAAGGGTCTTTTTCTCAAGGGCAAATTTAGGAATAAATTTTCTTAAAGGTCTGACATCAATTTTCACCAATTTAGTTTTTGGGAATAGGTATCAAAAAGGTTGAATTAAGTCTTTGATTTGGTAATACTTTTATGCTTGATGAAAATTTAAGAAACAAAAAAAGTGACAAATACATTGTCACTTAATAATTAAATCAAAACTTGAAGGTTAACCTTGTTTCTTTAGTTCGTTTTCCAAAGATTTATAGCGCCATTAGTACTGCTAGCGACAATGGTTTGGCCGTCTGGGCTAAAAGCAACCGACTTCACATAGTTTTTATGTCCTACGAGTATTCTTAAAAGCTTCCCTGTAGCTATTTCCCATATTTTAACCGTATGATCAAAATTTCCTGTGGCCAACTTTTGCCCATCGTGGCTTATGGCTAAACAATCTATACTTTGACCATCTACAATAGTACGAAGAAGTGTACCATCGTTAGCGTTCCACATTTTAATAATTCCTTGATAAGGTTCTTTGTTAAATCCTCCAGTAATTAATGTCTTGCCATCAGGGGTGAACGAAGCATCAGTAGCATATTCTACGTCTTTTTGATAATTATGAATGTCAAAATTGCGAATTTTATTCCCGCTATTTGTATCCCAAAGTGAAATTTCTTGATTGTCAGCAACCGCAATAAGAGATTGATTATCAGGGCTAAATTCTACAGAAATTATAGGACTTGTTCTTGATATTGGTATTGAAATTTCTTTACTTGAATTTGCATCACAGATTGATATTGATCCATAAGTGCCCAATGCTATTAAATTTCCGTTGGGGCTAAATGCAAGAGAATAGATACCTGCAGTTTTTTGACTTACTCTTTTCATTACTCTACCAAGAGAAGTGTCCCAAAGTTTTGGTAATGATGTTTTTTGACCAGAGATAAACGTTTTTCCATCTGGCCTGTAAGCAACTCCAGTTACTGGATAAACCACACCTGAACTTACTTTTTCTGCGGGAAAATTATTTATTTCTTTCCTTGTCCCAATATCCCAAATGCGGATGGTTCCGTCATCGCCTGACGAAAGTATTTGTTTTCCATCTGGGCTCACACAAACAGTATTAATTGGGAAGGAGTTATTGGCAGAAAGCATTGCAAAAGGACTTATTTGGGGTGCTGCATTTATACTTGAAATAATTATTTTTTTTACTGCTCTGGTCTTTTTTTTCTGTGCCTGAATTTGGGTTATTCCAAATAACAAAAGGAATAGAACGAGAGTTTTTTTCATGGTTTCTTTTTAATATTAGCAAAAACAGGTTCGTTGATTGAACCCGTTTTGAGTTAAAGAAATATAGTATTGAGAAAACCTTTATATACTTTGTCTATTCCGCAATAGTATAAGTAATCTCTTCAATCGGGCATTTTACGGTTGGTTTTATCAGCATCATATAGGATGATGTTGGTATACCATTGCAAAAAATTGGTAAGCAATATCTCTGAGCCTTGCATTTTTTATTTACATTGACGAGAATTGCTGGATAAACATTGTTTCTGAAGTCATCCCATTGGTCTTGTTCTTGAATTTGGCAATTTGAACTTGTAACTTGTTTTGATTTATACAAATATCTTTCGATTGTAGTTTTGGTTATCGCATCTTTAAGTAAGACCTCTTCTTTATTTAGCACTAAATAAACGGATTTTGTTATGCCGTTTTCAGTTATTTTAAAAGCTGTTTTAAGCGGAAAATCTTGACGATTAACAATGTTCCATTTTTTTAGAATACTGATGTTTTTGCTCAATTTTTGTGCATTTGTTATTCCAAAAAACAGAATACATACAATAATGCTAATTTTAGTTTTCATAATTTTTATGTTTTAAGTTCCATACTCTAATCAGTTTTCGAGTACCTTGTTTGTTTTTTTATAAAAAAATAAATTTTTTGTTACTATCATTTTCTGATTGTTCCATCAGCTTTTCTTTTTCTGCCCAGTTTTAGGCTTGTGATTACTCCTTGTCCGCCTTTTCTTTTGCCGTAGCTCCGGGATTACCACCAGCTTTTAGTTTTTTTTTATGATAATATGACCCATACCTTTTACCGCAGGATCTTTAATTCCTTTGGCAGTTTGTTGTGGTTGTACTATGTCTTCTACAGGGATGGTGCCGCTTTTGCCATCAGTAACAGCGTGTTCGCCACCAGGATATTGATGGATATTACGATTGCTTTTCCAGTCTTGTACTGGTGGTGGAGTTTTAACATGATTTACGGATACTTGAGATGGGTTCGGTATTATTACGGAACTTTTACCTCCCTTTTTAGCTTGTTTTGGTTCTTGCTCGTCTGGCTCGGGGGAGGTATCTGCTCCCTTAATTACGGAACTCTTGTTTCTGGAATTTTGTTGTACAGGAGCTGTTTGTGCATTTACATTTGCATAACAGCACAATGCGAAAATTGCTGTTAGCATAGTTTTTTTTAGATTTTTCATGTTTTTTAAATTTAGTATTGGTATATCAATTAGGTTTGTCATTTGTAAGCTGTATTTCAATTTTTAGCTTTCACGCTTTTATTTCCTATAAAAAAGTAAGTGGTTCGCTCACGCCATCACGGTTAAAACTTCCGTCGAGCAAAGGTTGTTCTTCCGTATTATACATCATTATTACTTGCCACCAAAACCAAACATTACTCCAAAATTAAGTCCTAAAGCACTGTATTTTGCATCACTTGAAGTGGTAGTGTATGTGCCTGCATCCATTTGTGCAACGCTGAAAACGGTTTGAGTATCTGAATCCCTTTTAGGCTCAAAGGTATTAGTGTTTTTTTTTCGCAGTCTGTCCCATTAAATAATTTACTTCGGTCCAAACTCCAATGGTGTTACTAATCATGTAAGTAAGTCTAGCTCTCGGTATAAAACCAACTCCAGAAATTTTACTTTCGTTTTGCGAAACTAAAACATAAGTCTTGTTATAGTCAGCCACTGCACCTCCGCTAATCAGGGTGGTTTGTGTCGCTTTGGATTCGTTTTGTTTTGTACCCAAAAAACCAAGTTGAAAAATAGGACTAAATACAAAATGATTGGCAAAATGAATATTAAATTGTGGTCCAACTCCAATAAAATAGCCTGAATTTTTGCTATCGCCAGACGATGTGACTGTACTCGAAATTTGATTACTAATTAAATAAGGTTGCGGCAAAGAACTTTCAAATGGATCATTATTTCCAGTAAAATATTGACCGCCTATATTAAACCCAATCGAAAATCCTGGTTTGCGGAGGATTGTTTGTGAATAATCTAATGCTATTCCTCTTGTTTTCCCATAAAGTCGTTGGTTGCTGTTTGCATTAGGATTATTAAAACTTCCACCAAGATAAATGACTTTATATTGACAACAGCCACGTTGATGTGTATGTGATTTAACCCCTTGATCCTTAATTCCCTTGGCGGTTTCTTGTGCTTGCATTGTTTGTATGAGTAGTATCATCACAAATAGCAGTTTGAAGTTTGTTTTCATAGTTTTATGGTTTTGTACACTAGTGTCCAATTAAAATAAGTTGAAAACCAGCTGGTTAGTATTATGTTCATTGACATTATTGTAATCTGATTTCATAAGTAGTTCATTTATAGATGTTTTTTCGAGT
>NZ_JBLVPT020000027.1:0-12499 GCF_048286795.2 Flavobacterium frigidum
GGTGAATGTAAAGGTATACGTTGTATCCTCAGCAGAAGGATTACTCAAGCTGAATTCAAACACAACAGGACTTCCTTCAGTAGCCGAAGCAGGAGTGATCGTGGCTACAGTAGGCACAGCATCATTATCAGTAATAGTCACAGTTGCAGATTGAGTACCTAATTCTGTTGCACAACCTCCTGTTACATTGTCAATATTTGCAATAACCGTTTCTGGCCCTTCATTTATGTTGTCATCAATAGGAGTAATGGTGACAGTACCACTTGTTGATCCCGAAGGTATAGTAATGGTTAAACTACTTGCAGTGTGATCAGAACCTGATGTTGCTGTTCCAGAATAAGAAATTGTAATAATTACATCACTAATAGTTGCAGTTGATAGAGTAGCTGTAAGGAGCGCGCTACTTCCAGAATTTTCAGCAACTGATGTTGTGCCTGATAAACTTACAGTAGGAGCATATATCGATATAGTTCCAGTAGCAGTCACTTCCCCACAACCACCCGTAAGTGGAATAGAATAATTGAATATTCCTGAAGCAGTAGGCGCACCACTAATTGTAATTGTATTTGATGCAAAAGTAGCGGTAACACCTCCAGGTAAACCTGTAGCCGTTCCGATTCCAGTAGCTCCTGTAGTAGTATGTGTTATATTTGTCAGCGGCGTATTGATACACAACGTTGGAGTTGATGACGCTGCTGATACCGTATTGTTAGGTGTTACTGTAATGGTTCCCGCAGCATTCACTGATCCACAACCACCCGTTAATGGGATGCTATAATCGAATGTTCCCGAAGCAGTTGGAGTACCACTAATTGTAATTGAATTTGATGCAAAGGCCGCTGTAACACCTGTAGGTAAACCTGTAGCTGTTCCTATTCCAGTAGCTCCTGTAGTAGTATGTGTAATATTTGTTAAAGC
Source organism: Flavobacterium frigidum (assembly GCF_048286795.2). NCBI lineage: Bacteria > Pseudomonadati > Bacteroidota > Flavobacteriia > Flavobacteriales > Flavobacteriaceae > Flavobacterium > Flavobacterium frigidum. The sequence goes on from NZ_JBLVPT020000027.1 coordinate 919, forward strand.
GGTATTGATGCACAATGTTGGAGTTGATGATGCTGCTGATACCGTATTGTTAGGTGTAACAATGATCCTTCCCGTAGCATTCACAGACCCACAACCTCCCGTTAATGGGATGCTATAATCGAATGCTCCCGAAGCAGTTGGAGTACCACTAATTGTAATTGTATTTGATGCAAAGGTCGCAGTAACACCTGTAGGTAAACCTGTAGCTGTTCCTATTCCAGTAGCTCCTATAGTAGTATGAGTAATATTTGTTAAAGCGGTATTGATGCATAAAGTCGGACTTGAACTTGCCGATGATGCTGTATTATTTGGAGCTACTCTAACTAACACAACTGTTGATGTGCTAGAACAACTACCTGAAATTACAGTTCTTCTGAACCAAGTGTTCTGAGTTATTCCTCCCGATGAATAACTTATATTGCTATTTGTGCCTGCAGCAGCTGCAAAACCAGATATCGCGCTTACACTACTACTTTCCCATAAATAGTTATAAGTGCCGTTGCCGCCTGCTGGCGCTGAACCATTAATAGTAAAGATACTTCCCGAACATATAGGTTCTACATAGGTGGTAACGATACTTAACCTTTTAACAACTCCTCCGCAAGGATCCCCAAAAACTGTATTTCTAGCTGGTATCGTTCCAGTGCTATTTCCTAACAAACGTTCTACAACAGACTGGCTGGTTGGAGAATGACAAGCTGAATTAATGCTAAAATTAGGTGCTGTTCCTGTAGGTGTGCCATAACTTGCAAAATTAACCGAGGAAAAATATGTGCCTGCTGGCGCATTCAGAACCGCAGAAGCACCTTCATTAACCGTAACACTTATCTGCGCCGAAGATCCGTTTGTATATATTAAATTATTGTTGCTCAATATAGGACTTACTGTAATCGTTCCAGTTGTTGTTGCAGGAGGACATCCACCAGTTGTAGTTACGGTATAGTTGAAAGTTCCAGAAGCTGTTGGTGTACCACTTATAATCACCACATTAGCTGCCCATGATCCTGTTATGCCTGCCGGTAATCCAGAAAAAGTAGCACCAGTAGCACCTGTTGTTGCGAGATTAATATTGGTAATTGCCGTGTTAACACAAGTGGTTCTATTACTTCCAGCGGCAATAGTGTTTTGGGCATTCACATTAACCGTAGTAGTCGCTGTTAATGGACGACTACAAGTACCGTTACTTACGTTAGTAAGATTTAAAATTGTATTTGACGTTACTGCAGTTATAGTAACATTGACAGTTCCACCTGCACCAATAGTTGCTGTTCCAGATGCTGCACCTGTATAGTTTACAGTATTTCCTGCTGTTCCAGTTATAGTAAAAATTGCATCAGCACCAGAACAAATTGGATTATTGGAAGTTAGAGTAGCTGCAGCAGGAAGCTGATTAGGTGTTGTTGATCTATTTGCTGTATTATTACTGGTGTCAGAGTCATTAGAAGAGCTAATAGTTGCATCATTTGTATAATTACCAGTAGCATTAACTCTTGCTGTTATTACCATTGTAGCACTTTGTAAATTATTTAAACTTCCAATAGCCCAATTGCCATTGGAACTTGTGTATGTACCGGTACTAGTTGTAGCTAAAACAAAAGCATATCCTGTTGGTAACAAATCTAAAACAGAAACACCTGTTGCATTACTTGGACCATTGTTTGTTGCTGTAATTGTAAAATTAACAGTAGAGTCTACACAAGGCGAATCAATATCAACGGTTTTAGTAATCGATACATCAGCACAAATTGTTACAGGTACTGGAGCAGATTGCGCAGCAGCTCCACAAGATAAAGTTGATGAAACAGAATAACTTCCAGTTGTAGTGGTAGTATAGGTATTGGAATTTGCACCTGATATAGGGTTTCCATTCAAAAACCATTGGTACGGGCCAAAGCCAGGTGTTGTAGATAGCGTTGCACTTGTAGCGCAACCAGATCCTGTATTTGGAACTTGTGTTGGATTTTCAGGAATTTCAGTATAACTTGAAAAAATTGCAGCCATAGAAAACCCACCACCTTGTTGCACTAAACCAACTGTCATTTTTGATAAACTTTCAATCGTTATTGAATTTGGAGAACTTATTTGTACGTTTGTAAAATCAATGAGATACCAACCTGTCGAGCCTAGTTGTCTCCTTGTACCGGCAATTGTTTCAATATTTACGCCATTAACACGAACTATTTCGGTTGCACTATTTAAAAGTATATTTCCAAAATAGGGGAGATTAGTATTAGTATCGTATGCCCTAAATTTATATGTTTCAACAAAATTTGAACCACCACATTGGGAGACTGGCGCAATACTTGTAATATCAACTTCACAGTTGATTGCAGTTCCAGAATAAACTACAACTTTTTTATCACCTACAATTCTTGATGCTGAAAAATTAGCATTAGTACCGTGATTGTAAGTGAAAAAACTACCGGCTGTAGCAAGTGTTTGAAAAGTCGTTCCTGATAAGGCACCTGTTTCTGTAAATTGTTGTATTGTTAAAAGGGTATTTGGTTCAGTGGCTACAACAGTAGTTTGTTCTGCTGTTGTATTACCTTGGCCTCGCACTACTATATAATCAGTTCCTAAAACGGATATTGGAGGTACTTGATCTAAAGTACCATCACCACATCCTGCGGGGGTGTCAATTTTGGCACTAGTATTTATGACAGCTGGACCTGACGTTTCAACTAAAGAACCCATTGCAGCTTCGAATAGATAACTTTGACCGGCATTTAAAGTAACTGTAGTTACACCATTTATAGATAAAGAGGTATTGTTGTTGATTGCCATTACTGAATAAACTGGTCTTCTGAATCCTAGACCACCAAAATTACCTAAATCAGTATCTCTATAATACCCAACTCGAAAACTTACACCAACACCTGTCGATCCAAAACTAGTTAAAGAGGCATTACCTTTAATAAAATTCGCATCCGAGGTTGAAGTTGGCATGAGAGCATCCGAAGCAACATTTCTAATATTAATAGAAATTGGTTTTGCTGCTGAAATATTAAGACCAGCACCATTTACAACTGTATTTAACGCATAGTACTCTGAACCAACTGCTGTAGGAGAACCTGTAAATCTATAAAATGCGGGTGTTCCTTTGATTACACTTAAAGTTGTAATCACCGTCCCGTCACTTCTTGTTACTTGAACGGATACGTTAGTTGTAGATTCAGTTGCAACAACTAATTCATTCGCATCGCTGAAGTATCTCCACGGGGCTGGAGCTATATAATGTTGAGTGTAATATTGCGAGTACACACTTTCGGATATGAAAAATAATAAAAAAATTAGTATTAAATTTTTCACTTTCGTTAAAACATTATTTTTGTGTATAAAGTAATGGTTTTCCATATTTTGATATTCTTTGGTTTAGTTACAGTACAAAGTGTAACGTATAATTTTATGTTGGGCTATCAATTATTTTTTTTGATAGTGATATAGTAATTTTAAAAATGATTTGGTTTGTGCGTTCTTAGATACTTAGTGGCAAAAATAATTGCAATTGATGAATAACATATCTTACTGTTGTTAATAATAAATTGAAATCCAATTTTTGGAGTAAATGTCGTTCTTGCGCTTACAAAAAAAAGTGTATTTTTTATACAATGAAGGAATGTAGTAGGTAAAGCCATAATTTGATTTCTTTATTTTGAAAATTAAATTCTAATTTGGGGAAACTAGGTATTGAAATTATGATTAAATTGTAACGGTAAAGGTAAATATTTTAGTTCAAATAAAAATTATTATCTTTTATCTACAAAAATAAACGATTAAAAGCCTTTTTTAATGCAAATTTCATAGCTATTCGTTAGTTTTATAACTTTAATGATTTTTTTCTACCGAGCATTACTATATTAAATATTTCAAAATTTATCTTAATTTATTTAATATACGTTTTTTTATAATGTTGGTTTTTTGAAAATTGATTAGTTAATTGTCAAAAAAAAATAGTAATAAATTGTATATTTCTATTTTATTTATAAATGTTTAATTTCTCCGATTTAACTGCTTATGAAAAATTTAATATTGGTGCGTCATGCTAAATCAAGTTGGGAGGTTCCTATGCAAGATAAAAATCGTGTTTTGACGTCTCAAGGTATTGCAGATGCACATTTAGTTTCTTTTCTTGCAAAAGATAATATTCCAAAAACCTACAGTATTTGGGCAAGTACTGCAAAAAGGGCAACAAACACTGCGTTAATTTTTGCTCAAAATTTTGGGTATCCTTTAGATAGTATCGTTTACAAAGACGATCTTTATACTTTTGATGAAAATAAACTGGAGAAAATTATCAAATCGTGTAGTAATCTATTAGATAATGTTATTGTTTTTGGTCATAATAGCGCCATTACAAATTTTGTTAATAAATTTGGTGGTATCTTCATTGACAATGTTTCTACAAGTGGTTTTGTTTCTTTAGAATTTGATACAAATGATTGGACTACAATTGAAAAAGGTAAAATAAATAAAATAATATTTCCCAAAGAGTTGCGATGAATAAAGTTTTAGAATACAAATATATCGATAGAGAGAAAAGTTGGTTGGCCTTCAACGCTAGAGTACTTCAAGAAGCGGGGGATTCCTCAGTTCCACTGCTAGATAGATTGCGGTTTTTAGGAATTTTTTCGAATAATTTAGATGAGTTTTTTAGAGTGCGTTTTGCTGCCATTAGACGTTTAAGTTTAACTGGAATTACGGGCGAAAAGTACCTTGGCGGGATTTCGGCTCAACAATTGGTTAAGGATATTACCGAAATTGTAATCCAACAACAATCTGAAAGTTTACGCATCTTAAATATTATTGAAAGTGAACTTGAAACAAAAAATATTTTCATTATCACCGAAACTGACATTACTGTTGAGCAAGAAATCTTTTTAAAAGACTTTTTTATCCAAAAAGTGAGCCCCGAATTGGTGACCATTATCCTAAATGATTTGGCTGAATTTCCCGTATTGAAAGATACTTCGGGTTATTTAGCTATCAAATTGGTGATGAATAAAAATGAAGAAGTTCGTTATGCTGTAATCGAAATACCTAAAACCATCAACCGTTTTGTGGTTTTACCCTCTCATGATGAAAAGCAATATATCATTCTGCTAGATGATGTCATTAGACACAATTTGAGTAATATTTTTAATATTTTTGATTACAAAAGCGTTTCTGCTCACATGATAAAAATTACCAGAGATGCCCAATTGGATATTGATAGTGATTTAAGTAAAAGTATGATCGAAAAAATATCGTTGAGTGTCAAAGATCGTCGTATTGGAGAACCAGTGCGCTTTATTTATGATCAACTAATTGAAGACGATACGCTACAATTTTTTCTGGATAAAATGAAAATCGTTTCCACGGATAGTATTATTCCCGGCGGAAGATACCACAATAGGCGCGATTACATGAATTTTCCAAATTTAGGCAGGTCTGATTTAGTTTACCAAACCAATGATCCGCTACCAATTCCAGGTTTGAGTCTGGAAGGAAGTATGTTAGAAAAAATCAGTGAACGGGATTATTTGCTCAATGCTCCGTATCAGTCTTTTTCGTATTTGACTAAGTTTTTACGAGAAGCAGCATTAGACCCAAAAGTAACTTCGATAAAAATTACATTATATCGATTGGCTAAAAATTCTCAGATTATTAGTTCGCTCATCAATGCTGCCAAAAACGGAAAGAAAGTAACCGTTCAAATAGAATTGCAAGCTCGTTTTGATGAAGCTTCTAATATTTCGTATGCAGAGCAGATGCAGTTAGAAGGAATTGAACTTATTTTTGGAATTAAAGGACTCAAAGTACACAGCAAAATATGTGTTATCGAAAGAATGGAACAGGATAAAATAAGACGTTACGGTTTTATTTCGACAGGAAATTTTAATGAATCTACGGCTAAAGTCTATACCGATGTGACATTATTTACCAGTCATCAGCAAATTCTGAAAGACATTATGAGAATCTTCGAGTTTTTTGATATCAATTATAGAGTACATCGATACAAACACTTAATCGTTTCTCCACATTACACCAGAACCCGATTTGTAAAATTAATTGACCGAGAAATTACGCATGCACTTGCGGGAAGGAAAACGCATATTAAGCTAAAAATGAATAGTCTGTCAGATTTTGGTATGATAGATAAATTATATGAAGCCAGCAGGGCAGGTGTAAAAATTCAACTTGAGGTGCGAGGTATTTGTTCATTAATACCAGGAATTCCAGGAATGAGTGAAAATATTGAAGCCATAAGTATTGTCGATAATTATTTAGAGCATTCTAGAGTTTATATTTTTGGAAATGCAGGTCAAACCGAAGTTTACATTTCATCTGCTGATTTTATGACTAGAAATCTTGATGGACGTGTCGAAGTAACCTGCCCAATTTACGATCAAGAAATAAAAAATGAATTGATAGACAATTTTGATATTGGTTGGAAAGGGAATGTTAAGGCGCGTTATCATTCGTATAAATTAGATAATAAATATAGAGTTAGGAACCACAATCCTGTTTTTAGAGCACAACTGGAGACCTATAAATACTATCAAAGTAAAGTAGAATTCGAGTCAAAAACAGAGGTCATTCTATAATTATTTTACTTTAACTAAGGGGATACTAGTACTAATTTTTAGATTTTAGAGTTAATAATTAGACCATCTAATCTCTCTAACACGAAACGAATTCAATTAAAAATGATTAAAATAAAAAAATATGCAGCAATCGATATTGGCTCTAATGCTATGCGTTTATTGATTGTCAATATTGTAGAACAAGAAGGAAAAGAACCACAGTTTAATAAAAGTTCGTTGGTGCGTGTTCCCATTCGTTTGGGTCAAGATGCTTTTACAGTTGGTGAAATATCAGATGAAAATTTAGATAGAATGTGCGATGCCATGAAAGCTTTTAATCTTTTGATGAAAGTTCATAAGGTAGAACGGTACATGGCCTTTGCCACCTCGGCCATGCGCGAAGCCTACAATGGTAAAGAAGTTGTTGCGTTGATAAAGAAAAAAGCCGACATCAAAATAGAAATTATCGATGGAAAAAAAGAAGCGGCAATAATTGCTTCAACAGATTTACACCATTTACTAAAAACGGATCAAACCTATCTTTTTGTAGATGTTGGCGGTGGAAGTACCGAATTCACTTTGTTTTCTAATGGTAAATTGATCAACTCAAGATCGTTCAAAGCAGGAACGGTACGTTTATTAAACGACATGGTTTGTGATGTCGTTTGGGATGAAATTGAAAAATGGATCAAAATAAATACAGAGGAATATGAAGAAGTTATTCTGATAGGTTCTGGAGGAAATATTAATAAACTTTTCAAAATGTCGGGTAAAGTTCAAGAAAAACCCTTGTCCTACATTTACATGAATTCCCAATATGCGTTCTTAAGTTCACTTTCGTATGAGCAAAGAATTTCTGAGTTAGGATTGAATCCAGATCGCGCCGATGTAATTATTCCTGCCACCAGAATTTATCTGAACGCAATGAAATGGAGTGGCGCACGAAATATTTATGTTCCTAAAATAGGACTTTCAGATGGAATTGTAAAAGCGATGTATTATGGTAAAATATAATGATAAGTTAGGCATCTAAATCCAATCCAAATGTTGTTCGTAAAAGTTCAATATTTGGATTTATTTCATGTAGTCTGTTGTAACGATCCTGGTCGTTAAAGCTTCTTTTACTTTCAATACTTTCATTCACAATAACTTCAATTGTGATATCATGATTGTGCAAATGTCCTTTTAAATGTCCTAAAAGTCCATTTAATTCTTTTTCAAAATCTAGTTTTGAACCTTCATTTGGCAATTCAATTGTGATGGAAGTTCCGTTTAATTTAGGATCGTTAATAAGCAATAACGACTCCATAATTTTGTACCCTTTATCTCCTAAACGTTGCGCATATTTGTTCCAATGCAATAACATTTCAGTTTCTGTAAACGACATTGTTGGTAAGTGAGCCACTTCTTTAACAATCCCTTTGGTGCTTTCTTCCAATGCTTTTTTGGCACGAATACTAGCTAATGAAAACGCAGAAACCTTTGGTTCACTAGATAGTGGAATATCAATATTAATTGCGGGAGTAGGAGCTGGTATTGTAGGAGCAATAACTATAACTTCTGGTTCTTTTTCCTGAGTTGCTGCTGCAATTGGATTAATTGTAGTGCTTTCTATTTTAACTTTTGGACTTTCAAAGATAGAGTAATCGCTCTTTTTAAAGTAAGTAGGAGGAATTATAAATTGCTCAACTTTTTTTTTTCTCCATCAAAAGTGATAGAGGCAAGTTGCATAAGGCAAAGTTCAACAAGAAGTCGCTGGTTTTGGCTTACTTTGTATTTCAAATCACAATCATTTGCCATTTCAATTCCTTTCAAAAGAAAGTCTTGACTGCATTTTTGTGCTTGTAGGCCATACATTTTTTGTGCTTGTTCTCCTACTTCTAATAAAGATAAAGTTGCAGGTGTTTTTGAAACTAATAAATCTCTAAAATGAGAAGCTAAACCAGACACAAAATGGTGTGCATCAAAACCTTTAGACAGAATTTCGTTGAAAGACATCAATAAATCTGGGATTTTGTTTTCCAAGATTAAATCGGTTACATTGATGTATGTTTCATAATCCAACACATTCAAATTCTCCGTAACGGCTTGACGTGTTAAATCTTTTCCACAAAAAGAAACTACTCGATCAAAAATAGACAAAGCGTCACGCATAGCACCATCTGCTTTTTGAGCAATAATATGCAAAGCGTCATCTTCAAAAACTACACCTTGACTGGTAGCTACTTCGGCAAGATGTTCCTTCGCATCTTTTACGGTAATTCTCTTGAAATCAAATATCTGACAACGAGAAAGTATCGTTGGAATAATTTTATGTTTTTCGGTCGTAGCCAAAATAAAAATGGCATGTTTGGGTGGTTCTTCTAATGTTTTCAAGAAAGCATTAAAAGCTGCCGAAGACAACATATGAACCTCATCAATAATGTAAACTTTATATTGTCCTGTTTGTGGCGGAATTCGAACTTGGTCAATAAGATTACGAATATCATCAACGGAGTTGTTGGATGCAGCATCTAATTCGAAAACATTAAAAGCGAAATCTTCATTAGGATCATCATATCCAGGCTGGTTTATTTTTCGAGCCAAAATACGTGCGCAAGTTGTTTTACCAACGCCACGAGGTCCTGTAAATAACAATGCAGAAGCTAAGTGGTTGCTTTCTATGGCATTCAATAAAGTATTGGTAATGGCTTTTTGTCCTACAACATCTTTAAATGTTTGAGGACGGTATTTACGAGCCGATACAACAAATTGTTCCATAGAAATTTTATTCGGAAGCAAATATAGGTTTTAATTTAAAGATGCAAAAATTTAAGGATTGAAAGATTTTATAATTTTCAGAATGGTTTTTGTTTCCCAAATACCCTAGCCTAGATTACTTCACAGTACCATAATTTTATTGGAGTTCAGTGAACTCGTTTGCAGTGCAAATCCTTATGCGCCGGTCCCGAAACCTCGGGATGGCGGATAAGATTGTAACGGATAGCTGGAATAAGCTCTTAATAAAAAGGGATGTTTTGCATGTTTATTTGCACTATTTTAAAGTGATAGAAACAATTAAGAATTTCTATCTTTTATAGTGAGATCGATTAAAACTCTTGCGGCACCGTTTTCGGAATTTGCTGCATATCCCGCTACAAACACACCTTTTTTACCCGAAGTTGACTTGATGCCATAAACAGTTGCTTCATCATCTGGATTACTATCGCCTTCGTATCTATAAATATGTTGAATTTCATAATGGCTTGGATTTTTTACAATATCGTCCTCATGAATATTAAAATCATAGGTAAATCCCATCTCATTCAAATCGTCTAAGGCTTTAGAAACGGTGGCATAGTGATACATATTTGACATAATAGAGATTTTTTAGTTATTTACTAAAGGTAACTATTTTATTATGAATTGATTGTAAAAGGCTTGTTAAAGTAAGTTACAGTAGCCAAAAAAAAGGATTAAATAGTGTAAATTTGTCGCGCAGGCCGCCTTATCGCTTCATGTTGAACTTGTTTCAACACCTGATTTCAGGTTCCGAATCGAGTTCGGAATAAAGAGGAAAGTCCGGACACCAAAGGGAAGCATAGCGGGTAACACCCGTCGGTTCCGATTTATCGGGATTAGGACAAGTGCAACAGAAAGTATGTACAGGTAATGCTGTAGTGAAACCAGGTAAACTCTATGCGGTGAAATATCAAGTATATCAGCATTTAAGGGCGTCTCGTTCGTTGCTGAAGGGTAGATAGCTTGAGTCCCGAAGTAATTCGGGATCTAGATAAATGATAAGGCTCCGATTTTTCGGGGACAGAATCCGGCTTATAGGTCTGCATTTTTTTATTAAAAGTTTAATAAAATTAAAGATTGTGAAATCTAACATAGAACCATTAAGAAATTTAGTTTCATTAAGTACTAAGGCTTAATTTTCTAATTTTCTTGATGGTTTTGTTTTTAAATTAGTTGTATGAAAACAAGAATTGGGATTTTAGGATTGGGTGGAGTAGGTGGTTATTTTGGAGGATTATTAGCTAAAGCTTATTTTGAATCAGATGCAATCGAAATCGTTTTTATTGCACGTGGCGAAACCCAAAAAGCTATCGCCAAAAATGGATTGAAAATTATAGCTGGTACTACTGAAATAGTTGCTTTTCCTAGTTTAGTTTCGAATGTTCCTAAAGAAATAGGCAAACTTGATTATCTTATTTGCGCCACTAAAACCTATGATATTGAAACCAGTTTAGAATCTATAAAAAATTGTATTACTCCAAACACGATACTCTTACCTTTATATAATGGTGTTGATGCCACGGAGCGAATACAAAAGTTGTTTTCTGAAAATACTGTTTTGCAAGGTTGTGTGTATATTGTTGCAATGATTGAGTCACCAGGTATTATTAAAAAAATAGGTGTGTATGAAAAACTATTTTTTGGTTCTAAAAATACTCCGGTTTCCAAATTAAATGTATTGCAATCCATCTTTGAAAAAGCCAATATCGAAAGTTATTTTGTGGAAAATATCGAAGAAACGGTTTGGGAAAAGTTTATTTTTATTTCAGCATTAGCTTCAGCTACTTCCTATTTGAATGTAAACATAGGAGGGATTTTAAACAACCCTGAAAACAAAGCCATTTATAGTTCACTGTTAAACGAAATTACTGCTGTCGCTAATGCAAAAGGGGTTGCGTTGCCAGATGACATTGTTGCTCAATCGATTATTAAACTCGAAAAAACTCCAAAAGACGCGACTTCATCGATGCACCGAGATTTATTGGCTGGTAGAAATACTGAAGTAGTTTCCTTGACAAAATATGTGGTGGATCAAGCAGTAAAATTTGGGGTTGCAACGCCTATTTACCAAATGGTATTAGAGAAGTTAGCGACAAATTGAATTTGTTTTTTAAATAAAATTCTTTACTAGTGTCCAATTAAAATAAGTTGAAAACCAGCTGGTTAGTATTATGTTCATTGACATTATTGTAATCTGATTTCATAAGTAGTTCATTTATAGATGTTTTTTCGAGTAA
>NZ_JBLVPT020000028.1:0-9501 GCF_048286795.2 Flavobacterium frigidum
ATCGTTTCCTGCTATGATTTGACCTACTACGTTTACGGTTAGCGTAGCTGTGGTACAATTCGATGGACTTACATTAACTCCTGTGGTGGTATCTGACTCACAGATGGTATAGGTAACCGTGTAAGGTCCCGTTGGGGTATTCGCCGCAATGGTTACATTTCCGTCTGCATCTACTAAAATTGGTCCTGTAGTGATTGGTGTAACATTTGTGTTTGTCGTCGTTACGGCAACTCCATTTAAGGTGTCGTTTCCTATCACACTTCCTGCTGCTACTGGTGTAGTGCCTGAAGCTAATGGTGCTGCTGGTGTGCCTAAAGTATCGTTTCCTGCTATGATTTGACCTACTACGTTTACGGTTAGCGTAGCTGTGGTACAATTCGATGGACTTACATTAACTCCTGTGGTGGTATCTGACTCACAGATGGTATACGTAACCGTGTAAGGTCCCGTTGGGGTATTCGCCGCAATGGTTACATTTCCGTCTGCATCTACTAAAATTGCTCCCGTAGTGATTGGGGTAACATTTGTGTTTGCAATCGTTACTGCAACTCCATTTAAGGTGTCGTTTCCTATCACACTTCCTGCTGCTACTGGTGTAGTACCTGAAGCCAATGGTGCTAATGGTGTTCCTAAAGTATCGACTACCGCATCTAACGAATTTAAAACTTTAATGGTTGCCACAGCGCTATTACAATTCGTTGGTGTTACAGCCAATCCTGTTGATGGATTAACTTCACACAATTCATAGGTAATACTATAGCTTCCGCTTGGTGTATTTCCTGCTAATGTTACTACTCCATTCGAATCGATACTCAATGGTCCTGCAAAAACTGGGGTAACATTCGTATTGGTTGGACTTACTAAAACAGTATTCAATGTATCGTTGTCTGTTACATTAAACACTACTTTTGGATTTACTCCTGAGTTTACTTCAACTGGATTATCATCAACTGCATCAATAGGATTTAAAACAACAACTGTTGCAGTTGCGTTTGTACAATTTACAGGGTCTGCTCCTGCTTCACACAATTGATAAATGATGGTATACGTACCTGAAACAGTATTTGGAGCTAGAGTAAAATTTCCATCTGCATCAATACGCAATGGTCCAGTGGTTACCGGTGTCACATCAGTATTTGCCGATGTAACTGCTATTCCATTTAAATTATCTGCTCCATTACCGTTATTAGCTAACACACTTCCGACTGTTGTAACCACTGTAGTGCTTGGCGCTTGTGGAGAGAAGGCATCATCAAATGCATTAATTTGATTACTGATACGAATTTTAGCGTTGGCTATATCACAATTACCCGAATTTATCTTTTCACATATTTGGTAAAAAACCATATAGGTACCCGAAACTTGTCCAGAAGGTACTGTTATCGTACCATTACTATTAAGCACAAATCCTGTAGACGCTGTTCCACTTAATGTTAAATTAACATCTGCTGGATTTAAGACAACTCCATTAAGGGTATCATTATTCAATACTGATGTAGTAGTTCCTCCATTTCCACCGGTATATGGTACTGCTGTAAAATCATCAACAATGGCATCTACTGCAGATTGTAAAACATTTACCGTTACTGTTGCTGTACTGCAATTAGCTGGATTCGAACCAATTTCACATATTCGATACTCTAATGTTTGAGGTCCTGCAGGTGTACCTGCTGCAATAGTAATAGTACCATTTGCATTTAAAGTTAATACCGGATTTAAAGCTGTTGTTGTCAAAATCACGTCTGCGGGTTCAACTGGTGGAATTCCACTTAATGTATCATTCCCTAATACAGAACCAGTTGTAGCTCCTGGAAGTCCTCCTGTTATATCCGGGTTAGCGATAATAGCATTTAGAACTACTATTGTTGCTGTTGCTGTTGTACAATTAACAGGGTTTGCTCCTACTTCACATATTTCATATGTAATACTATAAGTGCCGGAAACTATGTTTGCTGCTAAAGTAATCTCTCCATTACTTGTTATACTTAATGGACCTGATATTTGTGGAGTAACATTAGTGTTTGCATCTGTAACTGGATCTGCATGTAACGTATCATTTATAGTTACATTTAAAACAACTTTGGGAACTTCAGCAGTCGCTACTGTAATTGGCCCATCATTTACTCCGATTAATGGATTCTGAACTACAACAGTCACTATAGCCGTATTACAATTTGCTGGACTTGCCCCAGATTCACACAACTCATAAGTAATTAGATAAGTTCCTGAAGCTGTGTTGGCTGCTAATGTTAAATTACCATTAATATCAATACTCAATGGTCCTGTAGTTATTGGTGTTACATCAGTGTTTGTAGCTGTAACTGCAATAGTATTTAAAGTATCATTATCTGTTACATTTAAAATAACTGTAGGTGTTGTTGCTGAAGCTACAGTTGCTGGACCATCGTTTACAGCGTTTATTAGATTTAAAACTGCTACTGTAGCCGTTGCATTATCACAATTCGCAGGGATCATATTTAATCCAGTTGATGGATCGGCCTCACATAATTGGTACGTGATGCTGTACGTACCACTTGGAGTATTGGCCGCTAAGGTTACTATTCCGTCAGCATCAATGCTCAATGGACCTGTGGTTAATGGTGTTACATTCGTATTGGTGGTAGTTGCTGCAACTCCATTTCTAGTGTCATTCTCTAATACGTTTCCTGCTGTTACTGGACTGGTACCTGATATTAACGGTGCAGCTAGCGTACTCAAGGTATCGTCATCAGCAACAATAACTGCTAATACCGTCACAGTTATTGGCGTTGTTGCTGATGATTCACAAGCGACAGTATTTAATGTTGATATAGTAATTCTTCTGTATTGAGTGGTGGATGTTAAACCTGTTGGCGCATCATATGTGACTACTGTTGCTCCTGATATTGTATTCCAAGTATTAAACGGACTTACCGCACTTTCCCATCTGTATGTACTTGTAACATCTCCGGTGCCTGCTGTTGTACTGGTAAAGGCTGCGGGGTCACCTTCATAATAAATTGTTTGATTGGCGGAAATAGCTCCTGCAGTTGGCGTTGATTGTACCGTTACGGTAACTGGCGATGTAGCTGCTGATTCACATGCTATTCCACTTAAAATAGACACCGTAATTCTTCTATATTGAGTAGTAACTGTTAAACCTGTTGGAGCATCATAGGCTGCTACTGTTACTCCTGATATGGCACTCCAAGTGCTAAATGGGCTTACGGAACTTTCCCACCTGTACGTAATTATTCCATCTCCCATTCCTGCTGCTGTGCTGGTAAAAGTCGCTGGATCACCTCCATTACATATTGTTTGACTATCCGCAATTGATCCTGCAGTTGGCGTTGCTTGCACCGTTACGGTAACTGGCGATGTAGCTGTTGATTCACATGCTACACTATTTAAAGTTGAGATTGTGATTCTTTTATATTGAGTGGTGGCAGTTAAACCTGTTGGCGCATCATAGGTGGCTGTTGTAACTCCTGATATGGCACTCCAAGTGCTAAATGGGCTTACGGCACTTTCCCACCTGTATGTAATTGTTCCGTCTCCAGTTCCTGCTGTTGTGCTGGTAAAAGTCGCTGGATCACCTCCATTACAAATTGTTTGACTAACCGCAATTGATCCTGCTGTTGGCGTTGCTTGTACCGTTACGTTAAAAATAGTTGTGCTACTTGCACATCCACCTGCATTTTTTACGGTAAGGTTTCCTGTATAAGTGCCAGATGTAGCATTCGCAGGAACTGCTATACTAATTGCACTTGCAGGTAATGCGGCATTTGTAACAGCAACAAAACTATTAGTTGGCGTTGCGTTCCATGTTATGCTATAAGTTGTAGGAGTTCCAGTTGTTGAGCTGTACGATAAAGGTGTAGTTTGAAGACTTGCACTAGAACAAACACTTACAGAGGCAGCAGCCGTCGTAATAGACGGTGCTGGTGCTACCGTAACTGTTGTTGTTATACAACTGGTTACCGAACAAACATTTTTATAACGAATATAATATGTGGTGTTTACAGTAGGGCTTACTACTAAAGAATTACCTGTACCTACAAGGGTTCCACCACAAGAACCAGTAAACCATTGTGCATAACCGCCACCGCCGCCTTTGTTACCGCCGCTAACAGTTAAGGTAGTTGAGGCACCAGAGCAAATAGACGTCCCACCTGTTATCGTGGTTGGTGCTGCTGGATTTGTGTTCACTTGAACCAGCACAATTGTAGTGGTATAATACATACCCGAAGTTACCGTTCGTCGGTACCATGTAGTTTGCGTGATACCACTAGGTATAATATAATCTTTAGAGGTACTTACACCAGGTGTCGTGGCATAAGGTGAATAAGCCCCAACCGTATTAAATTCCCATAAATAAGAATACACATTATTTCCTCCAGTGGGTGTTGAGCCAGTTATAGTTCCAGGATTTGTGCCCGAACATATTGGTTCTGCATACGATGCTACCACGTTTATTCGTTTCGGTGTACCTCCACAAGGATCGCCATATGCTCCATTAAATGTTGGAACTTTGCCTGTAGTGACACCTAAAATAACTTTATTAACTTCTGTAATACTAGTAAGTGCGTGGCAAGCTCCTAATACATAATTTGGGCTTGTACCTGTTGGCGTGCCGTAACTTGCAAAGTTTACATTAATAAAAACAAGACCATCAGGAGCGGTAACTGGTGATGAAGTTGCGCCTTCAGGATAGGATGCGCCTACCGTTCCAGAAGCACCACTGGTGTAGGATGCAAAATTATTTTCTATACGTGGGTACGGTGGCGTTCCAGTTACAGTAATTCTACCCGGACCTGTAAAATAAATGTTATTCCCATTTGAAGCTCCTGTATTTGAAGCACCCCATGTACTTAAAAGGGCTCCGTCACCACCTAAAGTTAAAGTGCCCGTTTGATGCGTGTTAATTGCATTTAAATTCATCTTAACACCCGCCACGACCATTAAATTAGTAGTTATAATAGTATTGGCTGCAAAAGCTTTTGTTCCGGTACCGCCGAGCGTTAAATTACTATAAGTCACTCCGGCAACTATTTGATTAGCACCAACAAAGCTGATAGTGCTGGCTCCTACTGTAGTGAAAGTCCCATTGTTTACAAAATTACCACCTATGTTAAGTAAGCTAGTAACGCTATTTGTTAAGGTTAAGGATGATAAAGCATTAATAGTTAAATCAGCACAAGCAGCTGTTATACCTGTAATTATCGGTTTATTTGTTACGTTGGGTATCACAACAACATCTATGCCTGTTGGCACTGCGCCTGTACTCCAGTTTGAGGGGGTGTTCCAATCGGTATTTGTTGCACCAGTCCAAGTGGTTTGACCTAAGCCGTACTGAAAAATCGTTAACAGTAGTAAAAGTAAAAATTTCTTCATTTGTATTGTATATTTTTATTTGTCTAATTTGAGTCAGTTTTTTTTAAATAAAAAAAGCAAATTTAACATATTTATTTAATAAATTCATCACATATAATTGGTTTTTATACTAATAACCCTATTATAGGTGAAAATCGACAAAATATTACTAGTTGTATTGAGCTATTTTTAATAAATATAGTGTGTGTTTTAATTTGTTAATCGACAAAGAAAGTATGTTTTTATAAATGCTACTCGAAATCTTTGAATATATTGAAATTTAGTTCAATAGAAAAGGGAGATATTCTGCTTTGAATTATGCGACTATTGTAAAATTTAACAATCAAATTAATTACAAAAGTGTAGCTTTATGCTACAGGTTTTATTTGTATATCCAGAATCGAAAGAATTTAAAAACCTTGAAATCGAAAAGAGATATTTAACCCATTTAGTGATAAATTTCTGGTATTGGATTTTAAAGAACAATTTAGAAAACGATAAAGCTGTAACAAAGTATTTCGATCAGGTTTTTAATTTCTATTATAAAGTGTAATTAGAATATTTTAAACGAACAATTTCCGTTACTAATTTAAAAGATGGTCTGTCTTCTGAACATTCTGGAAGATATGAGCAAATAGGATATGCAAAAAGAACTTTTGAGTATTTGGAATATTTTTTTTTACATTGAATGTTGAAAGATTTTATAATAGAAAAGTCAATTACAAAGCTATGCATCTACAACTAGTAAATATTATTAATCAAAATAATGTTTCTTTAGACCTCTTATTGACATTCATTCATCAGCTATAATTAGTATTTAATTTATTCATTGATTTTGGAGAATTACAGAATGCTAAAAATTATTTGAAATTAGTTCTAGGACAAATTAAGTGTGCAAAAGAAAATTTAGACTTTAATCCTGTTGCGAATAACAGTATTGAAAATGTGATTAGATTCACTGTTACCGGTGTCAAACCGGTCTATTTTTCGGATAGTACTTCTCCTATTCTTATGATTTTAATGGAATATCTTACTTTATTGGATATGGAAGTAGAATACGTTGTCATGAAAGAATTTATTCTTGTGAATAAAACTGATTTAGGATTATTTGTACCTTACCATGGCATAAATTCGGCTGCTAACCATTTAATCTCTGATAAGGAGAATGACTTGGAAGTACAATTATTTTCAAAATCCTTTCGGCATCGTTACGATCAAAAACAAGACTGAAAAAAAACTTTTATAAAGATGTAAATTTTTAAGAATTTAAAATAAAGATCGTAAATAAGGACACGGAATTTGAGTAAAATTATCGAAGCAATCAATCAGGATACCCTTTCTTAAAAGATTTGGCTCATAATTATTTCCAAACACCTTTCTTTCCGGATAAATGGAGGGATTTAATTATATAATAGAAACATCACTGGCAATCAATAGGTCTCCCTCCGTTCCTTCTCTTTGTTCGGCTTGGCAGCTCCAAGCGGTCGTCGGCAGAAAAAGCCTCCCCCCCCCGATTACGCAAACACTATGCAGCACAATAAGAATAGCAGCTTGAAAACACGCCATTGTTTTCATTAGGACGCTTTGTTGCTAATTTTCACTGCTATCCGAAAGTCTAAAATAAAAAGAGCCTTAGAATCCCGTATTTTTGATTTTGCGAAACAAATAATACTTTATGGGACTCTTCAGGCGAAACAAAAATATCAAAAAACTAGTTATTAGACAAATTATTGAACTTGTTCCTAGATGGATGATCGCATCTTGTGCTAAAAAACACAGTTCAGACAAAGGATGTAGTAAGTACAAGACTTACGACCAATTTGTTGCTTTAACTTACGGACAGCTGAATAAGTGCTATACTTTAAATGATATTTCCACTGGAATTGGGGTTAGCGAGACTTTTATTGAAGATTTAGGATTGACTCAAAGTCCAGCAAGATCCACTATGAGTGATGGCAATAAAAAACGAGATTGGAAAGTGTTTGAATCCTTATATTATAGGCTTTTGAAACATTATGAAAGGATCTTGAAAAGCGAATCTCAACGTAATATTATCAAAGAGATTAAAGACCAAAATATAAAATTGATTGACAGTACCACAATCAGCCTGTGTTTAAACATGTTTGATTGGGCAAAGTTTCGGACAGCAAAAGGGGGTTTAAAAATACACACGTGCTGGGATGACAATTTACAAATTCCGGACTTGGTAAATATAACAGAAGCAAAAATACACGACCGGTACGGCAAAGGTCAGTTAGTTTTTTCCAAAGGAACAATTATAGTGGAAGACAGGGCTTATTTTGATTTTACATTGATGCTGCATAGAATTCAAGCTGAAAATATTTTTGTTACTCGCATTAAGACAAATACAGTGTATAAATCCATCCAAGAATTGGACTTGCCTGATGCGGAAGATCAAGATATTATTAAGGATGAAATTATTGTTTTAAACAGCAACAAAGCCATAGAGACAGGGATTAGTGAACAAAAACTAAGATTAGTGCATGTTTATAAGCAAGACGAAAACAAGGTAATTGAAATCATAACCAATAATTTAGAATGGTCAGCTAGAACAATAGCTGATTTGTATAAAAAGAGATGGGATATTGAACTTTTTTTCAAGGCAATGAAACAAAACCTACAGATAAAAACATTCCTAGGCACAAGTGAAAATGCGGTTAAATCGCAAATTTACATCGCATTGATTAGCTACTTATTAATTGAATTGATAAACAGAACCATAGCTAAAAAGACAAAGTCTTTCTCAAATCTGGTCGAAAAAATCAGAATCTGTTTAGTGTATTATCTAAGTTTAGATTATGTCTGCAATCAAGTTGGAGATGGAGCAAAAAAAATAAGACCAGAACCAAAATTAAAATTCAGTTCTGACTTATTTTCAGCATAATTTTATAATCATACCCTATTTATAAAGGGTCGAGGCAGTTTTTCTATTATTTAGTAAAACTTTCGGATAGCTGTGGCTAATTTTTAAATGTTTTCTGATAGTTATGATAATGATACTGATTTAAGATATTCAACATTGAATGATAAGTACATTATCATTCAATGTTGAATAGTATTTAGATTATAAATCGCTTTTATCTAACTTAAATAAAGAAAAATGGTTAAATCAACTTTTAGTTTAAATAAGTTATTTTATTCTGATTTTTTTTACTGATTTATTTTTTCCATTTTGAATTTTTACAAAATAAATTCCCGCTGTTATAGTATTGACTTGAAATTCTTGATTAAACATACCTGAATTTTGAAATATTTTGTTGTAAATATTTCTTCCAATGACATCATTAACAATAACTTCAATTACATCATTTGTTTCTGGCTTAAATGATATTTTGAAACTGCCATTATTTGGGTTTGGAAATAAAGTGAAATTTTCAAATTCGAAATCATTTGTTGCTAAATTCGGTGCAATTGCAAACTTTGTAGTATTGACTGCATAAAATAAATTACCAACAGATTGCACCATTAACCTACAATCCAACGAATTAATAGTGTTTGGAATTGTAATCACTTGCAAACCATCGTTGGGTGTATTTGCCAGAAGTGTGGTTGTAAACGTTAACCCTTTATCTGTTGATAATAATATATTTACCAACGAAGTATTTATATTATTGGCTGTTGTTCCTGCTATATCCCATGTAATGGTTTGCGATGAGTTTCCCGCCCATGTTATTCCGGTTGTGTTTTGTGATGTTATTACAAATGGTCCTGCGTTGGCATTTACTGTCAGTATCATATCATCGCGTCTCACATTTGAGCCTCGAATAACGGCATTGTCTCGAACAGTAACTGCAAAATTTTGTACTCGAGACACACTCGAAAGGCGTTCCATTCTAGTGTTTAATTCTCCTGCAATAACTTTTTCAAGTTTCGGCATGTATCGATTGGGAGAAGCTGTGGGTTGGTTAAATTTAAAATTTGGTCCAGAGTTGGCCGTTGCGCTAGTTTCAGGTTGTACACCAGTATCTAAACCTTCCCATGAATACGTGTAACCCTCTGCATTTGAATTAGTAACTGAGGCTTTCAAAACGTAAGGTGTATCTTTTGGAATAGTGTAATCTGGACCAGCATTAACAACTGGTGGTGGTGTACTTATAGTTATTAAAGTACCAGTATTTGATTCAGCCA
>NZ_JBLVPT020000029.1:0-8189 GCF_048286795.2 Flavobacterium frigidum
TAGTATGTAATCAAGCACTTCAAGGAGTCATCAAGGATCAGGATACCGGTTTAGTCTTGGCAAATACTAAGGTAAGTTTGTTTGATTCCAATTTCAATTTGATCAAAGAAAGTACAACTGCATCATCAGGGGACTATACTTTTGAGGTTGAATGTGGAAAAACGTATTATTTACGTGGAGAAAAACCAGAATATGAAACCAAAGAGAATAAGATTGTAATAGCAAAAGCATCTGGAGTAACACAAGGTCCATTGGCCTTAGCGCCAAGAAAAAAAGTAATTGATGTAGGAACAGATTTAGCTAAAACCTTAGATATTCCAATACTTTATTTTGATTTAGACAAATCAGTTATTCGTAAGGATGCTGCTTTTGAGCTCGAAAAAGTATTAGCAGTGATGCAACAATACCCAAAGATGACCATCGACATTAGATCACATACAGATTGTAGACAAACGGTTGCCTATAACCAAGCATTATCTGACAGAAGAGCTAAAGCAACTAAGGCATGGTTGATTAAAAACGGTATAGCTGCTAATAGATTAACGGCCAAAGGATACGGCGAATCACAGCTTGTAAATGATTGTGGATGTGAACCTACAAACCAATCAAACTGTACAGAAGAGCAACATCAAGCCAATAGAAGAAGTGAGTTTATTATTGTTTCTATGCAATAAATCTTCTCTAAACAAAAAACTAAAAAGGCTATCCATATACTTGGATAGCCTTTTTTGGTGGTCTATAAATTGAAAATATAAAACCATCGGATACGGTTTGATTAAAAGATAAATTGCCAATTTTTACGCTATATAAAATACTGACTGAATTGGATTAGAAAATTACATTCAAGCTATTTTTTTACATTCAATATTTCATTTTAATATTGTGAAAAATAGGTTTAACAATATATTATAAAAAATAAATTGTTTAAATTGAAATTTTAACAATTTATACGTGTTAATCGTAATAAAAATATAATTATTTGTTTACTTTTGGTTTATCTACCTGTTAAAAAAAGCACTACGAATAGTGCCTCTAATAAACATACATAAATGAAAAACTTTACTTGCTTAAAATTTATAAAAATTAAGTGTATTGATAAAATATTTGTCTTAATTTTTCTTTTCTTTTATGATGTTGGGTTATCGCAAAATTTTGAAAATGTTACTGTCACAAGTGTATAAAGTGATAGTGGAACAAATAATGCTTTATTTACTTCTACATCTACAACAATTCCTACACTGGTTTTTATTAGAGTTCGAGGACTTTTGGGGCTTCAAGCAGGAGCTTTCTTGTAAAACGGGTAATAATATTGTTTATATGCATGCCAATAGTGGTATTGGAATACAAAATAATAAATCAAGAATACGTTTTATATTTTTAAAGTCGAATGGTATTACAACGATACCAGTAAAAGATTTTAGATTTGTTACTTATGATATCGACAGTCCCAACAAAGATGCGTTGGCTACAAATTGTGATGTTTCTGTACGATTTGCTCATAAAGCCGATCATACAAGCAAGGTTAGTAATTGATAAAAGCTCACAATATTTAAATGCAACTGGTACTTACAATGAAGAGGGCCTCGCGCCAAGTAGAATTATGTACGAGTTTAACGATGTTTCTAGCGTCGAGTTTGATAATTAAGTAAATAATAATTTAAACAAAGTTTTTGAAATGAATCAAAATAGTTTTTGCTTTACCATTTCCTTTACATTTAATATGCTTACAAGATATAGATGGAGATGGTAAAAACGATTCTATTGATTTAGATGATGATAACGACGGTATTTTAGATTCTGTTAAAGCTGGAGGGAACAATCCAAATAGTAATGAAGAGGGTGATGGTTTGCCTAACTTTTTAGACACGGTCAATTAAATGTTGGTTAATAGTGTGTACAATTAAATTTATAGACTGTGAGGGGATTTACTAATTCCAAAAATTAAGATTATAAAAAATAAAATTCAAATTTTTGATAAGACTTGTTATTTTATTTAACTGCAAATGAAGTTAGTTAAACAAAGAAACCTCTTTCAAGATCAATCAATTTAAAACCTATACTATGAAAAAAAATACTTTCAATATTGATAATTTAAAACTAAAAATTCTGACTTTATTTTTAGGTATACATTTTATTTCTTTTGGAAATATAAAAGAGAATGAGGCTAAATCAATAAGTGTTCTACCGCCACTGGTCACAAGAACGTCAACTGATATTTTTTATATTGATCTTGGTGCTTCAACACCTATTAATTCAGCTTATGCTTCTTATTCCATTTCTAGTCCAGCTGGATCATCAATCATAAATGATCTTTGGGTTGAAATTAGTAATTTTAGTGATGTGTCTGCAGTTGAAGCCACCTCAGTTAATTTGGCATCAAATGAAGTGAATTTAGTAAATCTTGGTGCTTTGACGGCGGGAAATTCAGCTACGGCTTATTTTTATTTAACAGCAACTGCCGCAACATTAACGGATCAAACACATATTATTAAAGTTTACGATGGTAAACCAGGTGCAGGCGGGGTTCTTTTAAATGGGGCCACAGGTACAACAATGACTTTTCTATCGGTTGAGTCAGCAATTTCAGCTGCATCAAATAAAGTAGCTACCTCTATTGTTGGACCACCATCTAATGCATTGGGAGGCCTCATGACAATGACTGTTAAAGGAAATACTGGTACGGTTGGAACGGCAAAAATATTTTCAACATCTCCAGCATCTTTTGCAAATTGGAATCCTACAGCCTATGAATTGATTAATTCGCAATTTACTTTTGCTTATGGAGCTGGTACGGCAGATGATATTTCGTATAATAACCAGTTAAAATTTGTATTAGGATCAACTACTTCAACTGATTATACTTTAGTATTCACTTTTAGAGCAGTTACCACAACATCATCCCCAACGGCTGTGAGTCCAATTTCAAATATAAGTAGTGGTGCCCAAATAAAGCACACAACTTTGGATGCGGCTTTTTTAGCATTAGCTCCAATAGCTTCCGCACAAAATTTTTTAACTTTAACCAAATCTACGAGTACTCCAATTTTGACAAGTGGTGGGACAGGTTTATACACCATAACATTAACAAATACATCTACACAAGCACTTCTTGTAGACGATATTACTGATATTATGCCACTTGGCACTGCTTATGTCGCAGGATCCTCTACTTTTGGGGGTTTGCCAATTACAAATCCTACGATAACTGGGCAATCTTTAGTTTGGGGAAATAGCTCGAATTTTAGTATCCCTGCTAGCGGAAGCGTTAGTTTAACATTTAGCGCTACTATTCCTAATACAAAAGGTAATTATACTAATAGTGCATATGGAAACATAGGTACCACGCAAATAGACACAACATTGAGCACCACTGATGATTCAAAAGCAACAGCGTCAATTGCGGTCGATAATCCTCCAGTTGCTGTAGATGATAACTATACATTTACAGTAAATTCAACAGGAAATGTTCTTAATCTGAAAGCAAATGATACAGACATAGATGGAGATTCTTTGACTGTTGTTTCTATTAATGGTACTGTATTAACCCCAGGAACTGCACAAATTATTAGTGTTCCCAATGGTACTATATTTGTATCTTCAATTGGGGTAATTAGTTTTTCATCAGCTGTAAATTATAGTGGTTCAATTAATTTCGATTACGTCATTTCTGATGGAATTGTTACAGATATAGGAGGTGTTTCTATAGTTGTAACACCCGAATCAAATGTGGGTGTTACTAAAACTGTAGATAACGAAACACCAGCTTTAGGTAGCAATGTAATCTTTACAATTGTTGCTAATAATGCTGGACCTAGTACTGCAACAGGCGTATCCGTGACAGATGTTTTACCTGCGGGTTATACCTATGTTAACAATACTGCACCGAGCACAGGGACATTCAATAGTGGTACAGGAGTTTGGTCAATAGGTAATTTAGCTAATGGAGGCAGTGCAACTTTAACTATTACAGTTACGGTAAATGCCACAGGGAGTTATGCCAACAAAGCAGATATAAAAGCCAATGAAGCCGATCCAACACTAGAGAACAATACATCAACAAGGACACTAACTCCAGTGGCGGCAGCACAAGCCAATGTAAGCATTGTTAAAACGGTAAATAATGCAACGCCAAATGTAGGTGATGCAGTTATTTTCACACTAACAGCAAGCAATGCAGGACCAAGTACTGCAACAGGCGTATCAGTGACAGATGTTTTACCTGCGGGTTATACTTATGTTAGCAATACTGCACCGAGTACGGGGACATTCAATAGTGGTACTGGAGTTTGGACAATAGGCAATTTAGCTAATGGAGGCAGTGCAACTTTAACTATTACAGCTACTGTAAATGCAACAGGAAGTTATGCCAACAAAGCAGATATAAAAGCCAATGAAGCCGATCCAACACTAGGGAACAATACATCAATAAGTACACCAACGCCAATCGCATCAAATGTGGGCGATAATGATAATGATGGTATTCCAGACACAACAGATATTGATGATGATAATGATGGAATTTTGGATACAACAGAAGGACTAAATGCAGGATTGTTAACAGCTTTAAATGGTTCCAATGATGCAAATGGTGTCACAGTTAATGCTACTGCAAATATAACTTGTCCTTCTGGAAATATTTCTGTAGATTCAAAAAAAATTAGTTTTGATTTTCGTTGGAATAACGGAGTAGGAGGTGGATTTTCGTCTCAAACGATTCCTTCTGCAACATCCACTCAATCTGTAGTTTCTATTTTTGTAGATGGAACAAAATATATGGATATTACAACACCTTCTGATGGTGGAAGTAATGCTGATAATGCAACAAATAATGGTGGTGACGCCATTATAACTATTTTTAATGGTGCTACTTTTACAAATTCATTACCTTCTATTCAAGGAAATAATTACATAAATCATACGCCATACCTCGCTACAACTGGTCTATCTACTATTGTAATGACAATTCCTGCAAATATTGCTTCAAATGTTAGCTATCAAGCAATTTTAAAATCAGATGATTATGTTATAAATAATTTTGTTGTTGTTGCATCTTGCGCAACAGATACAGATAACGATGGTGTTCCTAATTATTTAGATTTAGATTCAGACAATGATGGAGTATTCGATTTGAAAGAATCTGGAAGTAATCCAAACTTAGATTTAGACAATAATGGTATCATTGATGGTTCTGTTCAGTCAAATGGTTTACCAACTGCTTTGGGTGGAACGCCTACTACACCACTAAATACTGATGGTGACGGTATTGCTAATTATCTTGATTTAGATTCTGACAACGATGGGTGTTCAGATTCAAATGAATACTACAACAATAACACATCTGCTGCAATTGGTCAGCAATTTGGTCAAACTGGAGGAGCTATAGCTCCAACAAATACAAATGGTACAGTAATAGCAGCTTCCTACTCAGGAACATATACAAATGTAGTTACCGTGGGTAATGTAATTACAACCCAACCTGCCAATAAAGTAACTGTTGCTGGCGGTAATACAGTTTTTTCTGTAACAATACCTGTTTCGGGTACTGTAGCATACCAATGGCAAGAAAGTACAAACGGCGGTTCAATGTTTACAAATATTATCAATTCAGGTATTTATTCGGGTGCAACAAGCGCTTCTTTAAATCTAACAGGAGTTACATCAACTCAAAACGGTTATGACTACAGAGTTATAATAACCAAAAGCGATTATGTTTGTGGAAATATTATTTCATTGTCGGCAGATTTAATTGTTACGCCACAATCAAATGTAGGTATTACTAAAACAGTAAATAATGCCACACCAAATGTAGGTTCCGATATTATTTTTACCCTAACGGCAACTAATGCAGGACCAAGTAGTGCAACGGGTGTAAATGTAACTGATGTTTTACCTGCGGGTTATACCTATGTTAGCAATACTGCACCAAGCACGGGGACATTCAATAGTGGTAGTGGAGTTTGGTCAATAGGCAATCTAGCTAATGGAGGCAGTGCAACTTTAACTATAACAGCTACGGTAAATGCAACGGGTAGTTATGCCAACAGAGCAGACATTGCAGCCAATGAAGCAGATCCAACACTAGGGAACAATACTTCAACAAGTAAACCAATACCCGTTCCACAATCGAACGTCGGAATTACTAAAACAGTAAATAATGCCACACCAAGTGTTGGTTCAGATGTTATTTTTACCTTAACGGCAACTAATGCAGGACCAAGTAGTGCAACGGGTGTAAATGTAACTGATGTTTTACCTGCGGGTTATACTTTTGTTAGTTCAACAACTGCAACAGGAACATATACATCAGGAACAGGAATTTGGTCAATTGGCAGTTTAGCCAATGGCGGCAATGCAACTTTAATAATCACTGCAACAGTAAATGCTACAGGTAGTTATGTCAATACAGCAACAATTGCAGCCAATGAAGCCGATCCAACACTGGGAAACAATACATCAACAAGTAAGCCGGTAGTAGTTGCTGTAATTGACGCTGTAAACGATGGTCCAGCAACTGTAGCTTCAGCAACAACACCTACAGTTATTTTAAATGTAACAGATAATGATACTTTAAATACTATTGCAGTAACAGCTACAAACACTGATGTAACACCAATAACTACAGGACCATTGAGTATTGATATTAATGGTAATTTAATAGTAGCAGCCAACACAGCTTCAGGAACTTATCTAATTACTTATGAGTTGTGTGAATCTGGGGCAAGTCCAGCAAATTGTAATACGGCTATAGTGACTGTTGTAGTTCAGAATCCATTACTTGCAGTAAATGATGGGCCAATTACAGTAGCGACTGCTGAAGTTTCTAAAGTTGTTTTAAATGTTACTTCAAATGATACGTTACATGGAGATCCAGTTACAGATGCAAATACTAATGTCACACCACAAATAGCAGGTCCATTAAGTATAGCTAGTAATGGTGAGATAACGTTGGCAGGCAATACACCTTCTGGAACCTACAGTATTATTTATGAAATATGTGAGGTAGGAGCAAACCCAGTAAATTGTAAAACAGCAACAGCAACAGTAGTTGTATTTAATCCTATCGTGGCTAACCCAGATATAACAGGAGGACTTCCAGGAGCTACAACTGGTTCCGTATTAGGGAATGATACATTAAGTGGAATTCCACCAGTTGAACCCGCAGACGTGGTTTTGACAACAACAGCTTTAAATCCGGTATTAACTTTAAATGCAAATGGTACCATTACTATTGCAGCAGGTACACCTGCAGGACCTCAAACATTAGAGTATCGAATATGTGAAATTGGTTCGAATCCAGCTAATTGCAGTACTACTTCTGTTACAGTAAACGTTTTCCAAGCAGCAGTAGATGCCATTGTTGATGATTTTACAGCAGTACCATATACGGGTGGAAATGGAGGAACCACTACATCAGTATTGAATAATGATACCCTAAATGGAGTTGTCTTAAACCCGTCGGATGTTAATTTAACATTAAGTGGAACAGCGCCTACAGGATTTGTGCTTAATAGTAATGGTACGATAACAGTACCTTCTGGACAAGTTTCGGGTACCTATATGGTTTTTTATCAAATATGTGAAGCGATAAATCCGGGCAATTGTGATATAGCCAATGCGAAAATTCGTATTAGTAATCAAATTAATGCATTTGATGATGCCTTCCCTCCACAAGCGCCAAGCACTACAGTGGTTACAACAGTTGGAAGTGTGTTAGCTAATAACGGTAATGGAGCAGATAATTTAAATGGAATAGCAGTTACATCAACAAATACAGATGTGACACCAGTAACCACTGGACCATTGCGTATTGATGCAGATGGAAATTTGACTTTAGCTCCAAATACTGTTTCAGGTACGTATACCATCACTTATAAATTGTGTGAAGCAGGAGCAGACCCTGTAAATTGTACAAACGCAACTGCAACAGTAGTTGTTTTAAATCCAATTGATGCAGTTGATGATAATCCAGTTGCGGTAAATACAGGAGTAAATCCAAAAGTAGTGTTTAATGTAACAGACAACGATACATTGAATACTGTTTTAGTAAGTCCAACCAATACGAATGTTACCCCAGTTTCTGCAGGACCATTGAGTATCGATTCGAATGGAGTAGTAACATTAGCAGGAAATACACCAAGCGGAAGCTATAGTATTACCTATGAATTGTGTGAAGTTAATCCATCAACAGG
>NZ_JBLVPT020000030.1:0-7064 GCF_048286795.2 Flavobacterium frigidum
AACAAGTAGAATTATCAATTAATAACAGACCCATTAGAAAATTCAATTACCTTAGTCCTATTGAAACTCTAAATAATAAGTTTGTTGCACTTATGAGTTGAACACAGCTTTCTACTATTTTCATACTATCTCTTTTTTATACTGGATACTTATTTTAACTTCTTCATTTCGTTCCATAGCTGCATAAACTATCGTTTTCAGCTTTTCTAACGCTTTTCGGGAAGAACTTCCCTTACCAATTCCGGTGTGATGTGTTACAGTAGCAATACAGCCCAATAATTCTTTTTTAGCGTCATTGGCGGGATGGATTAAAATCAAATCTCGTCCCGGAACATTTCTCAAATGCAAGTGCCATTTGAATTTTGGGCTAAACCGCTTCTGCAAAACATATTCTCCTTCAGGAATACAGGAAATCCGCCTTTGGTTATTCAACCAGGGCAACTCGATGGTATAACAAACTATTGTGCTGTTCCATTCTAAAACTCCCTGCGTTCCCTCGGGAAAATAAATTCTATTCAACACCAAAACCATCTTACAATCCGCTTACTTGAGCCAATGCCAATGGATTGTAAGACCCGTTTTTCAAAGGATACATTCTGCCATTTACCTCTTGGTAAAACTCCACTCCCAAAGCCAAAAATAAAGGGCTTGCGCTGCCTGGAGTTACCGCATTCAACTGATTGATGGCTGCCGTTGGAGCCGAATCCCACGGTAGAATAGCCGTTTCAGAGCTGGAAACAACAAAAGTTTCTGCTTCAAAATCAATTTCCGCACCGGCTGAAATGATTTTATAATGAGTCGTTCCACTAGGAGCGGCAATCATATTCGCAGGAACAAATGATGCGATATCTACGGAAATCTCTCCGCTAGCTCGATCGATAAGACCGGTAAAAGGAACATACAAAGTACTTCCCAATTTCCCTCTGATATTAAAATCAAAACCCACAAGCAATTCCGCCTCTCCGTCAATCACGTTTCGAAGTCCACGATCATTCGTCAAATCCGCTTGGATCACTTTAACCATGGCTTGGGTCAATCGGCTTACCATTCTGCTGTCGGCAGAATTAATAAGCAAAGTTCGCATTGCCGTTCTCAAAGTTTTACCAGCCTTTCCGGCTCTACCAAATTCAGAACCGTTTTCACGCGTTCTTTGAAACGCAGGATCACTTTTGATTCTGCTGGCGTCGATGCCTCCTTTTTCACGAGCCAAATGCCCGTCTTGGGTTTTGTAAAAAGTAATATCTCCAATAGTACCTTTTAACTTGATTATCCCTTTCTGTCTTGCCATAATTTCTAAATTTTTAAATTAATAAATGTTTCAAATTCCGTCAATCATCATCCTGTTGCAACACCTTTCGATTGATTTCGAAACAAAGATTACACTTAAACAAATAATTTAGAACACAGCTATATTCCATATGTCCTACAGAGGTATAAATGGCATTTATAAACATAAATGTCACTCTGCATAAAAAAAAGAACCATACAATATTTATATGCTTTTACATATAAATACATTTTATTTAATAAATTATATGCTTTTACATATAAATACATTTTATTTAATAAATTATATGCTTTTACATATAATTTACTATATTTGGTTAAAATCAATGCAAAAGCATATAATTATGAACACACTAGCCGATTTTGTAAAAGGGAAAAGAAACGAAGTAAAACTCAGCCAGGAAGCCTTTGCAGATCGCGCTGGTGTAGCACTTACTGTTATTCGGAAAATAGAACAAGGAAAAGAAAACCTCAACCTCGAAAAGGTAAACCAGGTGCTCAAAATGTTTGGGCATACCTTGGCTCCGGTCAATGCGAGAGAATTATCCAAAAATGAAGACTAAATAATATGAGAAAAGCAGCCGTATATTACAAAGAATTTTTGGCGGGCATCCTCACGGAAACGGACGACGGGGAATACACCTTCGAGTACGATGAAAAGTATGTAATGGAACATCCCAAAGAAGGAATCACCTTGACGATGCCGGTACGATCAAAAACCTATATCGACAAACGATTATTTCCTTTTTTTGAAGGATTGATCCCGGAAGGATGGCTTTTGGATATTGCATCCAAAAACTGGAAAATAAATCCTAGTGACCGTATGGGATTGCTATTGGCCTGTTGCCAGAACTGCATAGGAGCGGTTAGTATTCAACAAATATCGAACGAAAATGAGTAAGAACTGTCTATATTGCTACAAACTGTTGCAAGACAATAATGTTGGTGATTTTCACGAACAATGTAGTCTGGAGTTTTTTGGCACCAAACAACCGCCGGCATTCGAACATTCGCTTCAACAAATGGCAGAATTGGCCAAAAACGTGGTGGAACGGAGTGTGGCAGTTCCAGGTGTACAACCAAAACTATCCCTATCCATCGTGAATGACGCTCTGCAGGACGGAAACAAGGGTCGTCTTACCGTTGTCGGAGCCTTGGGAGGAAATTACATTTTCAAACCACCATCCGACCAATTTCCTGAAATGCCCGAAAACGAGCACCTGACGATGCGTATTGCAGAAGCATTCGGTATAAACACCGTAAAGTCAAGCTTGATCAAATTGCAATCAGGTGAACTTTCCTATATCACCAAACGCATCGACCGAACAGACGCGGGAGAGAAAATCCATATGCTCGATATGTTCCAAATCACGGAAGCTTTTGATAAATACAAAAGCTCAATGGAAAAAGTAGGTAAAGCCATAAACGAGTATTCAGACAACACGCTGTTGGATAAATTGTATTTTCTGGAATTGGGTATTTTCAGTTTCCTCACCGGGAACAACGATATGCACCTGAAGAATTTTTCGATGATCTATTCTAATGAAACCTGGACATTGGCTCCAGCCTATGATCTGTTAAACGTGGCCATTGTAAATCCTGACGACTCCGAAGAACTGGCCCTAACGATAGAAGGTAAAAAAAGAAAACTCAAATGGGAAAATTTCGAAAGACTGGGCATCAACCTCGGACTTAACGAAAAACAAATAAAAGGAATTGCAAAACGCATCCAGAAAAACAAGGCCGTCGCCCTCCAATGGATCAATAATTCATTCCTGTCAGAGGAATACAAGGAGAAATACAAGAACCTATTGGAAGAAAGATACCATAGCTTGTTTCGGCGGGAATAAACGCATCCTTTTTTTGATTAATTTTACCATAAGAAACTTTGGCCAACAGTACTTTAGTGTATCTCAAAGCCCACTCAAAGCTATAGATAGAGTATGAAAACAGAAAACAAGAGGTTGTGTATCTACCCGAAGGACATACAACGCATTACCGGAAAGAGTTACCGTCAAAGTATTAGATTATTACAGAAAATGAGAACGAAGCTAAACAAGCTCGAAAATGAGTTTGTATCCATCGAGGAATTTTGCCAATACACAAGCTTGAAAATTGAACAGGTTGAACCATTGATAATTGGTTAGAATTTATCCTTTACACGTTCAAATTTTAAACTTTACCTGTTCAATAAATAATAGTTAACGTGTTCATATTTTGACAAATAACAGTCCTTTTTTAGAAGTATTTTTTGTAAATTTACATTCATCAACACAGCTGAAAAACTGTAAAAATTTGAAGGGGCACATGTAGGGGCACTTGAAAAAATAAAATATATAGAACACTATATATCAACCACATAGCAAAGAGAAACAATTCCCTCTTTCTCCGCAGAATTCGGGAAGCTTAGTTAAATAAGGACTTCCCGTTTTTTTTATTTAAAAGTGAACAAAAAGTGAATATAAATGTTCTTTAGATTGATTTAATGTCCCCGCAACAATTTTAATTTTAAAACAAATTAAAATGAAATCAATTTATACAATTCCTAAGGTTGTTAAATATGATGACCTATCAAAACCTTGGTTTGTCTATTTCAGATACAACAAGGTAATTTTCCGTTATAAATACGGTATCAATTATATTGACAACTACAAAAAAAGAGAGATCGAAGCTAATTTACTTCGAGATGCTTTGTTTCAAAAACTAAGAGAGGGTTGGAATCCACAAATACCTGACCCAATTCAACAACAAAGCAATCTTACCTTTATTGAAACACTTGATTTTGCTTTAGAAAAGAAAACTCCCAATATTGGAAAAAAGACAATTTCAGGCTACCAAGGCACAAAATTAACTTCATTAAAGTATCGACTTCACTAGTGGGCTTAAATAAACTACCTATTGTAGAAACCAAACGAGCTCATATTAAGTTGATCAGGGAAAATACAATAAAGTAACGCAATTGGACTAATAATGCGTTCAATAAGCATCTAAATCATTTAAAAGCTATTTTAAGCGAGTTAATTCAATGGGATATCATAATAATTTTACTAAAATTAATAAAGTTTAGTTGGTTATTTGGAATTCACACTATTTTACGGATGCCTTCTTTTTTTACAAATCAATTTTCCAAATTCCCCCAAATTACTGAACTTAAAAAAACAAAATTTTCACGGAGATTTCCCTTATTATTTTGATTGATAACATGGTTTTTAGTATCACTCAAGAGTAAAAGCAGTTTTTTTCATTTGGTAATTCGGCACACCTGAATTTTCGATTTACGCATTGTATGCAGCAGGAATTAAAGGAAAAAACAATTTGAAGGATCGCGTTCTATAATATTGGTTACTTCCCACATCATAATGTCTGCAACTGTTCTGGGATTAAAGTCGTCGACCAAGGTTTAGAACAACTACATTCAGATCGGACCGTGAGTATAAAACTTAATTTCATAATATTTATTTTTTTATTATTTTTCTAACCATTTTCCTTTTACCGTTTTGAATATTTAGAAAATACATACCTGATGAAATGTTATTTATTTGTAAGTCGTTATCAAATAGACCTAAATTTTGAAATGTCTTACTGTAAATATTTCTTCCATTCATATCGATAATTTCTACAGCAATTTCTTGGTTGGTTTCTGGTGTAAAAGATATGTTGAAACTTCCATTATTTGGATTTGGAAATAATGAAAAATCTTTAAATTCAAAATCTTGCTTACCTAACACGTTTGTTGAAAATTGACTAGCAACAGTGTTGTAATAGGCTCTCATTCTAACGACTTGGCCTGCTGTGAACATAAATTTATTACCATCTAATGTATAATCCATATAATTCATTGTTAACGATTTTGTACCGGGTACACATCCAGCTACACTTCCTGGTTCAGGCCACATTGATGACATTTGACATTGCGGGGTGTCGTCAACATCATCTGTATTTCCTCGCGAACAATCAGTAATTGTACCATCTTTCCCAAAAGTATGATGTACACTTAAATAATGTGCTACCTCGTGAATAGCTGTTCCTCCTAAATGCCATCCAAAGTAAGGCTCAAATCCTGTTCCACAGCCAGCACCAGATCCGAAACAATTATTTTTTAGTACAATCAAATTGCCTTCGTCAGGAGTGCCACCTGTATAATATCCTGATCCAAGATTAGTATCTCTGCAAACAATATTCAAATAGCCTTTCCATTGAATGTCTCTGTGATCACCATTTTGAATATATAGAAAATTAGTTCCAAATGTTATTGCTGCCTGTCCATTGGTCAGCCCTGTTCCCGCAGGATGATTTTTGGTTGCTATTATAAATTTTATATTTGGATTACCCAAGTTAGTTCTTGGATAAAAGGCTTGTACTTGGGGCGTCCACAGCGCAATGTCTGGGTTTGTTGCGCTAAAAGCGGCATTTAAAATATCGATCTGATTTTGTATCAATAGCTTTAAACATTCTTTAATTGGTGAATTTGCAGTAATTTCGGGAAAATGAACCGCCACCGGAATAATAATTGTTGCGTTGGTATTTCTAGCCGCTTCATTTTGTGGATCTTGAAGTTTTGCTAATTCAATATTAAATTTTTTTTGAAAATCTAAATGTTTTTGTTTTGCAACTGGGTCATTCATCATTTTTTGCATTTGCGCATCGGTTCCGCAAGTTCTTTGTTGTGAAAATCCCAATTGAAATAGGAGTAAAGCGATGATTAATTTTAATTTCATAATTTGATTATTAATTGGTTGACAATTCTGCTTTATTTTTTTGACTTTTTGTAAATCTTTTTTATTCTACAAGAATTCTTCTCACCATTTTATTTTCACCGTTCTGTATATTTACTAAATATACTCCTGATGAAATCGTCTTTATTTGTGATTCTTGATCAAACATACCAGAATTTTGAAATGTTTTATTATAAATATTTTTTCCACTAATGTCATATATTGTTATTTTAATTTCGTCATTGGTTTCGGGTTTAAATGATATTTTGAAACTACCATTATTTGGGTTTGGATATAGTACAAAATTTTCAAATTCGAAATCATTTGTTGCTAAATTCGTTGCAATTGCAAACTTTGTAGTATTGACTGCATAAAATATATTACCAACAGATTGCACCATTAATCTACAATCCAACGAATTAATAGTGTTTGGAATTGTAATCACTTGCAAACCATCGTTGGGTGTATTTGCCAGAAGTGTGGTTGTAAATGTTAATCCTTTATCTGTTGATAATAATATATTTACCAACGAAGTATTTATATTATTGGCTGTTGTTTCTGCTACATCCCATGTAATGGTTTGCGATGAGTTTCCCGCCCACGTTATTCCGGTTGTGTTTTGTGATGTTATTACAAATGGCCCTGCGTTGGCATTTACTGTCAGTATCAAATCATCGCGTCTCACATTTGAACCCCGAATGACGGCATTATCTCGAACAGTAACTGCAAAATTTTGTACTCGAGAAACACTCGAAAGGCGTTCCATTCTAGTGTTTAATTCTCCTGCAATAACTTTTTCAAGTTTCGGCATGTATCGATTGGGAGAAGCTGTAGGTTGGTTAAATTTAAAATTTGGTCCAGAGGTAGCCGTTGCACTAGTTTCAAGTTGTACACCTGTATCTAAGCCCTCCCATGAATACGTGTAACCCTCTGCATTTGAATTAGTAACTAAGGCTTTCAAAACGTAAGGTGTATCTTTTGGAATAGTGTAATCTGGACCAGCATTAACAACTGGTGGTGGTGTACTTATAGTTATTAAAGTACCAGTATTTGATTCAGCCA
>NZ_JBLVPT020000031.1:0-6844 GCF_048286795.2 Flavobacterium frigidum
CAATACGCATAAATCTCAAGTCCTTTTTTCTCCTGACAATATTGCAAAGCATTAACAATATTGTACTTTTGGTTGAGTCGCGTAAATATATCAACCCAACCTACTGTTGTATTAGTTATAAAATATGCCTGATCTGTTGTTGCTTTATATTTTGTTGACATTTTTTTTATCTAAAAATACAATAAAAGCTACAAATAAAACAATCACATCGCTTTAATTTATTTCTTTTGGTTTAGATTTGCTTTGTAGGCATGAATTATGGCTTTGGGTTATCGTTGTGGGCACGGATTGCAATTCCGCCTTTACTTTGTATTAGATAAAAAACACTAAATTTATACAAAGGAAAACAGAGGTGAACTAACAAATCCGCTAAGTATGACTTATATAGCGCATTAGTCCTCTGTCTTCTCCTTGAATCCCGTTGAATTGCTTCAAATAGAATGATAGACATCGAGGTCTAATAAAGGCTCTAAAGAAGTTCAACATTTTTGTTTATCCTAAATTCAAAGTTATGAAAAACTATTTATTTTATGTAGGTATTGACATTTCAAAATCGAAATTGGATGTAGTTATTTTAGAAAAACAGTCTCCCAATGTATCTAATCATTTCATTGTAGAGAATAATTTAAAAGGAATAAAGGAAATTTTAAAAAACTTAATAAAACAGAAAGTTGATTTGACTACTGTTTTGTTTTGTTGCGAAAACACAGGCGTTTATACATTTCCTTTGAGTAGTCATTTGTCTGATGAAAAACTGGATTACTGGATTGTTCCTGCCATAGAAATTAAGCGTTCTAAAGGTATTTCAAGAGGTAAAAATGATAAAGCAGACGCAAAGGATATTACTTTGTATAGTATTCGAAATATTGACAAACTTAAACTTTCAACATTACCAGAAACCGCAATTCAACAACTAAAATTACTTTATACTGAACGAGAAAAAGTGATGAAATCCTTTAAGATTTTTGAAGCTACAAAAGAGAATATTGATTTTATGCCAAAACAAGTTTACAAATCAATTTCAGGAATAAATAATAAAACTGTAAAGTTTCTAAAAACGACATTAAAAGCGATTGAAAAAGAAATGAAAGCAATAATTTCAACTGAAATTGAATTAAAAAAACAATTTGAGTTAATAAAAAGTGTTTCTGGTGTTGGAGACAAAACAGCAATCTATATGCTAATTGCTACAAGAGCATTTACGGCTTTTGATAATGCTAGAAAATTTGCTTGTTATGCTGGAACCGCCCCTTTTGAATATAGTTCGGGTTCGAGTATTAAGGGACGAACCAAAGTGAATCATATGGCAGATAAAAAGATGAAATCAATATTACAAATGTGTGCTTTAGTGGCAGTAAAACATGATCCACAGCTCAAAGAGTATTATGAACGAAAAAAAGGAGAAGGTAAAAATGCGATGCTAGTTTTAAACAATGTAAAATGTAAAATTATTGGTCGCGTTTTTTCTGTAATTAACAGACAAACTCCATACATAAATACATATAAATTTGCCTGTTAATTTTTAAAAAATCACTTGTTTTTTATCATAGAATGCGCTATCGCTCTTAAAAATATTTTACATATCCGAGCGATCGGGGTTTACCTTTTAAATTCCTAATTACAACTATTTCTTTACACGATGGAGGTACACATAATAGCGTTAAAAGGAGGTTTAAGTAAAAGTTGTTACTTAATAAAAAATAAATAACAACTTTTTTACTTTTCATTTTTTTGCGTGAGGACATCTTTAATTAGCTATTGAATTTCCAGTTCTAAAGTAGTATTTTAAATTCCTCTTAGTTTTTTATTTCTATCTCTATCAACTAAAATAAGGAGTTCTGTATGCATAAATTAAAAAGGGTCTTTTGCTAAAGCTATATTTTTTTTGGCAAAGTTTATAGGGTACTATTTATTTCGTTTTAATTGATTTGGGAATTAGAACTGTGATAAAAAGAGTTGTAAACGCTTTGATTTATCAGCATAATTTAAGGAGGCACTCATTTAAACCGAGATTTAGATGAGCAATAACAACGATATGAATTAGCAACACTAACAAAAGAACTTGATGGTCAACTAATGATAAAAAAAACCTCATAATCATCTAATTATGAGGTTTTTTTAGTGGACTGACGGGGCCTACAATCGAACACCTAATTCCGATATTAACTTTTTTTGAGAGCTTGAAATTATGATTCAATATATTGATTTTGAATTGTTTAATTAATTTAATTCAATAATTATTTTTAAGTATAAAATATTTAATTAAGTGTTTTTACGAATTATTTAATTATTCTATTTTCATGATTAAAAAATTTAAAAGTAACTTGGCGCAATCTTAACCACATTAATAAAAAAAATGAAAAAATTATTATTACTAACTACATTACTGCTTTCTATCGGAAGTTCTATCGGACAAACCTCCCCTTGGACTGTTATGACACAAAGTCAAATTGCACTGCTGCCAGTATACCCCCCTAGTACAGGTTTTATGCCTTATGATTACGAAGTTTTTACATTAGATTTAGCCTTGTTGGCAACACAATTATCAGATGCACCAATGGATAGTGCAACAAATTCAAATGTAATTCTGAAATTCCCAAATCCTGAAGGAGGGCAAGATGATTACAAAATTTTTGAGGTTTCAGTAATGGAACAAGCTTTGCAGAACAATTTTCCAAATAATAAATCTTATATAGGTAAATCAATCAAAGATAAAACTCAAACTATACGGTTTAGTTTAACAACAATCGGATTTGATGCCGTAACTTATTCAGGAAAAGTAGATTCGTTTTTTATAAAAAAATACCGAAGTAATTTGTTTAGCACTTATATTATATATAAACATTCTCAATCAGCAATTAATCCTGTCTATAGAAATTCAATTCCGTCATCAATAAAAACAGACTTTGTGTGTGGTGTTGAAAATATTAGTAAAAAAATAATTAACAACAAAGCACATCAACAACATAAGTCAAATCAAATAAATACGGTGGATAAATTGAGAGTTTTTCGGTTGGCAATAGCAACAACAGTTGAGTTTTCGTCAAAAATTATAGACCAATTAGGTATGAATGCTAGTACAACTTCTCAAAAAAAATCCGCAATTATTGCGGGTTTAGTTCAGCTAGTAACACGCTTAAATTGTGACTGGGAAAGAGATTTGTCAGTACGTATGAAATTAGTAGCAAACCAAGAATTACTCATTTTTATTGAGACTGATAATTTTACCAACGGAAATATGTACACTCTGATAGATGAGTCGACCCAAATTACACCCATTATAGGAAATATTAATTTTGATATTGGACTTGTACTTGGCACTGGTGGTGGTGGTATAGCAAGTCAGGGTATTCTTCAGGACAATCAAAAAACACGAGTTGTCGCTGAATATGGAACAGAGGGAATAACAGGTGCCGTATTTGTGAATAGTATTACTCATGAAATGGGACATTTTTTTGGAGCGAACCATACCTATTCTGCTTCTGACTGTCAAAATGTTAGTGGTAGTTCGCAAATAGAGCCGTATGCTGGGGTTACGATTATGTCATATAACAGAAAATGCAGTAGTTTGCAACCAACAAACTTAGCATCATTGTTTGATGTTTGGCAACCTGTTAATGATCCCTTCTATCATTCAGAAAGTATCAAAGAGATGCAAAATCTTCTATCACAAGCTACCAGTGGTACTTATATACTTTTAAATAGTACCCCACCTGTTGTAAATGCCGGACTTGATTACACAATTCCCAAAGATACACCATATATGCTAAAAGCTACGGTTTCTAATTCAAATTCAGATGGTTATACTTATTCTTGGGAAAACACTGATACGGGTATTCAAGCAGAAACTAGTGCGACCGCTACAACTGGACCAAATTTTAAATTTTTTAAACCTACAAACGAACCGATTCGTTATATGCCAAAACTTGCAAAAGTACTTACTGGAAATTTAAGTAGTAAAAATGAACGTCTTTCGAGCGTTTCAAGAATACAAAATTTTACTGTTATTGTACGTGATAACTCAATGATTCAGGGTTCACATATTCGACGAGATGATATGAAACTTACTGTTAATGCCGATGCGGGACCTTTTGAGGTAATATCCCAAAACAGTGCTGGAATAACTTGGGCAGGAAATTCATCGCAAACCATTACATGGAATGTGGCAGGAACTACAGCAAACAACATTAATACTTCATTAGTCAACATACTACTTTCAACAGATAAAGGGTTAACTTTTACAACAACACTGCTGGCAAATACTCCAAATGATGGTACACAAATTATTTCAGTTCCTAATAACATCAATGCATTAGATTGCAGATTAATGGTACAATCTGTTGGTAATTTATTTTATGCAGTAAATACTATAAAGTTTGCAATTGCACCAAATTTAGCAACAAATGATTTCGAATTTGAAAATTTTGTACTATATCCAAACCCTAATAATGGAAGTTTCAAAATATCGTTTAAACCAGAAACTAACGACGAAATTAAAATCACAATTTATGACGTCAGTGGAAAAAATATTTATAATAAAACATTTCAAAATTCTGGTATGTTTGATCAAGAATCACAAATAAAGACTACTTCATCGGGAGTATATTTTGTAACTATACAGAACGGTGAAAATAAAATGGTGAAAAGAATTCTTGTAGAATAAAAAAGATTTTTACCAAAAGTCAAAAAAATAAAGCAGAATTGTCAACCAATTTTTAATCAAATTATGAAATTAAAATTAATCATCGCTTTACTCCTATTTCAATTAGGGTTTTCACAACAAAGAACTTGCGGAACCGATGCGCAAATGCAAAAAATCATGTCGGATCCAATAGCAAAACAAAAACATTTAGATTTTCAAAAAAGATTTAATATAGAATTAGCAAAACTTCAAGATCCACAAAATGAATCGGCTAGAAGTACCAACACAACAATTATTATCCCTGTGGCGGTTCACTTTCCCGAAATTGCTGCAAATTCACCCAATAAAGCTTGTTTGATACAATTAGTGCAAAATCAGCTCGATATTTTAAATGCTGCTTTTAGCGCAACAAACCCTGCTCTATCTTTGTGGACTCCGCAAGTGCAAGCTTTTTATCCAGGAACTAATTTGGGTAATTCAAATATGAAGTTTGTTTTAGCAACCAGAAACCATCCTGCTGGAACAGGTCTGACCAACGGACAGTCAGCAATAACATTTGGAACTAGTTTTCTTAACGGCGGAATTAGAGACATTAATTGGAGAGGTTGTTTGAATATTGTTGTTAGAGATACTAATTATGCAGGATATTATACAGGAGGAACTCCAAATGAGGGTAATGTGGTTGTTATAAAGAATATTTGTTTCGGCAGTGGCGACGGATGTCCTGGACATGTACCTACCAATGGATGGCATTTAGGACAAACATTATTGCATGAAGTGGGACATTACTTTAATTTAGAACATACTTTTGGAAAATCTCCGGGAGATGATGTATGTTTGCCTTCAAACACAGACTATGTTGAAGACACACCACAATGTTTAATGACCAGAGATTGGGGTCCCGTACTTGGTTCTATACCTGGTTGTGTGCCTGGAACTAAAGCACTAACAATGAATTTTATGGACTATACTTTAGATGGTAATAGATGGATGTTTACAGCAGGGCAGGTCGTTAGAATGAAAGCCTATTACAACACCGTTGCCAATCAATTTAATACAAATGTTTTAAGTAGTGAAGATTTTGAGTTTAAAGATTTCGCATTGTATCCAAATCCAAATAACGGAAGTTTCAAAATATCGTTTACAAGTGAAATAAACGACGATATTGAAATAGTAGTTCACGATATTAGTGGAAAAAATATTTATAATAAAACATTTCAAAATTCTGGTATGTTTGATCAAGAATTACAAATAAAGACTGCTTCATCGGGAGTATATTTTATAAATATACAGAACGGTGAAAATAAAATGGTGAAAAGAATTATTGTAGAATAAAAGAGATTTTTACAAAAAGTCAAAAAAAATAAAGCAGAATTATCAACCAATTAATAATCAAAACATGAAATTAAAATTAATCATCGTTTTACTCCTATTTTAATTGGAATTTTCACAACAAAGAACTTGCGGAACAGATATGCACATATAAAAAATGATGAATGAACCAATAGCAAAACAAAAACACTTTGATTTTCAAAATAGATTTGAAATTGAATTTGCAAAACTTCAAAATTCACAAAGTGAATTGGCTAGAAGTACCAATGCAAAAATTATTATACCAGTTGCGGTTTATTTTACAGAAGTTGATTCAAACTCTCCAGACAGGCGATTCTTGCGGGAAATGGCACAAAATAAAATTGATATTTTAAATGATGCTTGTAAT
The DNA here is from genome assembly GCF_048286795.2 of Flavobacterium frigidum. Lineage (NCBI taxonomy): Bacteria > Pseudomonadati > Bacteroidota > Flavobacteriia > Flavobacteriales > Flavobacteriaceae > Flavobacterium > Flavobacterium frigidum. The sequence continues at coordinate 6,363 of NZ_JBLVPT020000031.1, forward strand.
GCAACAAATGCAGATGTTGCATTGTGGAATCCTCAAGTAGAAGCTGTCTATATAGGAACTAATGTGCGTACGTTTAATGAACGGTTCGTAATTGCAACTAAAAAACATCCTGCAAGTTCAGGACATTCAAATGGTTAGCATGCCATAAATCTTTTAAACAGCTCCAAACTAAAAAATAAATTATGAAAAAACTATTACTGTTTTCAGTACTATTGTTTTCCGTATTAAAATCTTTAGCTCAAACCTCACCTTGGACGGTCATGACACAAACTCAAGTTAATCAACTGCCCGCTTTTCCTTTCTCAGATATGCCCCGAACAGGCTACAAGGTTTTTACTTTAGATCTTTCTGTTTTAAGTAATCAACTATCTATGGCACCAATGGATTCTGCTACAGATTCTAACGTGATTGTAAGTTTTCCAAATCCTGATGGCGGTCAAGATAGTTACAAAATCTTTGAAGTAGCTATAATGGAACAAGCT
>NZ_JBLVPT020000032.1:0-5851 GCF_048286795.2 Flavobacterium frigidum
AGAGGCATCTCCCGAAGCTTCGGGACGGATTCGAACTATATCTTTACTTGATTTTTCTTAAAAATTAGACATAAAAAAACCTCCAAATTGCTTTGAAGGTTTAGAGGCATCGTCCGGATTCGAACCGGAGTAGGAGCTTTTGCAGAGCCCAGCCTAGCCGCTCGGCCACGACGCCAATTATTTATTGGTGTGCAAATATAGTAAAAAAGTTAAAAAAGGAAAGCTAATAATTACAAAGTTTTTAAAATTCATAATTCATAATTTGTAATTCGTAATTAACTTAACTTCTATATTCTTCCATTTCTATAGTAACTGCTTCAACGTCACCGCCAATAGGAGGATTGAGTTTAGAAACCGCCACAATAATTCTGGAAACTTCAGGAATTTCTTCAAAAATACGAGTTATGATTCGGTGAGCAACATGTTCTAATAAGTCCGAACGAATAGCCATTTCTTCCACAACAATGCGATTTAAAAGCACATAATCCACCGTATCTTTTAAATCATCTGATATACTTGATTTTCTCAAGTCAGTCTTAACTTCTAAGTTTATGGTATAGTCAGAGCCAATTTTTCCTTCCTCGATCAAGCAACCGTGGTAAGAGTATGTTCTAATATTTTTAAGTTTTATGATTCCCATATTTTTTTATCAGAAATACTGATTTATAAATAAATTATTTAAAGTTATCTTTGCACTACAAATATATTGAATATGAACATTGATTTAGAAGAATTAAAAAAAGATATTAGATTAATAAAAAATGATTCATTTGAGTATGATGAATTATTTTTTAAAAAATTCATTATGAGTTTTGGACCATCAATTTATAACCAATTAAATTTTAAAATTAGTGATTTAACTAGTCAAATTGCTTTTAATGAAGTTATTCAAAATACTTTTTTTAAAGATTTAAATGATAATAGTAATAATTTTAAAAATAGATTTAATGAAGTTTTCAATGATTTGATTAAATCATATCATTTGAATAATAAATATATTTTTTATTTTTTATTTTATGATCAATTAAAAAATAACTTAAAAAAAGAAGAAAAATCACTCCATTTTATAGAACAAATCATTGAAGACAGTGTATCCAACGGTTTTCCCCAAGATAAATTACGTTTCCGTTTTCCGCCAGAACCTAATGGATATTTACACATAGGTCATGCCAAATCGATTTGCTTGAATTTTGGACTAGGGTTAAAGTACAATGCACCAGTTAACTTGCGTTTTGACGATACAAATCCTGCCAAAGAAGAGCAGGAATATGTTGATGCTATCAAGGAAGATTTGCAATGGTTGGGTTTCAATTGGGCTGAAGAACGCTATGCTTCTGATTATTTCCAACAATTGTACGATTGGGCTGTAAAAATGATTAAAAACGGGAAAGCGTATATTGACAGTCAATCTTCAGAGGATATGGCTTCGCAGAAAGGTACGCCTACACAACCTGGAGTTGATGGTCCTTACAGAAACCGTTCTATTGAAGAAAATCTTGCTTTGTTCGAAGGAATGAAAAATGGAGATTTTGAAGAAGGTAGCCATGTTTTGCGTGCTAAAATTGATATGACTTCGACTAATATGTTGATGCGTGATCCGTTAATGTATCGTGTTTTACACCGTCATCACCACAGAACTGGAAACGATTGGAAAATCTATCCCATGTATGATTTTGCACATGGCGAAAGTGATTATATCGAGCAAATTTCACATTCTATTTGTACGTTAGAATTTGTAATGCACAGAGAATTATACAACTGGTTTTTGGACCAAATTTATGATGACTCAAAAGTAAAACCACATCAATATGAATTTGCTCGTTTGAACTTGAATTACACTGTAATGAGCAAGCGAAAACTGTTGCAATTGGTACAAGAAAATATAGTAAACGGTTGGGATGATCCTAGAATGCCAACCATTTCAGGATTGCGTAGGAGAGGGTATACAGCCAATTCTATTCGTAAATTTTGTGATATTATTGGTGTTGCCAAAAGAGAAAATATTATCGATTTTTCACTTTTGGAATTTTGCTTGCGTGAAGATTTGAATAAAACGGCTCCAAGAGTTATGGCGGTTCTAGATCCAATAAAATTAGTCATTACGAACTATCCAGAAGATAAAGCAGAATGGTTGGATGCCGAAAATAATCAAGAAGACGAAAGCGCGGGATTTAGAAAAGTACCTTTTTCGAGAGAATTATTTATTGAAAGAGAAGACTTTTTAGAAGATGCTCCTGCAAAGTTTTTCCGTTTGAGTTTAGGCAGAGAGGTGCGTCTTAAAAATGCGTATATCATTAAAGGTGAAAGTGTTATAAAAGATGCTGCAGGAACTATTACGGAGATTCATGTAACTTATGATGAAGAAAGCAAAAGCGGAAGTGGGAGCGAAGCCAGTCAACGTAAAGTAGCCGGAACCTTGCATTGGGTATCGATACAACATGCATTAGAAGCTGAAGTTCGTTTGTACGATCGCTTGTTTATTGACGAAGCGCCAGACAGTCATAAAGAGAAAAATTTCTTAGAATTTATGAATCCAAGTTCGTTACAAATTGTGAAGGGATTTGTAGAACCAAGTTTAGCAACGGCGCAATCTGGAGAGAAATTCCAGTTTCAACGTTTGGGTTATTTCAATGTAGATAAAGATACGGCTGAAGGCAAAATTGTCTTTAATAAAACCGTGGGATTGAAAGATGCCTGGGAAGAAAAAGGTAAAAAAGAAGAAAATGTATTGATGAATACTCAAAAAGAAATCAATAAATATGTAAAAGAAAAGGACGAAAACAATGCCAATTTGATTCTAAATAATATTGTTGACAACATTAAAAGTATTGACAATTACAGTTTAATTATTCAGACAATTGTAAAAAGCATTAAAAATGATAACAACTCGCTGTTATTTTCTAATTTGATTTTGCATCATTCAAATAAAGTAAAAGTAAAAGATATCGAAGAAGAAGCTTTGACAAAATTATACACCATGTCATTAAAAAGTCAAATGGCAGCGGTTCGAATTTTAGCGATTGAAAATTTGCAAAATGATTTGAATAATTTTAGCCTTTTCGAAACACAGCTTTCAGAACTAAAATCCATCGAGAAAAACGAAAAAGTGATACAATTATTAAAAGACCTTAAATTTTAAGACCTTTATTTTAAATAGATTTTACCAATCAAAAGCTCTCTTCTTAGAGGGCTTTTGTTATTATTGTAATTAGTTATAAAAATATTGTTTTTAATATTTTTTTCTTATTAAAAACGACGTTCATAAATTGATTTTAAGACCGTTTTTTAAAACGAACAACAACACATATGGAATTCAAATAAACGTGAAACAGTTCGCTTATATTCGCTTTTTGCCTTGTGAAATTACACTTTAACGAGTTGTTAACAGGGAGTTGTTAATAAACAGGTACCTTTATGAAACAAACTTTTAAAATTAAGAATTATGTCGAATTCAACAGGAAATACATTTTTGGCTCTTTTGACTGGAGCAGTAATTGGAGCTGGAATCGGGATTTTATTTGCTCCCGATAAAGGATCAAAAACCAGAGAAAAAATGAAAGATGGTTTTGATGATGTTAAGAATGATTTAAAAACTAAATTAGATCATGCCTCAGAAGAATTTAAAGACAAATTTTCTACCGCAAAAATTGATCTGGAAGAAACCTATGAAGAATTGGTTTCAAATATGAGTCACAAGACCGAAGATGTAATTTCCTTTTTAGAAGAAAAATTAGCCGAACTAAAAAGGCAGAACGCTAAACTTCAAAAATAATTTCGATTTACTTATTGTATCAAATCCTAAAATAAAATCTATGGCTTTTGAAGAATTAAAAGAAAATACAGAAAACATACAAGAACAAGCCAAAGCGTATCTAGAAAACACTGTGGCTTATTATAAATTGTGGGGTTTTAAGGTCGCTATGAAATCGACAACCATGATCATAAAATTTTCATTGATTTTATTGTGTTTCAGTATGGTTTTATTGTTTTGTTCAGTAGCTGGGGCTTTAGCTATTGGTATCGCTTTAGATAGTTATGCGTTGGGATTTTTAATCGTCGGGGGAGTTTATCTTGTAGTAACAGGAATTTTATTTTCTATAAAAGATAAAATCGTCGAAGGACCCATTTTAGAGAAATTTTCAGAAATCTTTTTTAACGACTAATATATGGAAACCAAAAAATATTCTTCGTATGCTCAAATAGAAAGGGAACTCGAAATTTTAAAGATTGAAAAAGAAATCAGTTATCAAAAATTGGCTTATGGGTTTCAAAAAACAAAGGAAAGTATTACGCCTCAAAATATTGTAAGTGACTTAATAGGGACGTATAGTTCCGTTATTCCGTATGGAGCAATTGTTTCTACTGCGGCTCCTTTTATATTAAATAAAGCAATTCCGTTTATAAAAAATTGGTTTACTAAAAGAAAAAGAGGCAATTAAGCCTCTTTTTTTATGAATTCAAGTACTCTATACTTCTGTTTCCGGTGTTTCTGGAGCTTCTGGTTTTTCAGGTAGTTCGATGTTTTTTTCTTTTCTTGAAGTTCCTTTGTCACCTCTTTTTTTCATTAATTCACCCACTTGATTTGAAGCGCTAAACGATGCAATCATATTGTTAAGCATGTCGCTTCCTGCTTGTGGAGAATTAGGTAATAAAATTAAATTTGAATTGGTATCAGCACCAATAGCTTGCAGCGTATCATAATGTTGAGTTACAACAATCAATGCAGAAGCTTCTTGAGAATTGATTCCAACTCTATTTAAAACATCAACACTTTCTACTAAACCTTTGGCAATTTCTCTTCTTTGATTTGCAATACCTTGTCCTTGTAAACGCTTGCTTTCTGCTTCTGCTTCTGCTTTTGCTACAATTCTAATTCTTGATGCTTCTGCTTCAAATTCAGCTACTGTTTTTTCTCTATCAGCAGCATTAATTCTATTCATGGCATTTTTTACTTGAATATCGGGATCAATATCTGTTACCAAGGTATTTATAATCGTGTATCCATAAGTCGTCATCGCTTCATTCAATTCTCTTTTTACTGCTATGGCAATATCATCTTTTCTTTCAAAAACATCATCCAGTTTCAGTTTAGGAACCTCGGCACGAACAACATCAAATACATAAGAAGTAATTTGATCGTGTGGATACTCCAGTTTATAAAAAGCATCATAAACGGTCTCTTTAATAACCATAAACTGAACTGAAACTTTAAGTTTCACAAAAACGTTGTCTTTGGTTTTGGTTTCGATGATTACATCTAATTGTTGAATTTTTAGATTTACTCGTCCTGCAATCCGGTCTATTAAAGGAATTTTTAAATGTAAACCGGATTGTCTAATACTTAAGAACTTTCCGAATCGCTCTACAACAACAGCTGTTTGTTGTTTTACTGTAAAAAAGGAAGACAGTAAAATAAAGAATCCAAAGAATAGTAAGATAATTAAAGCAATGTTCATGATAATTTGTTTTAGTTTAATCATAAATCTACAAATTAAACTTCACAACCGATCGTATTTAACTTTCTTTATTTTCTCAACATCATACTTATACATAAATCTTAGTTATAATTATTTAACATGTATAAGTCTCCACAGGTAGTGCGATGCAAGTTTGTTAACGTTTTTTCTCAATATGGTTTTAACAATATGCTTGGCAATTTGAAAATCAGGATTTAGGTGTTAATTTTAGAGTGAACCTTTTACCATTGAATGCTAATTAGGTCTTTTATTTTTTAAAGTAATTTGTAGGTTCAATTTATAAGTGCAACAGATATATTAAAAACACTTGGAGTTAGCCCCCAAGTGTTTAAGGTCAAAAGCCTAAATTTGTCTTGCATGAAAAAATATAAACA
>NZ_JBLVPT020000033.1:0-5200 GCF_048286795.2 Flavobacterium frigidum
ATACCTATGATGTGTTGCATGCTTAAAAATACGAAAAATCTTCTTTTAATACAAGTTTTTTAGTATATTTGAGCATAATAAAACGGGAGTTTTTTCACAGACTGACGTTGTACCTAATTTTAAAGACGAATAACGAATGAACATATTTCCAAAAAGCACTTATACATTCAAAATAATTGGAGAAGAAACAGAAACTATTGAACGTTTAAAAAGAAGAACAGAATTGTCTGAAAGTTTGACTTCAAGTATAACTGACAAATCATTTCGTGGTATAATTAAAAACAATACATTTAGAATAATATCATCCGAAATTGGAAAAGGTGCATTTTGTGTTTTAAAAGGCGAAATTGATAATAAAGATGGAAAAGTTGAAGTGGAAATAAATAAAGCCTTCCGAATTTTACTTACTGTTTTATTATGCTTCCCTTTTATTGGTTTAATTGTTCAATTTTTCACTAATAAAGAAGAGTTTTCAATAATCTTTATACTTGTGGCAATACTACAATTATTAATGATTAGGTATGTATTTATTGAATTTGCATTCAGAAGATTCTCAAAATCTAGTTTAAGTAAATTGAGTGACGTATTGGATATAGATCAGATTGAAAAAAACTAGGCACAACAGCAACTACAACGGATTTGGGCATTGGGTTTAATGGAAAGTTAGTTTTGTATTTGGGAAGATTTGGCAAATCCGAAAATAGGGCTTAATTTAGTCCCAAACCCGCTGTAGTAGCGGGACGTTGGCAGACATTGCCGAAAAAATCGTAGAAATAAGAAAAGTAAATTTTATAATGGAGGAATTGCAACTGAAACTATACAATACTGAAAATTATATCTTGACAGATGTAAAAGATTTCTTCTTGCAAAATGGATATTTAAATACTTTTGATTTTTTCTGTATAATAATTTGGAAAGCAAATAGAGCAAAAAGTAAAATAGCCAATCGACTACTAAAATTTAAACCAAATCTTGATGAAAGTGTAAAGGATTTGACAACTAAAATTTATCAAGCAGAAACTGAAAAGCAGAAATTAAATGTTTTAATTGTCGATTTTGGTTTTAGACTTCCAATGGCATCGGCAATTCTATCTTTATTATATCCTGAAAAATTTACAATTTTTGACATAAGAGTTTGCGACACATTTCCGGAATATAAAGGAATTGAAAATTTGAAATTTGAAAATCTTTGGAGTAAATATTGTCAATATATTCAAAGCGTTAGAAATTATGGAGAATTAAAAGTTTCGTTAAGAAACAAAGACAGAATTTTGTGGGGAAAATCATTTCAAGAACAACTTGAAAATAATATTAAATCAAATTTTAAATAACAAAATGAAAAACTTACTACTAATTTTATTAGCATTACCAGTAATGCTTGTTGCGCAAAACAAAAAAATTAACTTCTACAGCGATTATCAATTCGATAAAACTTACGATGGAACAAAATTAGAAGGATATAAAAAGGCAACAATAAAATTTAGTGACCCAAAATTACTGACGAAAAAAGATATGGCATTTGAAGATTTACCAAGAGGATTAGTAACGTTTAAATTTGTTGGACTAAATGAAATTAATGAAACAATAATTTATTTAGGGAAAAACAAATCTAACAATGATATGTATGCAATTACAAATTCAGGAACTGGAAATGATATAATTTACCTAATAAAAGAAACGCATAAAGTTGGTCGGAAAACATACTCTCATACAATCTTACTTGGAAAAACTGACGAAGAAAATATGGGTGGATTACCGAAATATTTTACGGCATTTCATTGCAACATAACCAAATAAAGCAACGATCTGCCAACAGCGGTTTGGCGCAATTGGGGTTTTAGGCAAACTTTAAAGTTGGTTTTGTACTTGGAAGTTGGGTCTTAAATCGATACATTTGGCTAACCAAATCCCCAACTGACGCCAAGCCACGAGACGTCAAACTGTCTAATAACCTCCTTTTCCCCTGTTAGATAATTTGTACAAAAAATCATTCAAATAATTTGCATAACTCGTTGGTTTTATGTATATTTAAGGATGAAATTCATCAACGGAACTAACAGAAACCAACTCCCGCTTTTTGCCTCATCGATTGATGATGCCATTGCGCAAGACAACGAAATCAGACTTATTGACCTTTTTGTAGACAGTCTTAAACTCGCTGATTTTGGATTCATTTTCGATTTTGTCGAGAACGGAAGACCCGCTTATCATCCTTCGGATTTGCTCAAACTCTTTATTTACGGTTATCTCAACCGCATGCGTTCCTCCAGAACTTTGGAGAAAGAATGCAATCGCAACATTGAACTTATGTGGCTTTTGAAAGGTTTGGTTCCAGACCACAACACCATTGCTAATTTCCGAAAAGACAATTCTAAAGCCATTGCTCGTATTTTTCGAGCCACTGTAAAACTAGCCACGCACTTTGAACTCATTGGTGGTGCTTTGGTCGCTGGTGACAGCACCAAACTTAGAGCCCAAAACTCCAAGAAAAACAATTTTAATCCAAACAAAATAGAGCGTCACATTGCTTACATTGATGCTAGACTCGAAGAATATAACGCAACTTTAGCCAAAGAAGACGGCGATGTTCACGAAAAACAAAGTATTGCAAAGAAGATAAAAAAACACAGTATACAAAAACAAAAATACATTGGGTATCAAAATACAATTGATACTACTGGCGTTACTCAAATCTCGACATCGGATCCAGATAGCCGTCAAATAATGACTCGAAACAACATCTCGGAAGTGGCCTACACAGTACAAACTACCGTAGATGCACTACACAACATTCCCATTGATTTTAAGGTGACCAATGAAAACGATTCTAAAGCTATGGGCGGCATGTTACGCCGAGCCAAAACTATTTTAAGACACAATAATTTTACCGCCATTTATGATAAAGGCTATCACACTGGGAGCGAATTTGATTGCGCTAATAGTCTTGGAATTGATGTGTTGGTGGCCATTCCTGGCGTTTCTGCACACGCGCCTGATTTGGCTTTTGATGTAGAACATTTTAGATACAATAAAGAAACAGATACTTATACGTGTCCTGCTAATGAAACCCTTACGACCAATGGAAATTGGTACGCCAAAAAAAACGGTAAGTCAATAAGTCAGATGAAGCATTATAAAACTAGTGCGTGTTTGAGTTGTAAACTCTTTAAAAAATGCACTAAAAATGCCAAAGGCAGACTAATTGAACGCTCCCAATACGCCGATTTGATTTATCAAAATAAAGAAAGAATCCAAAATAATTATGAAATCTACCGCAGACGCCAAGCCATAGTAGAGCATCCATATGGCGTTATCAAAAGGCAATGGGACTTTTATTACATTATGACCAAGAAAACCATCAAACGCGCCGTAGCGGATGTTGGATTGATTTTTACCGCCTACAACCTGCGCCGAATCTTCAACCTGATTGATCACAAGCTACTCAAACAGTATCTAAGAATACTGCTGTTATATTTTGGCACTATAAGAGCAATATTTAACCCTTTTTACGGACTGTTTTATTTTAATAATCATAAAGCTAGTTTTAATAGAACGAAGTTTAAATGTAGTTTAAATAACATATATTTACTCCATGAGTAACAAAATACAGTTTGTTTGGAGGTTTTTAGACGAACTGACGTTAGTGGCAATTATAAACCGAAACACCTAATAATGAATAAAATAATTTTAATATTTTTTACGCTTTTTATTTTTTCAAATTGTTTTTCTCAAACTTTAGTATCGAATAGAGAACAGATCGAAGTAGCTAAAGCTGACTTGAAAAGTGAAATAGAAACTTTTAGTTCTTGCATTGTAAAATCTGACATAAAAATTTGTGTAGACAAACTAATTAAAAGTGCTAACAATGAATATAAAAAATACATTGTTGGCGGAATTCTTTATGAAATTGACCCAAAACAATCCTTCATACTTCACGAAGAAGCATACTTAACAAACAAACTTGAACAAAATTTCATTCTTGAATATGCAATCGAACTTCATAGAAATGGACAATACAAGGATGCTTCCAAACTTTATGAAATCTATGCTGAAAAAGTGCCAAATGACATAAGAGCATATGTTTGGTTAGCCGATTGTTACATAAATATTGCCGAAATAGAAAAATCAATTACAAATTGGGGGAAATCAAATCATCCCCAAAATCACACAAAAATCGACAATGCTATATTTACAATTTACGGCAAGACAACTCAAATAAAAACTAGAAATGATTTAAAATTAGGTATTGTACAAGGACAACTTTCAAACTTTTATCCATTAATATTTTTAGACAAAAATTGGGAATCAGATTGGTGGAATAAGCACACGCAAGAGTATTTTCTAAGCGAAGACATTCAATTAGCAAAAAATAAATTAGGTGAAATAAGCACTGATTTTAAAACCTTAAAAGCGTACTTAGAAATAAAAAATTTTGAAGAAAACGGGCAAGTTGAAGAAATTAAAAAAATTCTAATCTCCAATAAAGTTATTTTGGAAAACAATCCTCTCCCAACATTTGGCGAAATTTCTTCTGACCTTTTAAGAATATGTTTTACCAATAATTTACTCAATGAAAGCGACTTTTATTCAAAAAGAGGAACAGAATTGCTTGAATTGGCAAAAAAAACAAATGACAAAGATATTCTAAATATTTATGCATATTTACAAGGAACAGTTGATGGACAAGTAAAACCTGAAATTGATAAATTGGGTTGGAAAGTTTTTAAAGATGAAAGATTTGCCAAAAGTTATTTTACAATTAGAGTTGACAAAATCAAATCTAATGATGTAGAACTAAATGAAGCATTAATAGATTTTCCAAATTCTTCTTATATATATTGGGTAAAAGCAATATGTGCAAAAATGGAAAGTAAACCAGTAAAAGAACATTTGGTTGAACTAATAAAGAGAGAATTTAAAACATTAGGTTCAGACAAAAATAGATTTAGTTATAGACTTAATTCCTATATGAACACATTGGCAACCGAAAAATAACTGCCACTAACACACGCTACAAGCAATTTGGGTATTAGGCTTAATTGGAAGTTGGTTTTGTATCTGGGATGATTTGTCAAATCCGAAGAATGGTCTTAATTTAGTCCCAAACTGCTTGTAGCGCGGGAACGTCAGGCTGTGAAAAAACCTCTTTTTTCTAATATAATCTTCAAATTTCACGACTCTACAATTCAAATAAGGTCTT
>NZ_JBLVPT020000034.1:0-3714 GCF_048286795.2 Flavobacterium frigidum
AATTTGCAGCCTAAAAAAGGCGACTTCTTAAAAGACCTTATTTGAATTGTAGAGTCGTGAAATTTGAAGATTATATTAGAAAAAAGAGGTTTTTTCACAGCCTGACGTCCCCGCGCTACAAGCAGTTTGGGACTAAATTAAGACCATTCTTCGGATTAGCCTAATCTTCCAAATACAAAACCATGTTTAAATTAAGCCTAATACCCAAATTGCTTGTAGCGTGTGTTACCTGATGTGCTTTTATGCAGTTTCGGTATTGAATTCTGTATAAGTATTGGTTTTCATAATGTCAATTTTGAAATCTCCGTTTTCATCTTTCAGAATTATCACACTATCAAAACCTAATTTATCAAGTTTTTCTATTGTTGCCAATTCGCCTTCTGCAAGTTGTAAAACTCTGCGTAATAACCAATCAGACAAAGCTTTATTTGGGTTAGTCATCAAGGCTTTTGAGTTTTCTTGACAAACCTTTGCGGTAAATATTTCTCCTGTTGGAATTTCTAAGTTAAAATCTTGGTCACGTTTTGGAAAGAAATTTGGATATTTCCTGTGTAATTCCGCAGGAATTGGAATATAAATTTCTCCAAAATCTCTTTTTCTTCCATTCGCATTCCATTGATTTAAACCGCTTCTTTCAAAAATAAATTTTTCTCCTTTATGAATTCCGTAAAGAGGCAAAATCACATAATTTTCGCCCTTAACAAGTTTGTCAGTTGCAGTTTTTAAATTCTTATTCTCCTCAAACAATTCAAGAAGCAAAGAATACGGGTCTTCAATTATATCAATTGGTAAACGAAAAGCATTTTGAGGAATTATAAACTTTCTAAAAAGTGTACTTTTTGAATAATTGAAAGTATAGAGATTATTTCCATCTTCAAATTGTAAACTTGCTTTATTATCTTTAACAGAATGAATATTAGCAACATCTATGATGTTGTAATCCGTTTCATAAAGTAATAATTCTTTTTCTTTTCTCGCAACAATATGATAAAGTGAATCTTGAATATCGTACACACGATTTGCTAAATTTATTCTATCGTTTCTGAATTCTCCAAGCTTTAGTGCTAATTCTTTACCTTTGAAATCTCGTAAAGTTCTTGATAATGAGTTAAATTCTGCTACCTTTTCTGTACTGGAATTGCTATTACAAACAAAAGTTTTCAAACCAACACCAACAGAATTATAATTTGCGTCAAAAGCTGTATCTGAACGAGATAAATTGCCCGCATCGAAACTTCTGCAAAATATATTTTCGGCAACACGATAATTTATGAAAGGTACAGCACTTTCACTGAATAAACCCGAAAGCTTTGAAACTGCTGAAAGCAGTTTCAAATAATTTCCGTTTTTTTCAATGTCTATTTCTGCAAACGATTTCATAAAACTCTTATGATTTCGTCGCTAATTCTCTCAATTAATGTTGTAGTTACAGAATTCCCTGCTTGCATATAAAGTTTACTATTTGCCAAGTTTGGCAAAATGTAATTTTCGGGATAACCTTGAAATAGAAAACATTCTTTTGGAGTTAATTTTCTAATTCCAAAATCGTCTTTTATAAGCGGTACATTGTGTCCGCCAGTTCCCATATTTGCCGTTAAAGTTGGACAAACATTACTTTTATTTTCCCTTGCGTAAACTCTACGCCATTGATAAACTGTGTCTTTTGAAGTCATCGCTTTTTCAAGTTCTGGATAATATGCGTGGTCTTCTTTGTAATATAAATTATCTGCTTGCTTTCCTTTTTCTAAAATATCGTGAATAGTTTTTGTTAATTTAATTTCCGAAGGAAATTGGAAATTAGCAAAACTTTCAACTTGATTTGGGTCAAATGCTACAATGAAAATTCTTTCACGATTTTGTGGAATATTTGCGTGTGTCATTGAGTTCAAAATTTTAGTAAAAACTTTGTAACCTAATTTATCTTCTAAAACTGAAATAATTGTTTTAAACGTATTTCCATTATCGTGAGAAACTAAATTTTTCACATTTTCTAAAAATACAACTTTTGGTTTGTGCTTTTCTATAATCTGCTCAATGTCAAAAAACAATGTCCCTCTTGTGTCAGCAAATCCTTTTCTATTTCCTGCAATTGAAAAGGCTTGACAAGGAAAACCTGCACATAATACATCAAATTCTTGCGGAATGTAATTTTTAACACGTTCTTTTGTAATATCTCCAAATGGAATTTCTCCAAAATTTTCTCTGTAAGTTTTTTGAGCTGATGTTTCCCATTCGCTTGTAAATACACATTTTCCACCAACATTTTGCATTGCTAAACGAAAACCGCCAATTCCTGCAAAAAGGTCAATAAATTTAAAAGTGTAATTTTTTGGAGTTGGAAACGGGACGTTTTCAACTTCAAAAAGAAGTTGTTGCAAAGCGTCTTCTGCGACAATATTTATTTTTTCTTCAACTTGTTTGTATTCAACAAAGTTGTTTAAAATTTTCACTGCATCTTTTTTATAATGCTTTGAAACTCCGTTATGATAATTGTGTAAATAGTGTGTAATTAGTGCTTTATCGTATGGCTCAACAAGTTTTACCTGATAGTTTTTACCATCAAATTCTTTAATACTTATTTTTTCTAACACGTTCATTTACTTTATCTAAAATTAAGCTGCAATTTAGGATATTAATTCTAATAAATAAATTATAATCTCGTCAAAAGTATTTCAGTTGGACTGATAAATCTAATTTGAATTTGGTCACCGACTTGTGCATCAATACGACTGAACCAATCGCCTAATAATTTTAAATTTCCCGAACCTTGAAATTGTTTTGCATATTCAACTCGATGTTGATTTCCAGCTGCTAATAATTTTTCATTGACAATATAACCATCAGAGGTACTAAAGTCATATTCAGCTGATCTTATTGCAGAATGGTTATTTGTGATTTCAAATTCGTATGCAACATTAGCAGGTATTTGCAAATAACCTTCTCCAATTATAATACCTCGGCTATTTGTATATCTATGTTCTCCCCATTCTAAATGAGCTTGAAGTAATGTTGTGATAAATAAATCTCCTGTGTTTGGCATAATTTGTATATTTAGTTATTTTTCTCCGACTCTGCGGTCGCATATCAGGTAACGTTCTGGCACTACAGCGGGTTTGGGACTAAATTAAGCCCTATTTTCGGATTAGCCAAATCATACTAAGTACAAAACCATCTTTCGATTAAGCCAAATGCCCAAATCCGTTGTAGTGGCTGTTATGCGGGGGTTATTTTGTCGAAATTGCAATTAAACCACAATTTTTCACGCTTCTGTTGGCACATTCCAATTTTCACGTTTCTGCTTTTTCGGTTCGCAATTTTCAACGTTTTATTTTCAATTATTTACTTTTCGTTTTAAAATTCTTTGCAAAAAATTTCAAGTTTCAGTTTTTCAATTTTCTGTTAGCAGATTCCAACTTTCACGCTTCTGCTTTTCAAGTTTCTACTTTTCCCACTTCAGTTTTTCGTCTGTCAATTGTCAGATTACAACTTTCCGACTTCTGTTATCGATTCCAATTTTCACGCTTCTGCTGTGTAAACTTCTTGCGGAAACCGATGTTTATTTTCTAATTGTTTTCATCTGCGTAATTTCGGCATAACTCCCGCACAACGTCAGTCTGTGAAAAAACTCCCGTTTTATTATGCTCAAATATACTAAAAAACTTGTATTAAAAGAAGATTTTTCGTATTTTTAAGCATGCAACACATCATAGGTAT
>NZ_JBLVPT020000035.1:0-3575 GCF_048286795.2 Flavobacterium frigidum
TGTAATTTAAAAGACATTGAATAATCTTTTTGAGTCCGCTTCACATAGTGTGTTTCTTTATGTTTTTCCATTAGGATACTTTTTGTGTATCGCTATTTCAGGACGGGACATTATAGGAATAAGAAAACCTGTCTTTTTTGATAGGTTTTTTTTTGAATGATAAATAAAGTTATTTCCCTTGGCAGTACTAAGTTATATGTGGTAATCTGAAACACATGAAGTTGTTTTAAAGCGCTTTTGTTTAATGTTTTTATGAATTGTTTAGGACATAAGTACGATTATCGATACTTTTGTGTCATTTATCGATAGAATTTATCGTTTTCATTACAAAAAATTGTTTTAAAAAAAATTTTATACCTAAATTAGATAGATATGTTTAGTTCTGCTTAATATATTCAGATCAAAAGGTTTTGAAAGTTAAGAAGAGGGGTCTTTTACCGAGTATTTATTATTAAAATGCATTTTTGTATAGATGAATATGCTAAATGAATATTTTTCTCATTGATTGTTTTGTAACTTGTTTGGATGATGGTAATAAAATTTTAAAATATATTATTTCACAATTTTTTATAAAACCCTTAAGATGTTTTTAACGTATGTATATTGTGACTTAAATGAAAATATTCTAAAAAAGAACGCTTGGTTTTGTGCTAGATATGAAACCCAATTTAATAAACTATTTATACTGCTGTAGTAGTAAAATATAAAACCAATTATATGATACAAAATTACCTCCAAAAATCGATTTTGCTTGATTGCAAAAGATTTAAATTGTGTTTTTTGTTGCTAGTTTCCTTTTTTGTTGCGCCAGTTAGTTATGGACAAGTAGAGGTTGAATATTCTCAATATTATCCCACGATTTATGATAATTCTTCTTATTTCAAAGATCTTGGTTCCTTTGCTAATAGTAGTGGATCTGGGCTCAAGGGAAGTAAAGTTTTGCCTATAAAATCCACTTTAAAACAGACAGGGGCTTTAACGGTCTCGTCTATAGATTTAAATGGCCCTACGCCAGGAGTAAATCATGAGGTAATGGTCAATGCTGCGGGGACTTTGTATCCTATGTGTACCTTTTACACAGAAATCATAACAACAAACAGTACCGCTACAAGTGCTAGAATTACTTTTTCAGCAAATACAAATGGTGTTCCTGCTGGGGTCCCCAATGCAGCCAATGAATTTTTCTTTGTATATAATACAGCCGGAACAAATTTAGGTAATTATCAAATTAGTGTGACTTCAGCAACTACGTTTGATATAGTTGTGGGAACTAATACCTTGAGAATTGCTCATGGTACCGCCAATGTATTTGATATTACTGAAGTTTTTGGGCAACCAATTTTAGTTGATAATTTAGAGATACTATTGAGATCCCAATTGTACAGACACACTAATCCAGCCATAGGCGATACCCGTCGTTATGCAGTAATTAGTGTTACAGATCCTAATAATACTTTATCTGCTTATACAAATTTATCAACAGGAAGTGATCCTGTTGCAGTTGATGATACTAATTCAGTAGCAGCTAATTCTGGTACCTCTGTTACGGGAAATCTCACAACTAATGACACAGATGCTACAGCTGGAGATGCAAGAACGATAACAGAAGTTCATGGGTACACGTCTTTTGTTGGTGCATCTTACACAACAACGTTTGGTGCACTAACGGTGCAAAATACAGGTTCTTATTCCTATTCGGTTAATGTTAATAACCCTACTCTTAAGGGGTTGAAAAATGGTATTTCTATAACAGATATTATAGCTTATAAGGTTAGAGATAATGTAGGTAATTTTGACTATGGTTATTTAACAGTAACTATTAATGGGGTAACCGAACCACCTATTGCTACTAATAATACAAATGCAGTTACTGTTGGTTCAGGTACTGTTGCAATTGGTAATGTAATTACAGATGATAGCGGTCTGGGTCAGGATCGATTGGATAGAAATACCTCCCAATTCATTTGGGAATCTCAATATACAAATGGTGCAACCGTAAATGGTACAACAAGAACTGTTGGAGGAGTTAATGTTTCCTTTGTTCAAGATACTCCTGCAGGGGTAGGAGGTGCTGGAAATCAGACTGTTGATTTCACCACAAATGGTGGTCATACTGGTTATCTTTTATTTGTTTCAGATCCAGCTGTTAATCCGGCAGGTGATAATAAATTAACTATTAATTTTAATAAACCTGTAACTAATATTTCTTTTGCCTTATCTGATATTGATTTTTCACAAAGTAATGCTTGGGAGGATCAAATGCGCATGGTTGGGTCATTAGCAGGGACAACTGTTACTTACAATAAACAAGTTGCAGGTTCAATTGTGCAAACAGGTGCAGATACATTTTATGGTACAGGAAGTGTTCCCGCAAATGATGCACATGGAAATGTAACTATTTCTTTTAACAGTCCTATTAATAAATTAGAATTCTTCTATAACTATGGTCCTTTTGCTACGGCGGCTAATCCTAGCGGTCAAATTGCAGGCTTAACTGATTTGACTTGGCAAGATGATGAGGCTTCTGGGGTTTTACGCGTTAATGGTTTGACAACTAATGTAGGTATACCTGTTGCAGGGACCTATGGGACTTTTATTATTTATGCTAATGGTAGTTATACCTACACTTTAAACTCTAGTAATCCAGCTGTATTAGCTTTGACATCTGGTCAAACTCTTACAGACTCAATGCCATATTCAATTAGTGATAATATTCCAGGTTCTGGTAATATAGCAACAGCTAATTTAATCATAACAATAACGTGTACACCTCCCGTTACACCTACTATTGCAATAGGTGCATCAACATGTGTTAGCCCGGGAACTGCAACAATATCAAATTATAGTAGTTCACTTGCATATACTTTTTCTCCATCTGGTCCTTCTGTGGGAGCTGGAGGTGTAATCAGTAATTTAACTTCAAGTACTTCCTATACAGTTACCGCTACTACAGGAGGTGGTGGATGTACTTCAAACGCTTCAAGTGCTTTTAGTGTTAATCCTTCGCAAACACCATCAGCACCAACATCAGGAACAGTTACACAACCAACGTGTTCGACAGCTACTGGAAGTTTCCAAATCACAGGGTACAGTGCGTCCAATACGTATACATTTACTCCAAGTGTGGTAAGTGTTTCGGCTACAGGTTTGGTGACTGCTACTGCAGGAACGTATACCTTTACCCAAACGAATGCAGCAGGATGTACTTCAACGGCATCATCAGATATTGTTGTTAATGCACAACCCGCTACACCATCAGCCCCAACATCAGGAACAGTTACACAACCAACATGTGCCACAGCGACAGGTAGTTTCCAGATTACAGGCTATACTGCATCCAATACGTATACATTTACTCCAAGTGTGGTAAGTATTTCGGGAACGGGTTTAGTGACTGTTACTGCAGGAACGTATACTTTTACACAAATGAATGCAGCAGGATGTATTTCAACGGCATCATCAAATATTGTTGTTAATGCACAACCCGCTACGCCATCAGCACCAACAGCAGGAACAGTTACACAACCAACATGTGCCACAGCAACAGGTAGTTTCCAGATTACAGGCTATACTGC
>NZ_JBLVPT020000036.1:0-3266 GCF_048286795.2 Flavobacterium frigidum
CAAAAGGTGTTTTTAAGTAGTTTTTAGTACATTTTTAGACTCTGTTAGCCCCAGTAAAATAAGGCTCTCGCAAGGTTTATCCTAACGAAATCGGGGGTTATCCTAACGAAATCGGGGGTTATCCTAACGAAAAAGGGGGGATTTCACGTATTTTCTAACTATACATATCTAACTGTTGTTTTTTATTGTTAGCTTTGTTTTTTATTCTCAAAAACATTTGATTTATGGAAGATTACAAACTGCGACAGTCTAACAGGCTTACTACCGCACGTTATGAGCTTAACTTAATAGAAAAACGAGTTATGTATTTCATAATAAAAGAAGTTCGAAAACGGTACGTGTTAGGTGATAGCGGTCAAAAAGACTTGTTTGATGATTTAACTTTAAAAATCAAGCTTACCGATTTAGCAAAAGAAATTATAGATGATAAGCACGTTGCAGAGGCTAAAAAGGGATTGGTTTCTTTGCGTTTACGCTCTTTTGAATATCAAAATGAATATGCAGGGGATTTAGAACTTGACGAATGGCTTATTGTTGGTTTTATAAATTATGCCGAAATAAAAAAAGGGGTTGCAGAGGTTCAGGTCTCTAAAAAATTAATTCCTTATCTCGTTGAATTAACCCAACAATATACCGAATATTCCCTTACTGTGGCTATGTCTTTGAGGAGTAAATGGTCACAACGGATATATGAAATTTGTTCGCAATGGCGTTCTGCTGGAGGTTTTAGAATTTCCATAAAAGATTTGCGAGAACAATTTATGCTAGAAGCTAAATACTCCGAATATGCAGCTCTTAAAGAAAGGGTGCTGCAAATAGCTCACAAAGAACTCAAGACACTGTATGATGCTGGTCAATGTGATTTGTATTTTGAATATTCAGAAGAAAAAAAAGGACGATCAGTCGAAAGTTTACGGTTTAAAGTAATTTCAAGAGAAGGTTTAAATGCTCCTAATAACATTGATTTACTTCGCAAAATATTAATTATTCTACAAGAATTATTTGAAGTAACTAAGAAGAAAAAAAACGCTGATTACATCTCCAAAGTAATCTCTAAACTCCAAAAATCACCCGATTTAATACCTCATGCCCATAAGCGTATTACGGAAATTCTTGCTGGTGGCATTTCTGAGCCCACTCGCTTAATTAGGTTTGTTTTAGACGAAGATATTTTGAAAGGTGTCGAGAAACCTGTAAAACAAGAAAAAGTAGCTAAAAACGAAGAAAAAGAGGATGTAACTAGTGTTATGGGGCAACTTTCAAAATTAGCAAATAACAAAACTGTTTAAAATGGCTGAAAATAGAATTTGGTTTAGTACGGTTCAAGTTGCGTTTATTCTAAACACAACCGACCGAACCATTAGAACAAGAGCAAAGAACCATATTCACGATAGTGAAATGGTTGTTTTAAAAGGCAAAACTTATGAGTTGTCCGATTTGTTTGTGTCTCTCTATCGGAAGCTATCGGAAGTTATCGGAAGCGATGATACAGAGGAGGAAAATGATGTAATAAAAGAGCTAAAACAAGAGATTGATAACGGCAATCACGTTGAAGTATTTACTCCAGAAGAATACGTTTTGTTTGAAAATACTCTTAAAGATTATTCTACTAAAGAGTTAGAAATAAAAGAATTAGGTACTAAAATGAAATATCTTGATAAGGAGATAGTAGGATTAGTCCAGGATAAAATATTTCTTCAATCGCAGTTAGATAAAACAAAGGATGCTTTAACCCAAAATCAATGGATTTTAGCCAAATATCTAAACCAATAATCCGACTTATCGGAAGCTATCGGAAGTTATAATATTGCCCTCTATTTTTATAAAAGGTTTTTTCTGCAGCTCAAAAAACTTTTTATAAAAATGAGGATAGCGAAGCGATTTTTTAGATAATTAAATGGAGTGCGTTTTTAACTCTTATTCTACTTAAAGTAGGAACGATTAGTAAATTTTTTAGTAAATAAATTTTACTTAAAAAATTGAAAAATAGGTGTTTACAAAAAACGAAACGGAAAATTACTAAAATTATTACTACTTTAAGTAGAATGACAAAAAACAAAACAATTGAAAATCAGCACTTTATATTTAGAATTACGATTTATCGTCGTTCCCTCTTGCTTCCTCTAACTTTCAACCTAAAAAGTCCTAAAAATCCAATTTTGAAGCTTCAAAAAAAAGTCCAAAAAAGAAGCCTAATAATGCCCTCTTAAAGATTGGATCTCTATTGTGTTATTTTCCTTAATCTCGTAAACTATTCTATGCTCTTGATTTATTCTTCTTGACCAGGAACCGGATAAATTATGTTTTAATTGTTCCGGCTTTCCAATTCCTTCAGTTGGATTTTCTTGTATAGCGATAATTAGATTTTTAATTTTATTTTGAATCCCTTTATCTCCTGATTTTTTCCAATAAGCAATATCTTCTAAAGCTTCATCGGTATAACCTATTTCCATAAATCCTCTGTTTTAATAATAGTAACTCTACCTTGTTTAGAATCTTCTCTAGCTCTCATAATTTTGGCTACAAATTCTGGATTGTATGGCTCGTCCTCCATTTCTTCAATTGGCACAATAGCGTATGTTTTACCTTTTCCCCTGTGGATTAGTAATTTTTCTTCTTGTGCTAAATCGAGATATTTTTTGATATTTCCTCTAAATTCGGATACGCTAATTGTTTTCATAATTATATTTTTTACAAATGTACATAATTATGTACATATAAAAAAATAGGTAGAATTTGTATTGCTAATGAAATCAATTTTGAAATGACTTTTAGCCTTATTTTTATCTCCTGTTTGTCGTTATTTTTCTTTTTTTTCATGATTTTGTTTTTGTTTATATTATAAATATCTCTAAAAGTTTAAAAGTTATTTTTGCAAGTCTAAGGTCTTTACGGATAATTTGCTGTGACATGAAATTCCATTAATACCCGTTTACTCAGCAAATCTACTTTTAAAGAGATTTACAAAATAGGACACTGTTAATGCACTGTAAATCAATACTTTACATAATTAGCGCGCGGGCCCTGGTTTACTCTCTTTCAAAGTTTGCCTTTTCTTTTTTTTGGATTTCTTTTTCGGACTTTTTTTTGATTCTTTTTCAGCGGTTTTTTCAAGTAAAACAACCTTAAAAAACCTCTTTTTTTCGATTTTTGAGCAAAAGGTGTTTTTAAGTAGTTTTTAGTACATTTTTAGACTCTGTTAGCCCCAGTAAAATAAGGCTCTCGCAAGGTTTATCCTAACGAAATCGGGGGTTATCCTAACGAAA
>NZ_JBLVPT020000037.1:0-3143 GCF_048286795.2 Flavobacterium frigidum
ATAATTTACAATTCATAATTATAGTAATATCTTAACATACTGAGATAAAGAAATTTAAATTGTCATCCTGTAAAGGATCTAGAAAGTTTCTTCCTCCCGCCGAAGCGGGAGGAAAAGCGTACATAAGCTTACGGGTTATTAGTACTACTCGACTATGACATTACTGCCTTTACATCTATAGCCTATCAACGTGGTCATCTCCCACGACCCTTAAAAGAAATCTCATCTTGTGGTGGGTTTCGCGCTTATATGCTTTCAGCGCTTATCCCTTCCAAACGTAGCTACTCTGCGATGCCACTGGCGTGACAACAGATACACTAGAGGTTTGTCCAATTCGGTCCTCTCGTACTAGAATCAGATCCACTCAAATTTCTTGCGCCCACAGTAGATAGAGACCGAACTGTCTCACGACGTTCTGAACCCAGCTCGCGTGCCACTTTAATGGGCGAACAGCCCAACCCTTGGGACCTTCTCCAGCCCCAGGATGTGACGAGCCGACATCGAGGTGCCAAACCCCCCCGTCGATATGAGCTCTTGGGGGAGATCAGCCTGTTATCCCCGGCGTACCTTTTATCCTTTGAGCGATGGCCCTTCCATGCGGAACCACCGGATCACTATGCTCTACTTTCGTACCTGATCGACCTGTATGTCTCTCAGTCAAGCTCCCTTATGCCATTGCACTCTACGCACGGTTACCAAGCGTACTGAGGGAACCTTTAGAAGCCTCCGTTACTCTTTTGGAGGCGACCACCCCAGTCAAACTACCCACCAAGCAATGTCCCCCCGATTGGGGGTTAGGCCTCAGATAAACAAAGGGTTGTATTTCAACAATGACTCCACAACGCCTAGCGACGCCACTTCACAGTCTCCAACCTATCCTACACATCATTTATCCAAGGTCAATACTAAGCTATAGTAAAGGTGCACAGGGTCTTTTCGTCCCACTGCGGGTAAGCGGCATCTTCACCGCTACTACAATTTCACCGAGCTCATGGCTGAGACAGTGTCCAGATCGTTACACCATTCGTGCAGGTCGGAACTTACCCGACAAGGAATTTCGCTACCTTAGGACCGTTATAGTTACGGCCGCCGTTTACTGGGGCTTCAATTCAATGCTTCTCCGAAGATAACATCTCCTCTTAACCTTCCAGCACCGGGCAGGTGTCAGGCCCTATACTTCATCTTACGATTTTGCAGAGCCCTGTGTTTTTGATAAACAGTCGCCTGGACCTCTTCACTGCGGCCAGCATTGCTGCTGGCGACCCTTCTCCCGAAGTTACGGGTCTATTTTGCCTAATTCCTTAGCCATGAATCTCTCGAGCACCTTAGGATTCTCTCCTCGACTACCTGTGTCGGTTTGCGGTACGGGTACTTATTACCTGAAGTTTAGAGGTTTTTCTTGGAAGCCCTTAGGCGCACTATCTCTTTGTCCGAAGACTCCGAGTACTATCGTATTTCCCCAAGCCGCGTGGATTTGCCTGCGCAGCTTATAGGTAGGTACTTCAACGAACTATTCCGTCAGTTCGCGGCGCTTTCATCACTCCGTCACCCCATCACAGTAATAACTAGTACGGGAATATTAACCCGTTGTCCATCGACTGTCCCTTTCGGGTTCGCCTTAGGTCCCGACTAACCCACAGCTGATTAGCATAGCTGTGGAAACCTTAGTCTTTCGGTGTGCGGGTTTCTCGCCCGCATTATCGTTACTTATGCCTACATTTTCTTTTCTAACCAGTCCAGCATACCTTACGATACACCTTCTACCCTGTTAGAATGCTCCCCTACCACTTACAATTGCTTGTAAATCCATAGCTTCGGTAATACACTTATGCCCGATTATTATCCATGCTCGTCCGCTCGACTAGTGAGCTGTTACGCACTCTTTAAATGAATGGCTGCTTCCAAGCCAACATCCTAGCTGTCTGGGCAGACAAACCTCGTTCTTTCAACTTAGTGTATATTTGGGGACCTTAGCTGATGGTCTGGGTTCTTTCCCTCTCGGACTTGGACCTTAGCACCCAAGCCCTCACTGCACGGAAACATTATATAGCATTCGGAGTTTGTCAGGAATTGGTAGGCGGTGAAGCCCCCGCATCCAATCAGTAGCTCTACCTCTATATAATTTTACGCCGTGCGCTGCACCTAAATGCATTTCGGGGAGTACGAGCTATTTCCGAGTTTGATTGGCCTTTCACCCCTACCCACAGGTCATCCGAAGACTTTTCAACGTCAACCGGTTCGGACCTCCACACTGTGTTACCAGCGCTTCATCCTGCCCATGGGTAGATCACACGGTTTCGCGTCTAACACTACTGACTAAAGCGCCCTATTCAGACTCGCTTTCGCTACGGATCCGTGGCTTAACCACTTATCCTTGCCAGCAACGTTAACTCGTAGGCTCATTATGCAAAAGGCACGCCGTCACCCCACGAAAGGGCTCCGACCGCTTGTAAGCGTATGGTTTCAGGATCTATTTCACTCCGTTATTCACGGTTCTTTTCACCTTTCCCTCACGGTACTGGTTCACTATCGGTCTCTCAGGAGTATTTAGCCTTAGCGGATGGTCCCGCCAAATTCAGACAGGATTTCTCGTGTCCCGCCCTACTCAGGATACCACTATTGTTATCTTCTATTACTTATACAGGGCTATCACCTTCTTTGGCTCTACTTTCCAGTAGATTCTAATTCTATCCGCAACAAATATCGTGGTCCTACAACCCCAAATATGCCGTAACATGTTTGGTTTGGGCTAATCCGCGTTCGCTCGCCACTACTTACGGAATCACTTTTGTTTTCTTCTCCTCCGCCTACTTAGATGTTTCAGTTCAGCGGGTTTGCCCACCTATCGGTGTACTATGTCTTCAACATAGTGGGTTGCCCCATTCAGGTATTTACGGATCATATCGTGTGTGCCAATCCCCGTAACTTTTCGCAGCTTATCACGCCTTTCATCGCCTCTGAGAGCCAAGGCATCCCCCATACGCCCTTATTTTGCTTATTGTACCAATCACTCAATTAAGAATGACCGTTTCTTTTACTTGTCTAATGATAAACAAGTAAAAAATGCTTTCTACTTTTTATTATTTCTTATCTCAATATGTCAATGAACTTTCTCTAGTCGAAGGTCAAAGGTCCTAAAGTCG
>NZ_JBLVPT020000038.1:0-3072 GCF_048286795.2 Flavobacterium frigidum
ATTTACGAACATAATAATCATTTCAAATCGTCACGCTCAAAAATGACTCTTAAAATACAGATTTACAATAATTTCAAAGAACTTGTTTTATTTTTTAGTGGACACTAGTGGTATACTTCTTAAAATCACGTATCACATTTTGCAATTCCCCTTCAAATGCAATACATATTAAATGAATATCGCTTGTCATATAGATATAGGCCTAGATGCGCTTTTAAAAATTGGTGCTCAAAAAGCATCGGCTGTGGCCAATGGTGTACTAGCCAAGGTGCGCAAAAAACTAGGATTCGAAATATAATTACCTATCTAAAATAACCGCGGATTCACAGATTATAGTAATATTTAATCTGCGAATCTGTGGTTCATTACGATTTAAAATGGCGCGAAACCCCGCTACCGCACGAATACTTTCGTGTGGTACGTTCTACTTAAACACCGCTCGGCGAAGTCTCCCGACTTCGACCTTTTCTTGAATGTTCTTGTTATAAGTAAATCTAATAAAAGTCTCCCGACTTTTTCGTAGATGTCTTATTAAACTCAAATCGTTAAGTGATAAATCATAATACTCCATTTTAAATAAAACCAAAAAACTACAAAATACCCCAACGGTTACTTTGTAGTTTTTTATCCCTTTTGAAACGCTAATTATTCTAAGGATAGTTATAGTAAAAAGTCGTGAGAATTTTATCACGTTTACGGATGGCAAAACGATTTAAAACGGCGCGAAGTCGGAGACATTCGCGCAGCAGCCCGCCGTCTTTAAGTACGTTTTTTTTGAATACTTCGAGCAGCGGGGATCAATATCGAGAATGCTCGTCATATCCAAGCCATCGGGGTTACTGCAAATGTGTGCCATGACATCATTAAAATATGACCCTCAATTAAAACAGTATTATGCTAAAAAGAAAGGAGAAGGAAAAAATGCTATGCTTGTTTTAAACAATATTAGATGCAAACTTATAAGCAGGGTATTTTCCGTTATTAATCGTGAAACACCATACATTAATACTTATAAATTCGCATCATAATTTTAACAAATTTTGCTTGTTTTTCATCATAGAATGCACAGCAACCCGCAGTCTTTAAGTACGTTTTTTTTGAATACTTCGAGCAGCTGGGTTGTTAAATAACTCTTTATTAGCAAAAGTAAAGTCTTTTTGAGAGCCATGACCAATTAAATCATCTGAAACGACATTGAATTTTTTACCAGCTGATTTTTTATAAGATGTTTAAGTGTTGTATCTTTGCTTAATCATATAATTTATGGTCTAATTCAATACGTTTAAGTATGACAATAGGTGAACACATAATGCTTCTACGTAAGCAAAAAGGTATTTCGCAAAGCGAACTGGGGAAAAAAATTGGTACGTCTGGAGATATTATAGGACGATACGAAAGAGATTTAATGACTCCTGGCGTTGATGTAATTATTAAGATTTCAGATGCTTTAAGTATTTCTATTGACTACCTTGTAGGCAAAACAACGCTTTTGCTTGACCAAGACACTCTAAAAAGATTGGAAGAGATTAACGCACTTAATGAAGATGCTAAAAGCTACATTTTGCAACACGTAGATATGATGGTTAGAGATTTTAAAAACATTAAAGCGTATTCTAAATGAGCCAATACTATATCCTAAAACCTGCCGTAGGAACTAAAGAAACTGGAATGGCGTACCCTGCTGTTGAAAGCTTTGAAGATTATGATTTTAATAAAGTTGATTCCGTTTACAATTTGGATTCTGATTTCTTTCCCGATTTTGTTCCTGATATTAGATTTCGGTTAGCTAATGGGGCAAGGCTTTGTGATGTAATGGGGCAAGGCACTATTAGTGCTTGTGGACTTTTAATAAGCCAAAACGTAAAGGATGTTTTAGAGCAATTTAATTTAGTACCACACAAATATTTTCCTGCAACCATCGAAGATAAAGGGACTGTACATCAATATTATTGGGTGCATTTTGTTTGGAATGAGGGTATAAATCATTTGGATTTTGCTAAAAGTAAATTTCAAATCAATGAGTTTGGTGACAACCTTGGAGATGTTGAAATAAAAACTCATCAAGACCTACTTGACAAACAAACAGAATTAGGTTTTATGAAAACAGTTTATAATTACCAAAGTCTTATGTTCAATCTGAATTATGATTTGTTCATTCATCCTTTAAATAAAACAATTTATGTGTCAGAAAAAGTATTCACTTCTCTAACACATAAATCTTTTAAAGGGCTTGAATTAGTTAATGCGGAAAATTTATTAGTGCGGTAAATTGAGGTTTAAATCATTTAATTTAACTGTACTGTTGTTTATTTTATTCTTTAAAGAATTTGCTAAACCTCTCATATAATCAGCTGTCTGTGCTGTCGTTAAGGAACTATTTTTAACTCCATTTACTGTTTGGTTTGCCCAATAATCCATGTGATCCATTATTTGCTTAGTTAATTGCGGATGTGGTCCATGTCTTCCTGTATTTGTAGCCTTAACATATTTCTTAACTCCAAGACCATTAACACTACCAGTATTAAATTCAAATCCTCCTTCAACACCTTTTTTAACCCATTGATTTTCTTTTAATGTTTGCACTGGGAATAAATGGTGTGCATCGTCTGCAGATGTTATACCACTTAATGTACCTCTTAATTCTCCTCGTTTTTTAATTGCATTTTGTACAATTGTACTTCCGTAACTGCTTACATCTTCTACAAAACCAATGCTACCATCGGCATTTTTAAAGAAAACCCGATCGCGCGGATATGTAAAAAAATCTCTCATGTACGATAGCGCGGATTTGCAATCCGTGCCCTCAATAATGAGCCACAGCAATGAGCCACAACCATAATCCGCGCCCACAAAGCAAATCTAAACCAAAAGAAATAAATTAAAGCTATGTGATTGTTTTATTTGTAGCTTTTATTGTATTTTTAAATAAAAAAAATGTCAACAAAATATAAAGCAACAACTACAGATCAGGCATATTTTATAACTATTACAACAGTAGGTTGGGTTGATATATTTACGCGACTCAACCAAAAGTACAATATTGTTAATGCTTTGCAATATTGTCAGGAGAAA
>NZ_JBLVPT020000040.1:0-1388 GCF_048286795.2 Flavobacterium frigidum
TGTCTTGTCCTGAATAACCGATACAGATTATTAGATAAAAATATTTAATTAAACACTTGCAAAAACGTTTTTGCAAGTGTTTTTTGTTTTATATGTCCTCATTTTAATTTGACTTTGTATATGCATTTTATTTGGAGTCAACATGAAATTAGAATAATGAGGTCTTAATTCATTGTATATACTGATTGATTCTTTTACAATTTGTTTCATGATTTTTAAATCTAGGTTGTATTTATCAATCATGAATTCCTGTTTTAATATTCCATTTATTCTTTCCGCTACTGCATTTTCATATGGGTCAGAGTTTTGTGTCATACTTGGTAGTATTCCGTTTTTATTTAGTGTGTTTTGGTAATCATTCGCACAATATTGTAGTCCTCTGTCTGAATGATGAATCAATGGTGTTTCTTTACCCTTTCTTTGTTTTATAGCCATATTGAGAGCCTTAACACTGCTCTCTGTATTCATGTTGTCAGCAACGTAATACCCCATAATTTTCTTAGAATATGCATCTGTAACAATGCTTAAATAACATGGTTTTTCTCGTTTTCCGATGTATGTTATGTCTGATACCCAAACTTGATTAGGCCTATTTATTTCTAAATCAAGAATTAGGTTTTTATGTTTTCTAAATCGATGATGAGAATTAGTGGTTACGTGATAACAACGCTTTGGCTGTATCAATAAATGATTAGCTCTGAGTATATCAAATAATTTATCTCTTCCAATTTTCATTGATTTAAGATCATCCATTAATATGTGATATGATTTCTTACCACCAAGTCTAGGCATTGATTGCCTAACTTGATGAATCATTGAAACTACTTCAATTGCTTTGGCTTCCTTATTTATTTTTCTTTTAGTCCTTCGATAATAAACCTGTCTGTCTATCCCGAACAAATTACAGGCGAACATTATTGTTTGTTGTTCTTCTTGTGTAAAATGGTCGATTGTTCGGGTGGAGAGTTTTTTCGTATGTCAATTTTATATTCTTCTTCAGCAATATCAATCATCATATCAAAAATGATTGCTTTTTTATCTGCAACAAAAGCCTGTCGTTCCAAAAAAGACTTCTGTTTCTCTAGAAGTTTTACTTTGGCTTCAAGTTCCATTATCTTTTGTTCTGGCGACTTTGACATAGTAAATGGTGTTTGGTTTTCCCAATCAAAGTTACCGAATTTTCTAAGCCATTTAACAACAGTTGATCTATTTTGAATGCCATAAGTCTTTGTGGATTCTGTAACTGTAAGTTGTCCTCGTTCAATTTCTTGAACAATTTGTAATTTAAAAGACATTGAATAATCTTTTTGAGTCCGCTTCACATAGTGTGTTTCTTTATGTTTTTCCATTAGGATACTTTTTGTGTATCGCTATTTCAGGACGGGACA
>NZ_JBLVPT020000041.1:0-1354 GCF_048286795.2 Flavobacterium frigidum
TACCATCTGTGAGTCCGATACGACTACAGGAGTTAATGTAAACCCATCGAATTGTACCACAGCTACGCTAACCGTAAACGTAGTGGGTCAAATCATAGCAGGAAACGATACCTTAGGCACACCAGCAGCACCATTAGCTTCAGGTACTATACCAGTAGCAGCAGGAAGTGTGATAGGAAACGACAGCTTAAATGGAGTTGCCGTAACTACAACAAACACAAATGTTACGCCAATCACTACTGGAGCAATTTTAGTAGATGCAGACGGAAATGTAACCATTGCGGCGAACACCCCAACGGGACCTTACACGGTTACCTATACCATTTGCGAATCAGACACCACCACAGGAGTTAATGTAAGTCCATCGAATTGTACCACAGCTACGCTAACCGTAAACGTAGTGGGTAAAATCATAGCAGGAAACGATACCTTAGGCACACCAGCAGCACCATTAGCTTCAGGTACTACACCAGTAGCAGCAGGAAGTGTGATAGGAAACGACACCTTAAACGGAGTTGCAGTAACGATTGCAAACACAAATGTTACCCCAATCACTACGGGAGCAATTTTAGTAGATGCAGACGGGAATGTAACCATTGCGGCGAACACCCCAACGGGACCTTACACGGTTACCTATACCATCTGTGAGTCAGACACCACCACAGGAGTTAATGTAAGTCCATCGAATTGTACCACAGCTACGCTAACCGTAAACGTAGTGGGTCAAATCATAGCAGGAAACGATACCTTAGGAATACCAGCAGCACCATTAGCTTCAGGTACTACACCAGTAGCAGCAGGAAGTGTGATAGGAAACGACACCTTAAACGGAGTTGCCGTAACTACAACAAACACGAATGTTACCCCAATCACTACTGGAGCAATTTTAGTAGATGCAGACGGGAATGTAACCATTGCGGCGAACACCCCAACGGGACCTTACACGGTTACCTATACCATCTGTGAGTCAGACACCACCACAGGAGTTAATGTAAGTCCATCGAATTGTACCACAGCTACGCTAACCGTAAACGTAGTGGGTCAAATCATTGCAGGAAACGATACCTTAGGAACACCATTAGCACCATTAGCCTCAGGCACTACACCAGTAGCAGCAGGAAGTGTGATAGGAAACGACAGCTTAAACGGAGTTGCCGTAACTACAACAAACACAAATGTTACGCCAATCACTACTGGAGCAATTTTAGTAGATGCAGACGGAAACGTTACCATTGCGGCGAATACCCCAACGGGACCTTACACGGTTACGTATACCATCTGTGAGTCCGATACGACTACAGGAGTTAATGTAAACCCATCGAATTGTACCACAGCTACGCTAACCGTAAACGTA
>NZ_JBLVPT020000042.1:0-1299 GCF_048286795.2 Flavobacterium frigidum
ACTAGTGTCCAATTAAAATAAGTTGAAAACCAGCTGGTTAGTATTATGTTCATTGACATTATTGTAATCTGATTTCATAAGTAGTTCATTTATAGATGTTTTTTCGAGTAATGATGCGGATAAAATTTGTAGAATTTCGTAGGTTGAACGATTGATTTTTAAATCTTTTGCTATTATAGAAACCAAACAGTAAGTTGCAATTGCTACATTGATTTGAATACGAACAGCATTTTCTGTTGTTCCCCAAAAGGTCTTAACTTTTAGGTGCTGTTTTATCCATTTGAAGAACAATTCTACTTGCCATCTTTGTTTGTAAAGTAGTGCAATATCTTGAGCTGATAATTCAAAATTATTAGTCAAGAATACTAACATTTTTTTATTTTCAGTATCGAAAAATTTTACTTTTCGTATCTTTTCTGGATAATCTTTTGAGGTATAAAAACCTTCTATTTTACCAATTTGGTCATATTTAATTCCAGTGGTTTTATCAATTTTTAGAGAATACATTCTTTTAAATTTCACATTAGATTTTGCTCTAACAACAAAATAAGCATTTGCTTTTGTAATTCGAAAAAGTCGATCATAATCAACATAAGCACGGTCAAAAATATAATACGCAAATGACTCATAATCTATGACATCCATT
Organism: Flavobacterium frigidum; assembly: GCF_048286795.2. Lineage (NCBI taxonomy): Bacteria > Pseudomonadati > Bacteroidota > Flavobacteriia > Flavobacteriales > Flavobacteriaceae > Flavobacterium > Flavobacterium frigidum. Next base: position 647 of record NZ_JBLVPT020000042.1, read on the forward strand.
GCATTAACATCGTGCACATTTGCTTCTGTTATATGGATAAATACCGGGATTTGTGTGTTAATATCAAATAGAGTGTGCAATTTTATTCCTGCTTTAGTTTTTCGAAAATGAGCCCAACAAAATACACTCAAGCATAGATCAATTGTTGAAGAATCAAAAGCATAAATATTACCTTTTATTTCAAAAGCATCATTGCTGTTTTTATCCCGAGCAATCAATATTAAATGATTGGCAAACTCTTCAAATATTTTATAATTACGATTTTCATTAGCTTTGGATAAATTGCTACGAGTTACATTTTTGCCAAATCCTAAATGATATGATTTTGATTGATGTGCTTCTATAACAATTATCAAATCTCTTAAACTTTCTCTTGCTGAAAGCTGACCAAAAATCATACATAATAATTGATTCCAACAAGTAAAATGTTTGACCGATTTATTGCCAAAATATTTACTAGTTAACCTGTCAAAAACACGTTGAGGAAGAAATTCAATCAGTTGAGAAAAGACATATTTACCGTGATTCATATTCGTAATATTGATTTACGAACATAATAATCATTTCAAATCGTCACGCTCAAAAATGACTCTTAAAATACAGATTTACAATAATTTCAAAGAACTTGTTTTATTTTTTAGTGGACACTAGTG
>NZ_JBLVPT020000043.1:0-1148 GCF_048286795.2 Flavobacterium frigidum
TAGCTATACTTAATGGACCTGCTATTTGTGGTGTGACATTAGTATTTGCATCTGTAACTGGATCTCCATGTAACGTATCATTTGAAGTAACATTTAAAACAACTTTAGAAAATTCAGCAGTCGCTACTGTAATTGGCCCATCATTTACTGCAAGTAATGGATTCTGAACTACAACTGTAGCTACAGCCGTATTACAATTTGCTGGACTTGCACCAGATTCACACAATTCATAAGTAATTAGATAAGTTCCTGAAGCTGTGTTGGCTGCTACTATTAAATTACCGTTAATATCAATACTCAATGGTCCTGTAGTAATTGGTGTTACATCAGTGTTTGTAGCTGTAACTGCAATAGTATTTAAAGTATCATTATCTGTTACATTTAAAATAACTGTAGGTGTTGTTGCTGAAGCTACAGTTACAGGACCATCGTCTACAGCGTCTATTGGATTAAAGACTACTACAGTAGCCGTTGCATTATCACAATTCGCAGGGATCATATTTAATCCAGTTGATGAATTGGCTTCGCATAATTGGTACGTGATGCTGTACGTACCACTTGCAGTATTAGCTGCAACGGTTACTATTCCGTCAGCATCAATGCTCAATGGTCCTGTGGTTAACGGCGTTACATTAGTATTGGTCGTAGTCACTGCAATGTTACTTAACGTATCATTAGCTAATGCGTTCAATGCGGTTACTACCGTATTGTTTGATGCAACGGTTACCGACGGATCGTTTACCGCATCTATTGGATTGTTTACTACAACTGTGGCTGTAGCAGTATTACAATTTGCTGGGCTTACATTCAATCCTGTTGATGGATTAGCTTCGCATAATTGGTAGGTGATGCTATACGTACCACTTGGAGTATTGGCTGCAACGGTTACTATTCCGTTGGCATCAATGCTCAATGGTCCTGTCGTTAATGGCGTCACATTGGTATTAGTGGTAGTCGCTGCGCTGTTACTTAACGTATCATTAGCTAAGGCATTCAATGCGGTTACTACCGTATTGTTTGATGCAACGGTTACCGATGGATCGTTTACCGCATCTATTGGATTGTTTACTACAACTGTGGCTGTAGCAGTATTACAATTTGCTGGGCTTACATTCAATCCTGTTGATGGATTAGCTTCGCATAATTGG
>NZ_JBLVPT020000044.1:0-1092 GCF_048286795.2 Flavobacterium frigidum
CCTATGATGTGTTGCATGCTTAAAAATACGAAAAATCTTCTTTTAATACAAGTTTTTTAGTATATTTGAGCATAATAAAACGGGAGTTTTTTCACAGACTGACGTTGTGCGACATATTGTAAAATCGCTTTAAATCAGAAACTTACAAATTAATTATGAAGAAAATATTTAAAATACTTTTAATAATCTTTGCAACATTATTTATATCTTATAATATAATTGCTCAAACTGGAATACTAAAAGCATACAAAAACTCTACAATTGCAAACGAACCAAATCTAAAATTAAACTCAAGAATGTTGGTTTCAAATTTAGTTAGTGCTGAAATTGGAGATTTTGTTTGTTATAAATATGAAGATAATTTTTCAGGCAAACTTATAAGAATTCATAGACTTTGCGGAAAAGAAAATGATACTTTACAAATTGTTGATGGAATAGTTTATTTAAATAAAGTAAACATTGATAAAGAAATTAAACAAATTCATTTTTATCAAGTAAGTAAAAAAGATTATTTAAAAATAAAGTCAGCGGAAAATATTTCAGATGATAATTTTGCTTTTGCGGTAGATGAAAATAATGTAAAAGCATTATTAGAAGATTCAATTGCAAAAAAATACGGATTAACTTCAAAAAGAATAATTGAAGAAAAAGGAAAATTAGACGAAACGATTAAAAAAGTTTTCAAAAATAATTGGAATAAAGATAATTTTGGACCATTAGTAATACCAAAAGGAAAAATATTTGTTCTTGGAGATAATAGAGATAATTCTGAAGATTCACGATATTTAGGATTGATAAATGAAACTGAAATTGTTGGAGTTGTTGTAAGTAATTAAAATTATAAAAAAAATACGATCGCACAACAGCGGTTTGGCGCAATTGGGGTTTTGGGCGAACTTTAAAGTTGGTTTTGTACTTGAAAGTTCGGTCTTTATTCGATACATTTGGCTTACCAAATCCCCAACTGACGCCAAGCCACGAGACGTCAGGCTGTGAAAAAACCTCTTTTTTCTAATATAATCTTCAAATTTCACGACTCTACAATTCAAATAAGGTCTTTTAAGAAGTCGCCTTTTTTAGGCTGCAAATTTA